>NZ_NEVM01000005.1:1229058-1536323 GCF_002261225.1 Bordetella genomosp. 10
AGGCCTTTTCAGCAAGTAGGACTGGAAAAGTGACATGATGGCGGTCTTTTCGCCAAATTTCACATTTTGTCAGTTATGGGTCAGGGTGGTCCCCGCGACGGCCGATCCCGGGAATCAGGACGCGCGCGGCCCGCTCCCCGGCTGGCATAGGTATAGGTAGTAGGAGATAGTCGATGCTATCCGGTAGCTACAACACACCGCTGGTGTTGTGCTCGATCCTGGTCGCGCTGCTGGCGTCGTACACCGCGCTCGACCTGGTCGGGCGCATCCATAGCGTCGGCCGGATCGCGGCCCGCTGGTGGCTGCTGGGCGGCGGCACCGCGCTGGGCATCGGCATCTGGTCCATGCACTTCATCGGCATGATCGCGTTCAGCCTGCCCATCGCGCTGGCCTACGACCTGCCCCTGACGCTGTGGTCCCTGCTGGTCGCCATCGGCGCCTCCATGCTGGCGCTGTGGCTGGCCAGCCGCGACCGCCTGCCGTGGCCCCACCTGCTGGCCGGCGCCCTCCTGATGGGCGCGGGCATTTCCGTCATGCATTACACCGGCATGGCGTCGATGCGGATGCAGCCGGGCATCGACTACACGCCGCGGCTGGTCGCGGCCTCCGTCGTCATCGCCGTGCTGGCGGCGGGCGCGGCCCTGTGGATCGCCCATCGATTGCGCCGGCACGGCAAGCACGTGCGCCTGCTGCGCGTGGGCGCGGCCGTGCTGATGGCCTGGCCATCGTCGCCATGCACTACACGGGCATGGCGGCCGCCAGCTTCCCCCTGGGCACCATCTGCGCGGCCGCCGCCGGGGGCGGCCTGAACACCACCGGCCTGTCCATGCCCATCGTCGTGGCCACCTTGGCCGTGCTCAGCGTGGCCCTGGTCACGTCGGTGCTGGATCTGCGGCTGGAGATCAGCACCGCCCGCCTGTCGCGCTCGCTGGCGGAGGCCAACGAGGAACTGTCGCACCTGGTGCTGCACGACAATCTCACCAAGCTGCCCAACAGGCTCCTGCTGGGCGACCGGCTGAAGCAGGCGGTGGAGCATGCCGAGGCGGGCGGCAACCAGGTCGCGGTGATGTTCCTCGACCTCGACGGCTTCAAGGGCGTCAACGACTCCTTCGGCCACCAGACCGGCGACCAGTTGCTGATGCAGGTGGCCGGACGCATCCGGCAAGCCGTGCGCGCGCAGGACACGGTCGCCCGGGTGGGCGGCGACGAGTTCGTGCTGGTCGCCTCGGTGAAGCAACCGCGCGATGCGGCCGCGCTGGCCGACGAACTGGTGCGCATGATCGACGAGCCGGTCACCATCCATGGGCACGACCTGCTGGTGACGGTCAGCATCGGCATCGCCCTCTATCCCGACGACGCCCACACGCCGGAAGATCTGCTCAAGTTCGCGGACACGGCGATGTACCGCGCCAAGTCGCTGGGCCGCAACCAGTATTGCTTCTTCGAGACCTCCATGAAAACCAACAGCGCCAGCCACCTGGCGCTGTTGCAGGACCTGCGGCTGGCGCTCAAGCGCCAGGAATTCGAACTGCACTACCAGCCGAAATTCCGCGCCCCGGCCGGCCCGCTGACCGGCGTCGAAGCGCTGCTGCGCTGGCGCCACCCCACGCGCGGCCTGGTCATGCCCGACGACTTCATTCCCCTGGCCGAACGCACCGGCCAGATCGTGGCGATCGGCGAGTGGGTGGTCGACGAGGCGTGCCGCCAATTGGCGGACTGGCGCGCCCGCGGCCGCACCGACCTGACCATGGCGGTGAACATTTCGCCGGTGCAGTTCTCCCACGCCAATTTCGTCCCCGCCGTGCACGGCGCCATGGAACGCCACCGGATCGGCGCCGACCTGCTGGTGCTGGAGATCACCGAGACCACCGCCATGCACGACGTCGAGGCCAGCCTCGTCACGCTGCAACGCCTGCGCGAACTGGGCGTGCGCATTTCCATCGACGACTTCGGCACCGGGTATTCCAGCCTGCTGTACCTGAAGCGCCTGCCCGCCAGCGAACTGAAGATCGACCGCGGCTTCATCAGCGACCTGAAGGCCGGCAGCGAGGACGCCGCCATCGTTTCGTCCATCATCGCGCTGGGCGAAACGTTGAACCTGAACATCGTCGCCGAGGGGGTCGAGACCGGCGACCAGCAGGCCCTGTTGACGCAACTCGGCTGCGATTCGCTGCAAGGCTACCTGCTCGGTCGTCCGGCCCCCGCCGAGGACATCGAGAAAATCGTCATCGGCGAGGAAACGCCCGGGCAAAAAACAGGGACATAGTTCGGGCACGGGGCTTGCTGACAGCCAACCCCGCGCCTGGTTCCAGGCGCGTCCGCCACGGATCCCCGGCCATGCCCAATCAACCTCGAATCACCGAAGGCTCGCCCTTCCCCCTGGGCGCGACCCTGACCGAAAACGGCGTCAATTTCGCGCTTTTCTCGGCCCATGCCACCAGAGTCGACCTGTGCCTGTTCGATGAACTCGGCGAACAGCAGATCGAGTGCATCACCCTGCCGGAATTCACCGATGAAATCTGGCACGTCCACGTCGCCGGCCTGACGGCGGGAACGGTCTACGGCTATCGCGTATACGGTCCCTACGAACCGGAGAACGGTCACCGCTTCAATCACAACAAGCTGCTGCTCGACCCCTATGCCAAGGCCTATGTCGGCGAATTGAAATGGGACCCCGCCGTCTTCGGCTACACCCTGGGCGACGAACAGGGCGACCTCAGCTTCGACGAGCGCGACAGCGCGCCCTTCGTGCCCAAGTGCCGTGTGGTGGACCAGCGCTTCACCTGGACGCACGCCACGCGCGTGCGCGTGCCGTGGGAACGCACCATCTTCTACGAGACCCACGTGCGCGGCTACACCATGCGCCATCCCGGAGTGCCGGAGGCGCTGCGCGGCAGCTTCGCCGGCCTGGCACGCGACGCGGTCATCGACCACATCAAGAGCCTGGGCGTGACCTCCGTGGAGCTGCTGCCCATCCACGTCTTCCTCAACGACAGCCATCTGCTGGACCAGGGCCTGACCAACTACTGGGGCTACAACACCATCGGCTTCTTCGCCCCCGACCCCCGCTATTTCTCGCAGGCGCCGGGCGCCATCACCGAGTTGAAGCAGATGATCGACCGCTTCCACGAAGCCGGCCTGGAGATCATCCTGGACGTGGTCTACAACCATACGGCAGAAGGCAGCGAGCTGGGGCCGACGCTGTCCTTCCGCGGCATCGACAATGCCTCGTACTACCGCCTGCTGCCCGACCAGAAGCGCTACTACATCAACGATACCGGCACCGGCAATACGCTGAACCTGTCGCATCCCCGCGTGCTGCAGATGGTGATGGACAGCCTGCGCTACTGGGTGACGGAAATGAACGTCGACGGCTTCCGCTTCGACCTCGCCACCATCCTGGCGCGCGAGCCGGACGGCTTCGACTACAACAGCGGCTTTCTCAAGGCTTGCCGCCAGGATCCCATCCTGTCCAGCGTCAAGCTGATCGCCGAGCCCTGGGACTGCGGTCCCGGCGGCTACCAGGTGGGCAACTTCCCGCCCGGCTGGGCCGAATGGAACGACCGCTACCGCGACACCACGCGCGCCTTCTGGAAAGGCGACGACGGCATGGCGCCGGAATTGGCCAGCCGCATCACGGCCTCCGGCGGCGACTTCAACCACGGCGGCCGGCGCCCCTGGGCCAGCGTCAACTTCCTGACCGCGCACGACGGCTTCACGCTGAACGACCTGGTTTCCTACAACGACAAGCACAACGAGGCCAACGGCGAGGACAACCGCGACGGGCATTCCGACAACCGTTCCTGGAATTGCGGCGCCGAGGGCCCGACCGACGACCCGGACATCCGCGCGCTGCGCGAACGGCAGAAACGCAATATGCTCGCCACCCTGCTGTTCTCCCAGGGCACGCCGATGATCGTGGCCGGCGATGAATTCGGGCGCACCCAGCAGGGCAACAACAACGCCTACTGCCAGGACAACGACATCAGTTGGGTCGACTGGGAAATCGGCGAGGACGGGCTGGCCCTGATCGAGTTCGTGCGCAAGCTGACCACCTTGCGCCACACCTTGCCGGTGCTGCGGCGGGGCCGCTTCCTGACCGGCGACTACGACGAGAGCATGGACGTGGCCGACGTCAAATGGCTGAGCTCGTCGGGCCAGGAACTTACGCACGAGCAATGGGCGGACACCAATATGCGCTGCTTCGGCCTGGTCATCGACGGCCGCGCGCGCGCCACCGGCATACGCCGGCCCGCCTCCGACGCCACGCTGCTGCTGATCTTCAACGCCTATCACGACGTGGTGGACTTCACCCTGCCGGAGATCCCCGGCAACGACCGCTGGACCTGCCTGATCGACACCAACGCGCCGGTGCGGGCCGAGTTGCCGGAATTCGCCTCGGGCGACGTCTACCAGGTGACGGGTCGTTCGCTGCTGCTGTTCTCCCTGCAAGCCAAGGGGGCGACGCAGCGCGTCTTCGACAAGCTGGAGGAAGCCTTGACCGACGAGGAAACGCCGGAGCCCGCGCGCGAGGCGGCCGCCATCGTGCGGGATACGGTGAAGAAGACAAGGACGAGCAAGAAAGACGGCGGCGACGCGCAAGGCGGTAAAACCGGCGGCGGCGCGCCGTAGCCCGGGGAGAGACGCCCAGTCCCCTTCATGCGCCGGCCATGGCAAGGCGCGTGAAGGGGACGGGCAAGCGGGGACGAGACAAGCCGCCGCGGAAAAGCAAGCAAAAGGGCACGCGCCCCGCCAGCGTCTTGCGCGGGGCGCGTGCCCTGTTTCATGGATTCACGGCGAGGCGCGCCGGCCGGCGCGCCCTTCCCCATCAATCCGGATGGGCGCCCATCATCAGTGCGGCTTGCGGACGGCGGCGTCGTCCTTGGCTTGGTCCTTGGCTTCTTCCTTGGCGTCGCCCCATGCCTTCTGGGCCTTGCCCATGCCTTGCTGAACGTCACCCTTCAGTTCCTGGGACTTGTTCCCGGTGACCTTGCCGACGGTTTCGTTGACCTTGCCCTTGACCTGTTCGCCCACACCCTTCACTTGGTCCTTGTTCATGATGAACGCTCCTTTCGCTACCGCCGGAAATCGGCGGCTTCGGTATCCATGGCGCAAGGGGCATGCCCGGCGCGCGTCCCCGGAAATCCGCCATGGCCGGAGCGCAATACAATCGGTCCCCTGATTTCCGGTTTTTTCCGGTCCCTCATCCCGCCGCCGCGGCCGTCCGGTCCCGGCGGCCCGCCTTCCACGCAGGACAGCATGAGCGAAATATTCCACTTCGAACGCGGCACGGCGCCGCTGCTGATTTCCATTCCCCACCTGGGCAGCCTGATCGCCGACGAGCAGAAGCCCCACATGACCGAGACCGGCCTGCGCTCGGGCGATACCGACTGGCACCTGGACACCCTGTATGCCTTCGCCCGAAGCATCGGCGCGTCCTTCCTGTGGGCGCGCTATTCGCGCTACGTGGTGGACCTGAACCGCTCGCCCGACGACGGCAACCTCTACCCCGGCCAGACCAAGACCGGTTTGTGCCCCACCCTCGCGTTCGACGGCACGCCCTTGTACAAGGACGAGTCGGTGCTGACTGACGCCGAGCGCGCGCGCCGCCTGCGGACCTACTGGCAGCCCTATCACGACCAGTTGCGCGCCGAGATCGATCGCCTGCGCGCCCGGCACGGCAAGGTCATGCTGTGGGAAGGCCACTCCATCGCCAGCGTGCTGCCGCGCCTGTTCGACGGCAAGCTGCCCGACCTGAACATCGGCACCGCCGGCGGCGACAGTTGCGCGCCGGCCATGGAACAGGCCATCCGCGCGCGCCTGGAACAGGACTGCCCCTACACCTGGGCCATCAACGGCCGCTTCAAGGGCGGCTACATCACGCGCGCCTACGGCGACCCCGCGCGGAACGTGCACGCCATCCAACTGGAAATGTGCCAGTCCACCTACATGAACGAGTCCTACCCCTACGCCTTGCGCGAGGACCTGGCCGGCGGCGTGACGCCGGTGGTGGAGAGCCTGGTGCGCGCGGCCTACGCTTGCCTGTAGGACTTGCCGTCCGTGAACCACTCCGACCGCCTCTCGTCCCCGCCAGGCGGCGCCCTGGCCCGCCGCCTGCCCGAACTGTCGCTGGTCGGCGTCACCATGATCTGGGGCCTGACCTTCCTCACGGTCCAGCATGCCCTGGCCTACAGCACGCCGCTGTTCTTCGTGGGCTGCCGCTTCGCGGCGGCGGCACTGGCGGTGGGACTGGTCTCGCGCCGCGCGCTGCGCGGCATCGCCTGGCGCGACATCCGCGCCGGCGCCGTCATCGGCGCCTGCATCGTCACGGGCTACGGCTTGCAGACCATGGGACTGCAGCACGTGGCCAGCAGCGAATCGGGATTTCTCACGGCGCTGTACGTTCCCCTGGTGCCGCTGCTGCAATGGCTGTTCTGGCGGCGGCCGCCCCATGCCATGTGCCTGGTGGGCGTGGCGTGCGCCTTCGCGGGCATGCTGTGCTTCGCCGACGGCGGCGCCGGGCTGGCCTTGTCCTTCAACCTGGGGCAGACGCTGACGCTGGTGGCGGCGGTGGCCTTCGCGCTGGAAATCAGCGCCATCAGCCACTACGCCTCGCGCGTGAACGTGCGCTGCGTGACGGTGGCGCAACTGGCGTTCACCGCGATCTTCGCCTTCGCGCTGCGGCCCCTGGTGGGCGAGCACGACGCGCCGGCGCTGTCCTGGGAACTGGCGGCCTTCGCCGGCGGACTGGGTTGCGCCAGCGCGCTGATCCAGGTGGCGATGAACTGGGCGCAGAAGACGGTCGACGCTTCGCGCGCGGCCATCATCTACGCGGGCGAGCCCATCTGGGCCGGCCTGTTCGGCCGTCTCGCCGGCGAGCGCCTGCCGGCGCTGGCCCTGGTCGGTGGGTTCCTGATCGTGCTGGCCATCGTCCTGTCGTCCATCCCGCGGCCCAAGCCGCGGAACGCCTACCGCGCCCGGCCCGGCATCGAGCCGAAGTAAGAGGAGCCGAAGCAAGAGGCTTCGCGGGCGCGGTCCGGCTGCGTGGCCGCGTTGCCGTGTTGCCGTGTTGCCGTGTTGCCGTGTTGCCGTGTTGCGCGCCGTTGAACCGGACATTCCGACGTTGCGCCCACGCCGTGGATCGTGGATACAGTTGTTGTAATGATAATTGTTTTCAACAATAATCCACGATTTCGTGCATCTTCGCGCTCCCTCATGTCCACGCCCCCCTCCAAGAAAGGTTGGCTCGCCTATTACGGCGAGCTGCTGGGCACCTGGACGCGCCGCGCCGACTCCCGGCATGACGCGGAGGACGCCACGCACGACGCCATCGCCAACCTGCTGGATGGCCGCGCCGCCGCGGTCGAATACCCGCGCGGCTATCTGCATCGCAGCGTGCACAACCGGCTGATCGACATTCATCGCCAAAGCCAGGTTCTCGATCGCGTGCCGCTGCACGACCTGCCCGAACCCGACCATCCCGTGGTTTCCGATCCGGACGCCGCGCCGCGCACCGCGCAATTGGTGGCCGACCTGAAGACGGCGCTGCTGGACCTGCCGGTGAAATGCCGGCAGGTCTTTCTATGGCACCGGCTGGAAGGCTATACGCAGGAGGAGATCGCGCAGCGCATGGGCATCTCGGTCAATATGGTCGAAAAATACATGATTCGCGCCACACGGCACCTGCGGGAGCGGTTAAAACATCATGCCCCGCACTGAGTCAGGGTTCCCGCCCCGTGGAACGTCTTATCCCATGAGAGGAAAATCGCCCCGGCCCGCCGGCGCCCCGCTATGACCGCCACCGAATCCGCCCTGCCGTCCCACCCGCGCGACGCCGCCGCCTATTGGTTCGCGCGCGTGCATTCGGGCAATTTCAGCGCGGCCGAGCAGCTCAGGTTCCAGCAATGGCGGCAGGCGGCGGCCGCGCACGAGCACGAATACCGGGCGCTGGAAAACATCTGGCGGGCGGCGGGCGAACTGCGGCCGGAGGACGTGGAGGATCTGCTCCAGGCGCCGGAACCCGGCGCCCGGCGGTCACCGTCCAGCGCGCGGCGGGCCTGGCTGGCCAGCGGGATGTCGCTCTGCGCCCTCGCCGCCGCCGGCGGCTTCTGGGGCTGGCAACAGCGTTCGGGGCCGGCGCGCTATGCCGCGGAATTCTCGACGCGTCCGGGCGAACGGCGCCGGGAGACGCTGCCCGATGGATCCACGCTCGACATCAACACCCGCAGCCGCGTCACGGTGCGCTACTTCGACCGCGAGCGCCATGTCGCGCTGGCCGAAGGCGAAGTGATGTTCCTGGTGGCGAAGGACACGGCGCGGCCCTTCATCGTGGACGCGGGCGCGGCCGCCGTGCGCGTGACCGGCACGGAATTCGACGTGCGCCGCGAGGGCGAGGACGTCGGCGTCACGGTGCAATCCGGGTCGGTGGAAGTCACGACGGGCCATTGGTGGCGGCGCGAGCGCGTCGCCCTCACGGCAGGCCTGGGCGCCGGGACCAGGGCCGGCCAGGCGTTGCCGGTGGACCGCGTCGACGTCGCCGCGGTGACGGCGTGGCGCCAGGGCAAGGTGGTGTTCAAGGACCGTCCGCTCCAGGATGTGGTCGCCGAGATGAACCGCTACCTGGAGCACCCGATCCACATTGCCGACAGCCGCCTGGCCCGTCTCAGCATGGCCGGCGTCTTCAGCACGCAGGACGGCCCGGGCTTCCTGCAGGCGCTTGCCGCCACCTTGCCGGTGAGCGTCAGGCCGCGCGCCGATGGCGGCGTCGATCTCGCCTATTCCCGCTGAACGGCCGCGAGCCGGGCGGGTTCCGGCCGCGCCTGGCTCCGCGTGGCTAGATCTGCGCCGCTTGACTCGGCGCTGATCGGCTCGGCTCGGTTTCCGCTTTGGCTTTGGCGTCGGCGTCGACGTCGGCAGCCGTCGTTACAATTTTCTTTGGGATTTCGTTCAGGGTTCCCGCGGGGTGTTCCGTCCTAACGATTGAAGGGGCTTGCCGGCCTCTGGACACCTTTGGCCAAAGGGTTGCCACCCACACCGCATCGACTCCGAACAAGGAATCCCTCCGTGACCCTCCCTCTTCCCGCCGCCCGCGCGGCGGGGCGTCGCCGCCGCGCCGCGCTGCCGGCCCTGCTCACGCCCCTGGCCTTCGCGCTGTCCCTGGGCCTGATGTCCGTCCCCGTCCTCGCGCATGCCCAGGACGCCACGGTCGAAATCAACCTGCCCCGGCAATCCCTAAGCGACGCCTTGCTGCAACTGGGACAACAGACATCGTTGCAGTTCCTCTATGCGTCCGACCTGGTGCGCGGCCTGCCCGCCCCCGCCGTCACGGGCCGCTACACGCCGGAACAGGCCCTGCGCGAACTCCTGCGCGGCTCGCCGATCACCTATACCCGCCAGGGCAACACCATCCGGCTGAGCCGGGTGGCGTCCAGCGCCGACCTGCCGGAGGTCTCCGTGACGGGAAGCGCGGTGCAGGAATCCGCGTGGGGTCCGGTGGACGGCTACGTGGCGCAACGCAGCGCCTCGGGCACGAAGACCGACACGCCGCTGATCGAAACGCCGCAATCCATTTCGGTGGTGACCCGCGACCAGATGGACGCCCAGGGCGCGACCTCCATCAACCAGGCGGTGCGCTACAGCGCCAGCACGGTGACCGACAGCAACGGCGCCGACACGCGCGCCACGCTGGCCACGATACGCGGGTTCATCGCCGACGAGTACCTGGACGGCCTGCCCCTGGTGCACGGCACCTTCGTCAATTCCCTCATCGATCCCTACATGCTGGAGCGCGTCGAGGTGGTGCGCGGACCGGCGTCCATGCTCTACGGACAGGTCACGCCCGGCGGCATCGTCAGCTATGTCGGCAAGCGTCCCACCGAGGACCCGCTGCACGAAATCCAGTTGCAGACCGGCAACTACGGCCGCATCGGCGGCGGCTTCGACTTCAGCGGTCCCGTCGACACGGACAAGCGCTGGCTCTACCGCGTGACCGGCATCGCCTTCAACACCGGCACGCAGGTGGACCGCGCGCGGCAAAGCCGGATCGATATCTCGCCATCGCTGACCTTCCGTCCCGACGCCGACACCTCCTTCACCCTGCTCGCCAACTACCGCAACGACCCGCATTCCGGGTTCTGGAACAAGCTGCCCGCGCAGGGCACGCTCCTGCACAACCCGCAAGGACGCATCTCGGACAGCATGTTCACGGGCGACCTCGGTTTCGACCGCACCTCCAACCGCGAGGCCTCGGTCGGCTACGAATTCAGGCATGCCTTCAACAGCGACTGGACGTTCAAGCAGAACGTCCGCTATACGAATATGTCCTTCGCCTTCGACAGCGTCCAGGGCGACTCGCTCGACGGCACGGAATTGGTGCGCGACAAATTCCAGGACCGCAATCGCCTCCACACCTTCGGCATCGACAACCAGTTGCAGGGCCGCTACGTCACGGGGCCGGTGCGGCACGACCTGCTGTTCGGCGTGAACTACCAGGGCACCCGCGCGCGCGACCGCGAGACCGACGGCCTGGCGCCGTCGCTGGACATCTCGGCCCCGGATTTCCGCCAGGCGCTGCCCGCCTACACGGAAGCCGACACCTACCTCGACAACCGGCAAACGCTCCGCCAGCTCGGCGTGTACGCGCAGGACGAGCTGGCGCTGGACCGCTGGCGCGCCACGCTGGGCGTGCGGCGCGACTGGGCGCGCACCTCGACCGAGGACTACCTGTCCGACGGCGCGACGTCGCGGCAGCGCAATGCCGCCTACACCTGGCGCGCCGGCCTGCTGTACAAGTTCGACAATGGCGTCGCGCCGTACGCCAGCTACTCGACCTCATTCCAGCCGACCATAGGCACGAACGCCTACGGCGCGCCCTTCAAGCCCACGACCGGGCGCCAGTACGAGATCGGCGTGAAGTACCAGCCCGCCGGCAGCAAGACGCTGCTGACCGCGGCGGTCTATGACCTGCGCCAGCACGACGTGCTGACCGCGGATCCCAACAACCCCTACAACAGCGTCCAGACCGGCGAAGCGCGATCGCGCGGCGTCGAACTGGAAGCGAAGACGGACCTGACGCCGCGCATGCACCTGCTGGCGTCCTATGCCTACACCAACGCCACGGTGCTCAAGTCCAATAGCGGCGACGAGGGCAACCGCCTTTACGGGGTGCCGCTCAATGCCTTCTCTGCTTGGGGGGACTACGACCTGACGGGCGCGCTCGCCGGCCTCAACCTGGGAATGGGGGTGCGCTACATGGGGCCGACGTACAGCCAGAACAATACGCTGAAGGTGCCGTCCTTCACCCTGGTCGACGCCGCCATCCGCTATGACCTCGGCCGCATGAATCCGACGCTGAAGGGCGCGAGCGTGGCGTTGAACGTGCAGAACCTGTTCGATCGCGACAACTACATCCAGGCGTGCGTGAACGGCTGCTACTACGGCTTGCGCCGCACGGTGGTGGCGACGTTGAAATATCGCTGGTAGGCGGCCTGCCCGGGGCTGGCCGGGCGGCTACCGGACCTGACGGGCGCTCGATGCGCGCCCGTCAAGAATGCCTCGACCGCGATCCGTCACGCGCTTTCGCGCGCCAGCTCCGGGGCCTGGGATTGGCGCTTTTCTTCCCATTTCGCGATGACGGCGGTGGCGATGCTGTTGCCGATCACGTTGGTCATGGTGCGTCCCATGTCGAGCAACTGGTCGATGGCCAGGACCAGCGCGACGCCGGCGGCGGGCAGGCCGAACATCGGCGCGATCGCGGCGACGACGACCACCGAACCGCGCGGCACGCTGGCCATGCCCTTGCTGCTCAGCATGAGGATCAGCAGCATGACCACCTGCTGCGAGGCCGGCATGTCGATGCCGAAGGCCTGGGCGATGAAGATCGCGGCGAAGGCCTGGTACACCATCGAGCCGTCGAGGTTGAAGGCATAGCCCAGCGGCAGCGTGAAGCCGACCACTTTCTTGTCGACGCCGAATTCCTCCAGCTTTTCGGTCAGGCGCGGAAACGCGGCCTCGCTGCTGGCGGTGGAGAAGGCGATCATCGCCGGCTCGCGCACCGCCTTGAGCAGCGCGCCGATGCGCGGGCCCAGGAAAGCGTAGCCCACCGCCACCAGCACCACCCACAGGATCACCAGCGCCAGATAGAAGGAACCCAGCAGCTTGCCGTAGGTGAACAGGACGTCCAGACCGCGCAGGGTCACGACGGAAGCGATCGCGCCGAACACGCCCAGCGGGGCGAAGCGCATCACGTAGTCCGTGAGGCGCAGCATCACGGGCACCAGGCCGTCGACCGCCTGGATCACGAAGGCGACCTTGGTGTCGCGCTTTAGCGCGCTCAAGGCCAAGCCGAAGAACACCGAGAACACGAGGATCTGCAGGATGTCGTTGCGCGCCATCGCGTCCAGCACGCTGGTCGGGAAGGCATGGGTGACGACGTCCCGCACGTTCAGGCCGGCCGTGTTCAGGCCGGTGTTCACCTCGCCCGCGCCCGCCGTCAGGTGCAGGGCCGCGCCCGGCTGCGTCAGGTTGGCCATGACCAGGCCGATGGCCAGGGAGATCAGCGACGCGCAGAGGAACCAGGCCACCGAACGCAGGCCAATGCGGCCGACGTCGTTGCCGCTATCCAGTCCCGCCAGGCCGGACACCAGGGTGCAGAAAACCAGCGGCGCCAGGATCATCTTGATCAGGCGCAGGAAGATGTCGGTGACGATGGAGAAGTAGCCCGCCACCTCCTTGAGTTCCGTGGCGTCGGTGATGCTGGCGTGGCAGGCGTAGCCTACGGCGACCCCCAGGAGCATGGCGATGGCGATGCTCAGGGTGAGACGATTTTTCATGTCTGTCCTTCTGGTGCGACCCTGCATCCAGCCTGACCGGAAGCTGAATCGAAATCGCATGAATGCTTGGAAGAAGCGCGCCTCCCATGGGGCGAGAGGGCGAATCGACAGGCGGCCGTTCTGGCGCGAAGCCGTGCGCTGCCTGCGCGCAGGCAGCATCATACGGGAAAACCCAGGGAAAACCCTGCGATTCTGTTTTACACCCCTCTCCCACGCGTTTAACGGTATAGCAGTCGCTGCACCGTCAAAACTTCCTGCTGCAAGGCCGGCAGGATCTCCTGCTGGCGCTTCGCGGTCATGCGATTGGAGGTCGCCGCGATGGTCAGCGCGGCGGCGGGCGCGCCATACGCATTGCGCACGGGCAACCCGATCGCGGTGACGCCCGGCACCGCCTTCTCCCCGATGGCCGCGTACCCGCGCTTGCGGGCCTCGACCACTGCCTGGCGCAAGTCAAGCTCGTCGAATTCGCCGTAGGCGCCCAGCCGCGCCGACACCGCGGCCACCGCCTCGGCCACTTCCTCCTCGGACAGGGCCTGCAGTATCGCCAGCCCGCCGGCGTTCACGCCCAGGGGCTGGCGGCTGCCGACGATGACCACCGGCGTCTGGATGGGATAGTGGCCCTGGATGCGGTCGATGCACACCGCGTCGTGGCCGCGCCGGATGAACAGGAATGCGGTGTCGCCGGTGGCGTCGGCCAGGCGCCGCAGCGACGGCCTGCAGACGTCGACCAGATTGAAATCGCCCGCGGCGGCGAGTCCCAGCTCGAAGACCAGCGGCCCCAGCCGATAGCGCCGCGTCACGGGATCGCGCGCCACCATCTCCTCGCGCTCCAGCGCCTTGAGCATGCGATGCGCGGTGGGCTGCTCCAGGCCGCACAGGCGCGCGACGTCGACGAAGCGCAAGCCGGGATCGCGGTGCTGCGCCAGCAGCTTCAGCAAGGTGACGACGCGCGCCACGCCCTGGGTTCCGGAGGGCGCCTTGGCGGGCGGGATGCTCGGTTTCATATCCATATAGTGGATATCCGAAGGGGCGTCGTTGACGCTGTTTTTTGCCCTCTGTAGATTGAAAAACGCTTATCCAAGATGCTTTGTCTCCTTTAGGGTTTTCACTATATGGATATTATGACACCCCGCGACCGGCTGCCCTATTCGGCGATCGTCGACCGTCCCCGGCTGCCCGCTCCTGACGGCGCGCGCATCATCGTCTGGCCCATCGTCAACGTGGAAGACTGGGACATCGGCCGGCCGATGGCGCGCCAGGTGCTGCCGGCGCCCACCGGGGTGGCGGTCACCCCGGACATCCCGAACTGGGCCTGGCACGAATACGGCATGCGGGTGGGCTTCTGGCGCCTGCTGCAAGCGCTCGAAGGCTTCGGCATCCGCGCCACCCTGTCGATCAACGGCCGGGTGTGCAGCAGCTATCCGCGCATCGCCGAAGCCGCGCGCGACGCGGGCTGGGAGTTCATGGGGCACGGCTACATCCAGATGCCCATCCACCAGGTCGACGACGCGCAGGCCATGATCGCGCGCACCGTCGACACGATCCGCGAATTCACCGGCCGCGCGCCCGCGGGCTGGCTCGGCCCGGGGCTGACGCAGAAGCTGGACACCGTGGACCTGCTGCACGATGCCGGCATACGCTACATCGGCGACTGGGTGCTGGACGACCAGCCCTGCCGCCTGCGCACGCGCGGCGGCGACATGGTGGCCATGCCCTATTCCGTGGAGCTGAACGACATTCCCATGATGGCCGTGCAGCACCACAGCTCGGACGAATTCCTCAAGCGCGTCACCGACAGCTTCGATCGCCTGTACGCGGAAGGCGGCGAACACGTGCGCGTGATGGGCATCGCCGTGCATCCCTTCCTGAGCGGCGTGCCCCATCGCATCAAGTACTTCGAACAGGCATTCGACTACATGCGCAAGTTCGAAGGCGTGCGCTTCATGACCGGCGAGGAAATCCTGGCCTGGTACGACCGCGTCGCGCCGGCGGCGGCACGGAGCTGACGCCATGATCAAGGCACACTACCCCCAGCAATTCAATATGCGCCTGCTGGCCCAGGACGACCTGGGCGGATTCGGCGGCGTGGGCGAAGGCATTGCGTTGCAGATCGCCCCCGACGGACGCCGCATCCTGTGGCTGGCCCATGAAAGCGCGCCGAAGAATTTCACGGGCGTCGACGTCTCCGATCCGAACAAGCCGCGCGTCATCGTGCAGACCGACCTGCCGCATGCCGCCGTGCGCTCGAATTCGCTGGAAGTGTCCGGCAACCTGATGGCGGTGGCCTACCAGGTCAACAAGCCCGGCCTGGCGCCGGCCGGCTTCGACCTGTTCGACATCTCCGAGCCCGAGCGCCCGCGCCTGCTGTCACACTTCGACGCCTCGGCGCCGCATTCGCGCGGCGCGCATTGCCTGTGGTTCGTCGACGGCCAGACCGTGCACATGGCCTGCGGCGATCCGGACCGCGTGCCCCGCAATCCCAAGGACGACCAGGTCTATCGCATCGTCGACGTCAGTTCGCCGACCCGACCCCGCGCCGTGGGCGCCTGGCACCTGCCGGGCACCATGGAAGGCGACGACGCCGAACCGCCCAAGCGGCTGGCGCCCGCCTTCGATTCGGGTTTCCGCGCGCACAACACCAACGTGTTCCCGCAACGTCCGGACCGCTGCTACCTGGGCTACCTGGACGCCGGCGCCTTCATCATGGACATCTCCGACCCGTCCGATCCGCGCCCCGTCTCCCGCTTCATGAACTCGCCGCCGTTCAAGGGCTTCACGCACACCGCGCTGCCCCTGTTCGGCCGCGGCCTGCTCGTCGTCAGCGACGAGACCGTCCAGGACGACGCCGGCGACTGGCCCAAGCTGGTGTGGCTGGTCGACATGAGCGACGAGTCCAACCTGGTCTCGATCTCGACGCTGCCCATGCCGCCGGTGGACGTGTACCGCCAGCGCGGCGGACGCTTCGGCGCGCACAACGTGCACGAGAATCCGCCGGTGCCGGGCGCCTGGAAATCGGAGGACTACCTCGTCTGCACCTTCTTCAACGGCGGCGTCCGGGTCTACGACATCCGCGATCCCTACGCGCCCGTCGAGGCGGCCTACTTCGTGCCGGAGGCGCCGGCCGGTTCGCCGGTGGGCTCCATCCAGTTCAACGACGTGTTCGTCGACGACCGCGGCATCGTCTTCGCCGTCGACCGCCATGCCGGCGGCCTCTACACGCTGGAAATGACGCTATGAGCACGGCGCCGGCCACCGCGCGCGACGATGGCGCCCTCACGGCGTCGGACACCCGCCTGCCCGTCATCGTCGTCTCGGGGTTCCTGGGCAGCGGCAAGACCACGCTGCTCAAGCGCGTGCTGGCGGCGCCCGCGCTGTCCGGCTCGATGCTGATCGTCAACGAGTTCGGCGAGGTCGGCATCGACCATCACCTGCTGGAACGCTCGGACGAGGAGACCGTGCTGCTGGACAACGGCTGCATGTGCTGCCAGTTGCGCAGCGACTTGCAGACGCTGCTGGTGGACCTGTCCATGCGCCGGCGGAACGGCGAGATCCCGAGCTTCGAGCGCGTCATCATCGAGACCAGCGGCCTGGCCGATCCCGGGGCGATCGCGCAGACCCTGTACGGCGACGCGCCGCTGACGCGGCAGTATCGGCTGGCCCACGTCGTCACGCTCGTGGACGCGGCGCATCCCGAAGCGCGCGCGGCCGCCGCGCAGACCGCCGAACGCCAGGCCGCCGCGGCGGACCTGATCCTGCTGACGAAGACGGACCGCGCGACGCCGGATCAGCGCGACGCGGCCCTGGCCTGGGCGCGGTCCGTGAATGCGCATGCGCGCTGCGAGACGACGGTGCTGGGCGATCTCGACGTGGCGCTGCTGACGGCGCCCACGCCATTCGCCGGGCTCGGCCGCCTGGAAACGCACCCGGCGCCGGACGGCGATGAAAGCGGCCGGGGCAACGACGATGCGCCGGGCGGCAGCTACCTGGGGAAGATCGCCCCCTTGCATGCGCCGGCCGTGACCAGCTTCACGATGACTTTCGCCGAACCGCTGCGGCGGCCGGTGTTCCAGTTGTTCCTGGACACGCTCACCAGCCTGCGGGGACCCGACCTGCTGCGCACCAAGGGCATCCTGCGTTTCGAAGGCGAGCCGCGTCTCGTCCTGATCCAGGGGGTGTGCCACGTCTTCGACAAACCGGTGACGCTGGCGCCGGGCACCACCGCGCCGGCGCGGTCTTCCCTGGTTTTCATCGCGCGTGGGCTGTCGCGCGTGGACGTGGAAGGGCTGTGGGCGTCCATCGCGCGCCTGGCGCGCTGAGGCCGGCGTCACCTGTTTTATCGGCATCACCTGCCTTACCGGCATCACCTATCTAACCAGCACCAACCGTTTCACCCACCTGTTTCACCTGCTTCGCCATAAAACGACATCGAGGGGTTTATCCATGTTACGCCGCAGCTTTCTACTGTCCTGCCTGCTCGCCGCCTCCGCCGCCGTGCCGGCCGCCCACGCCCAGTCCGACTATCCCGCGCGCCCCATCCGCATGGTGGTGGGCTTTCCGCCTGGCGGCATCTCCGACGTTCTGGCCCGCACCGTCGCCGCCGAGGCCAGCGGCATCCTGGGCCAGAACATCGTGGTCGAGAACCGGCCCGGGGCCGGCACCACCATCGCCGCCGACCTGGTGGCGCGTTCCGCGCCGGACGGCTACACGCTGCTGTTCCAGGACACCACCACCCACGCCATCAATGCCAGCCTCTACAAGAAGCTGCCCTTCGACAGCGTGCGCGACTTCACGCCGATTTCGCTGGTATCGTCCTCGCCGCTGATGCTCGTCGTCAGCGCCAGCTCGCCGGCGCACAGCGTCAGCGAGCTGATCGCGCGCCTGAAGGCCGCGCCGGGCAAGTATTCGTATGGCTCGTCGGGCAACGGCACCATCATCCACCTGGCCAGCGAAATGATGGACCGGGCCGCCAACGTCAACGTCATCCACGTGCCGTACAAGGGCAGCGCGCCACTGGTGCAGGCCACGCTGACCGGCGAGATCGAGTTCGCCTTCAGCAGCATGCCGCCGGCCATCGCCCAGGTGCAGGCCGGCAAGCTGCGCGCGCTGGCGGTGAGCACGCCCAAGCGCATTGCCGTGGCGCCGGACGTGCCGACCATCGCCGAAGCCGGCGTGCCGGCCGCCGAGGTCACGCTCTACAACGGCATACTCGGTCCCAAGGGGCTGCCCCCGGCCATCCAGCAAAAGCTCAACAACGCCTTCTCCAAGGCCATGCAGAGCGAGAAGCTCAAGGCCACCTACCAGAGCCTGGGCGCGATCCCGATGGCCGTCACGCCCGAACAGGTCGCCGCCCAGATCAAGGACGACATGGTCCGCTATGCGCAGGTGGTCAAGGAGATCGGCGCCCAGGTCGATTGAGGCGCCGGCGCCCGCCACCATTCGATGCCCGGCGCGCGTGGGCACGTCGCGCCGGGCATCGACAGATAGAACCACGACCGCCATAAGAACGAGGAAGCTGAAATGTCCGTCACACAACCGCCGCCGGGCGAGGCCTTGCGCGCGACCGTCCATGCCTTGATGAAGCTCGAAGGGCATGACCGCGACGACGCCTGCGTCGCGCGCGTGGCCGCCGAATTCGAGCGCTTCGCCGCCATCGCCGCCACCCTCGCGCCCGCGGACGACGACCGCCAGCGGGCGCCCTTGCCGGTGTTCCGGCCATGACGGCGCCGGTCTTCAGCGCCACGGAAATGGCGCGCCGCGTCCGCGAGGGCGACGTCCGGGCGGTCGACCTGGCCGCCGCCAGCCTGGCCGCCATCGAGGCGCGCAACCCGGCGCTCAACGCCTACACCGGGGTCACTGCCGAGCGGGCGCTGGCCGAAGCCGCGGAGATCGACGCGCGGCGCGCGCGCGGCGAACGGCTGCCGCCCTTGGCCGGCGTGCCCTATGCGGTCAAGAACCTGTTCGACGTGCAAGGCGTGACGACCTTGTGCGGCGGCCGCGTCCATGCGGACGAACCGCCCGCCGCGAGCGATGCCACGGCGGTCGCCCGCCTGCGCGCGGCCGGCGCGGTGCTGACCGGCACGCTGAACATGGACGAACACGCCTACGGATTCACCACGGAGAACTCGCATTACGGCGTCACGCGCAATCCGCACGATGCGGCGCGGGTCGCCGGCGGGTCCTCGGGAGGATCGGGCGCCGCGGTGGGCGCCGGCCTCGTGCCCCTGGCGCTGGGCACGGACACCAACGGTTCGGTCCGGGTGCCCGCGGCCTTGTGCGGCGTGTTCGGCATCAAGCCCACCTATGGCCGGCTGGGGCGCGGCGGCGTATATCCGTTCGTCTTCAGCCTCGATCACGTCGGCGCGCTGGGCGCCTGCGCGAACGACCTGGCCCTGGCCTGCGCGGCCATGCAAGGCGTGGACGCGCGCGACCCCGCGACCTATCCCGCGCCGGGGCCGCTGGCGCCCCTGCCCGGCCTGCCAGCCGGCTTGCGCGTCGCCGTGCTGGACGCATGGTTCGAACGCTGGGCCGGCCCCTCGGCCTGGCGCGCGGTCGACCTCGCCGCTTCCGCGCTCGGCGCCCGGGCCCGCGCCACCCTGCACGGCGCCGAACGGGCCCGCTCGGCCGCCTTCCTGATCACGGGCGCCGAGGGCGGCGCGCTGCATCGCGCCGGACTGCGCGCGCGCTATGACGCCTACGAGCCCCATTCGCGGGATCGCCTGCTGGCCGGCGGCCTGCTGCCGGCGGCATGGGTGTCCGACGCGCAGCGGGCGCGCCGCGACGTCCACGAGGAAGCGATGCGCCTGTTCGACCGCCATGACCTGCTGCTGGCGGCGGCCACGCCGGTGGCCGCGCCGCTTGCCGGCGCCGCCACCTTCGACCTGCACGGACAGTCGCTGCCGGCGCGCGCCAGCCTGGGCCTGCTGACCCAGCCCATCTCCTGCCTGGGCCTGCCCGTCTGCACCGTCCCGGTCTGGCCGGATGGCCCCGGCGGCCTGCCCCTAGGCGTGCAACTCATCGCCGCGCCCGGGCGCGACGATCTCTGCCTGGCCGCCGGCGCCGCCCTGGAACACGCCGGCGTCGCGCGGCTGGACGCCCCGGCCTCGGCGTAGGAATCCAGGCTTTTAAAAGCCCGAAACCGGGCCGGCGCCGATCCCCGGGAGCATGGGACTTCGTGCCGCCCCGCACGAACGAAGTATGTCCCCTTTTTTCAACGTTTATCATGCCGTCCACGTCGCTCGCGATTCGCAGCCTGGCGACGAAACATCGGTCGTCCCGTCCAGCACCCGACGACGCTTAGGAAACGTGTGGCATGAAAACCATAGAGAAATCGTCCAAACTCAACGCTGTCGCCTATGACATCCGCGGTCCCGTCCTCGACCGCGCCCGCGAGATGGAAGAAGCGGGCCAGCGCATCATCAAGCTGAACATCGGCAACGTCGCCGCCTTCGGCATACAGCCTCCCGACGAGATCATCCAGGACATCATCCGCAACGTGGCCGACGTGGCGGGCTACACCGACAGCAAGGGGCTCTTCGCGCCGCGCAAGGCGGTGGTGCACTACATGCAAAGCAAGGGCGTGCACGGCGTGGACGTCAACGACGTCTACCTGGGCAACGGCGCGTCGGAGCTGATCTCCATGAGCATCAACGCGCTGCTGAACGACGGCGACGAGCTGCTCATTCCGTCTCCCGACTTTCCGCTGTACACCGCGGTGACCGGGCTTTCGGGCGGACGTCCGGTCCACTACCTGTGCGACGAGGCCTCGGACTGGATGCCGGACCTCGCCGACATACGCGCGAAGATCACGCCGCGCACGCGCGGCATCGTGGTGATCAATCCCAACAACCCGACCGGCGCCCTGTATTCGCGCGAGATGCTGCTGGAAATCCTGCAGATCGCCCGCGAGCACAACCTGGTCGTTCTGGCCGACGAAATCTACGACAAGACGATCTTCGAGGAGCAGACCCACGTCAGCATGGCCTCGCTGGCCGACGACGTCCTCATCCTGACCTTCAACGGCTTGTCGAAGAACTACCGCTCCTGCGGCTATCGCGCCGGCTGGATGGTGGTCTCCGGCGAAAAGCGGCACGCGCAGAGCTACATCGAAGGCCTGAACATGCTGGCCTCGCTGCGCCTGTGCTCGAACACGCCCGGACAACTGGCGATCCAGACCGCGCTGGGCGGCTACCAGAGCATCAACGAACTGGTCGGCCCCGCCGGCCGGCTGCGCAAGCAGCGCGACCTGGCCTACGACCTGCTCACGCAGATCCCCGGCGTCCACGTCATGAAGCCCAAGGGCGCGCTGTACCTGTTCCCCAGGCTGGATCCCAAGATCTACCCCATCCAGGACGACCAGCAATTCGCCTACGACCTGCTGGACCAGGAACGGGTGCTCATCGTCCAGGGCACGGGCTTCAACTGGCCGCAGCACGATCATTTCCGCATGGTTTTCCTGCCGCACGTCGACGACCTCACGGAAGCCATCGGCCGCATCGACCGTTTCCTGGCCGGCATGCGCAAGGGCGCGATCGCAGCCTGAACCTTCGGCCTGAACCTTCGTCCCGGCCGGCGCTTCGTCAGCCGGGGCGCCCCAGCAGGCCGCAGAGATTCAGCAGGCAGCTCACCGTGACGTGGGCGCCGGCGCGCGGCGGGCACGGGGCTGCCGCGCCTTGCCGCACCAGCCACGCGGCCTGCAGGCCGGCATTCGTCGCGCCGACCACGTCGAGGTCGAAATCGTCGCCCACGTGCAGCATCTCCGCCGGGTCGACCGACACCATTTTCGCGGCCGCGTGGAAGATCGCGGCTTCCGGTTTCGCCACGCCGAACTGCCTGGCGGACAACGCGCCCACGAAGAATTCCTTGCCGCCCGTCAGCGCCAGGTCGGCATTGCCGTTGGTCACCGCGATCAACGGAAAGCGCGCGCTGAGCCATGCCAGCGCGGGCAATACGTCCTCGAAGAATTCGACATTGTTGCGCGCGGCGTAGAACGCGTCGTAGGCGGGTTTGGCGAGCGCAACGTCCGCGCCCACCGCCTCCAGCACCGCGGCGATCGAACCCAGCCGCAGCGCCCGGTAGTCGCCGGACAATTCCGGATGCGCCGCCTCGTATTCGTCCCGCAACAGCGCCAGCGCGCGGGGCGCCGACAACAGGGCCGCGGTTGCCGGCGCATGTTCGACGAGCCAGGCCTGCAGCGTCTCCTCGGCGCGCGCCACGGACGGCGCGAACGGCCACAGGGTGTCGTCCAGATCGAGCGAGATGGCCGAGACGGTGTTCAGAGGCATACGGGGAGACGGCTTCGGGCGGCAGCCGGACGGCTGGGCCAGGGCGAAAAGAAGTTGTGCGGGGGAGGCGGAAGTATAGCGTTTCGCGCGTTCAGGGAGCGCCAGTGGCGCAAGGCCTTCGGTCGATACAGGTCGCCTCAGGTGTCTATCCTGATGGCGATCCGGCTTTCATGTCCGTGCCGCTCATCAAGCCACGGCCAAATCGGCCTTGGCGGGTCTGCCGCCTTTTGCGCCATTGCGGCGTGCGGCATCGGCCTTGCTTGCGGTACGAACGCGCCCGCGCGCGGCAGCAACCGTGCGCCGGGCAATGTCCACCGGAATCAATCGCGCCAACAAGCCTGGAATGCTGAGGGCAGCGGCCTCGTCCTCTCCGAACGCCAAACCATCGCCGCCGGGCGTGACATAGGCATGCGCCAAGGTATGGCGCGACAGGTTTTGCAATGCCGGCACTTCCTTTGGGTCGAAACGAAACACCAGGCCATTGCTGTAAGTCAGCTCCAACATGCGGACATTCGCGACGTAGCGAGCCGCCACGGCATGAGGCTGCGCGAGCGCTTCACGACCGCGGGCCAAGGCCGCTTCGTAATCTTTACGAGAAATTTTGGATGTCATGTTCAGCCCTCGTTCAACCAGTCGATAGTTATCGATGTCCCCCAATTCACGCGTGCCTGTACGCCTCGACCCGGCAGGTACATGCCACTGCCCTTGACCACCGTACCTGTACCAATGCTTCCGGCCGGAAGCAGCACGATTTGTTTCGTGCCCTGCTCGCACGTCGCTTTGTGAGCAGGCTGAAAAAATCCGGACAGGCTCCCGCCTCTCGACCCATAACACGTCTCACCATCGCCTAGACGATCAACTATTCGGGTTGGGGAGAATCTTCCGATCAACCAAGACCTGTAGCCAATGCTTCACGCATTCCTCTGTGTCATAGACCTGATTGAACCCTGCTTGCTTTATCTTCACCGTGCTGACAAACGCGGGAGGGGGCGCAGTCTTCAGTCCATAGCCAAAGCGCGCATCCGCAGAGTAGTGAGACTGCCCTAGCAGGTCGGCTAAACGGTTCGGTCGCAAGTCATGCCGGCGCACCAACTCCGCCCAGAGCGTTTCACGACTCGGCAAGAAATCCGCCATACACAAAGGCATATCCGGACCAAGGCGGACTTGCAGAAAGTCAGCCAGCCCGGCCCACATATCCCGCCAACTGAACACCTCCCCATTGGTCAGGTTGTAATGTTCACCCCACGTCTGTACATTGTCGGCAGTCCAAACGGCCGCATCGCCGATCAGGCGCGCATCCACGGCTTCTCGTGGATAGGAGACGTGTCCAGGGTAGCTAAATGGCCTGCCCTCGGCCCGGCACAATGCGCCATAGATACCGATGACAGGGATCGTATTCATCGCTACGCCAACGTTTGGCCCCAACACAATGGTTGGGCGGAATATGGTCCACCCAAAGCCACGCCGCTCGGCTTGCTCACGAACATAGTCTTCCTGCAGCCAATAGGAGTTCGGGTGCGGATCGCGCGGCTCCTTCTCGCGGGCAGGTGTCCGAATGGCATGGAGGTGGACGCCGTAGGCCTTCGTTCCCTGTAACAGGGTCACGTGCCGCAGCGCCGCAGCTTCATGTAACGACTCAATGGTGTTTCGCAGCATGGTCAGGTTGGTGGACATTTGCTCCGGATCCTGCCATCCGGCGATGAGCCCGGGCTTTTCGTAGACAGCGGCGTACACCACGTGTGACACCTGCGACAAGCCCTTGAAAGCCTCTTGGCATGCAGTGGCGTCCAACAGGTCCACCGAAAGATGCGTGAATGCCTTCGCACTCAGAATTTCGGGACAGCGACGCGACACGGCAATCACCTGCCAACCGGCATTCAGAAATGAATCGACGGCCGCCGTTCCCACAAGTCCGCTGGCGCCAGTGATGAGTACAGTCCGCGACATTATGTTCACTCGATTGTCAAGTTGATCTGTTTGAACAACGCTTTGAAGCGGGCATATTCATCCGCCATCCTTTTACCAAACGCATCGCGACTGTCCGACGACGCGACAATCCCGAGCGCTGCGAATTGTTCTTGCAATTGAGGACTGTTCACCGCCTTCACAACTTCGTCATGTAGGCGGTCCAGTATCTCGGGCGGCGTGCCAGCCGGCGCCACGATGCCATACCACGCCACGCTTTCCGCGCCTGGCAAGCCGGCCTCGGCAACGGTGGGCACATCAGGCAACAACGGGGATCGCTTGACGTCGGCCATCGCGATCGCTCGCAGCTTGCCCGACTTCACGAAGGACAGGATTGGCGGAACGCCGCTGATTACCAGTTGCGTGCGGCCTCCCAAGGTGTCAGTAATCGCCTCGCTATTGCCTTTGTACGGCACATGGAGAATTCGAGTGTTCGACAGGTGTTGAAATAGCTCGCCAGCAATGTGACCGCTCGTCCCCACCCCAGCGGACGCATAATTAACCGTGTCCGGATGATGCTTGATGTACGCAATCAGTTCCTGCAAGTTCTTTACCGGCAGTGATGGATTCACCAAGATGACGTTCGGACCCGTCGCCACCAAGGCCACTGGCGCCAAATCCTTCATCGCGTCGTATTGCATCTTGGGGCGTGCATTGGGATTCACCGTGATCGGGCCAGCCGATGCAAATCCAATGGTGTACCCATCCTTGTTCGCCTTCGCGACGTAGTCCGTACCCAGGTCACCGCCCGCACCCGGCTTATTTTCCACAATCACAGGCTGACCCAATTGTTCAGCCAACGGCTTTGCCACCAAACGGGCAATGATATCTATCGAACTCCCAGGTCCGTACGTCGCGATCAGTCGTATAGGCTTGGCGGGCCATTTTCCCTCTGCGAGTGCGGTACTGACGGTGGCCAAGCTCAGTACCAGCCCCACTGTTAGTTGAAGTATCTTCGTCATGATGTCTCCAAGCTTTAGCGCTGTTCCAATCCGTCCGTGTGCGAATACATAAGCTTGCCAGGGTACGGAAGGTGTGCCCGAAGAATCACTCCCTGCTCAGCTTCGGTGATGTACAAGCTTTGCCTGTTAACCCCCCCATAGGCCACGTTTGTGGTGCGCAGGCCGGCGCATGACCGAATCCGATAGAGCGGCTCGCCTATTGGGCTGAACACCCAGACTGTGCCTGCCTGCGCGTGGACGACCGCCAGGTTCCCAGCGTCGTCGATTGCCATCCCATCGGGTCCGGCCGTGCTGCCGGATAATTGTATGAATCGACTCACCTTACCCATCGCGCCGCCTGGTTCCATTCGCAACGCGTAGATCGCGTTATCGTGCGTGATGGCTACATACAGTACATTCTCGGCTCTGTTCATGACGAGGCCGTTGGGCCCGGCCAAACCGTCCATCAGTAGATCAACGGTTTGGCCATCAGCACGCAAACGAAACACGCGTCCCGTTGGGTTCTCTAAGGCGCTTTCACCCTGATCAGTGAAGTAAAGATCTCCGTTCGCCGCGAAGAACAGGTCGTTCAGGCCTTTTAGTCCCTCACGCCTTACATTCTGCAGATACGGTCGGATGGTCCGATGTTCCGGGTCGAGCAGCATCAGCCCGTGTAGATGGTCCGCGACAAAGATCCGACCATCTTGATGAATCTTTAATCCGTTAGGTTCGCCGTCATATTGAAGAATGACTTCAAAATTGCCACTTGGGTCGACCCGTAGAATTCTGCCGTGAGCCAAGTCCACACACCACAGGTTGCCGGCGCGGTCAAACGAGGGCCCTTCAAGAAAAGAATGCATCTTCACATGTCTCGCAGCGAGCCAGGTGGACGGGCGGTCAGTCAGATGCATGGACTCGGGCAAGCGTGCGAAGACTTCTGTTTGCAATAGCTCTGCGGCGGGATACATAGTGGCGCCTCGTTTTCAAGGTTGGAGAATATCTGCGGGCAGCTCTATCCCGAGCATCAGGGCGCTTAGCGATTTTCCGTGCGGATCGAGTCGAAGTGACCGCGTCACACCGCCTGCCAGGACGTTGGGAATCACGAAATTCAAGGCCATCAGGCTCTCGACCTCGTATCGTCGGATCGGCCCGGCACCCAAATGGGCGAACGCCTGATGTACCCGATCCGCCGTCAGCCTTTCTCGGAGATGCTGCCAGCCAGCCTTGTCGTAAGCAATGACGGCGATGCTCGACGTATTCCCCTTGTCGCCCGCCCTTGCGTGGGCGAGATCGTGAACCAGAGTGCCCATGTTCAAGCTCCTACGGCGATGATCTGAGGCTTGACCCAATCGCGGGGGATCATCACGGCATCCACGGCGATGATCTCTTTAGCCCCCAGGTTCACGGGGCCACCCGCGCCGTAGGGTCCCTGCATGTTCAATTGCCGAACATGATCGCCTAGCAGATTCGCGCTTTTCTTATCCGGGCAACGTGCCGCCACGCGCAGGCGAACCTCGTAGGGTGGACTGGCCGATGCAGCAGGAAATTCACCATGTAGGCTGCTGATGCCGATCAAATCGACCTGCAACTCGCTAGCAACGCCGCCATCCAAGCGGAAGCGCTCCTTCACCGTCTGCGCCGCTAAGTGGGCACGGGCTACAGCATTTACGCCGGCGTAAGAAACCTCGCCGCTGCCAATCCACCCATCGAAATACCCCACGACGACCTTGTAGCTATCAGTACGCGCACCGGCATGGATACCACGTACCGCCACGCGATCGGCACTCTCCTCGTCGAAGTGCAAGCCTTGGAGCGACAGCACGCAATCAGGAGTGATGTAAGCATCTGGATCGTGGATCTCATAAAGTGCCTGCTCGGTGCAAGTCATCCGATCCAGGCGCCCACCGGAGCGTTCGGGTTTGCAAACGTAAAGCTCTCCATCGCTATAAAGATCAGCGAATGGGTAAGGTAGTTCGGCCAGACGCGGGACCTCTTTTTTTCCCGGATCGGCGAAGTAGCCGCCCGTAAG
Source organism: Bordetella genomosp. 10 (assembly GCF_002261225.1). Classification (NCBI taxonomy): domain Bacteria; kingdom Pseudomonadati; phylum Pseudomonadota; class Betaproteobacteria; order Burkholderiales; family Alcaligenaceae; genus Bordetella; species Bordetella genomosp. 10. The sequence goes on from NZ_NEVM01000005.1 coordinate 1,256,105, forward strand.
TTGTGCTGAGCATTCCAACAGGTGCCCCATAATCGTGCCGGCGGCCAGACGCGGCAGATCATCATAGTCCCAGCGGTGGTGGTGTAGCGCCACGCCCAGGAATAGCGACGGATCGGCCACGCGTCCGGTCATCACCACATGAGCCCCGGTTCGCAACGCGTCGCGCACCACATCAGCACCCAAATACGCGTTGGCTGAAGCGAGCTTGGGAAGAATGCTTTCAAGGGGCATTTTGCGATCCATCAGCATGAGTTCCGAATGGGCGCTAACCTTTTCGATCACATCGTCGCCCACCACCGCCGCGCAGCGAAGCTCACTCCAGCCAAGCGTCCGGCCGATCTCCAGTGCCGCCTTGGCCGCTCCCTCAGGATTGGCCGCCCCCATGTTGGATACGAGCCGCACGCCCTTCTGATGGCACAATGGCAGAAAGGCTTGCATACGTTCTCGAAGCATTGGGTTGTAGCCCGCCGTCCCATCGTGCCGGCGCGAAAGCGTTTCGCGCGCAATTGTGCGCTCCGCTAGGCACTCACATACGAGGTAATCCAAGTCACACGCTTCGAGCAGTTGTAGGGCGGGACCGATACGGTCATCTGCCATCCCGGCCCCGGTTCCTACGCGCACTCGCTTTTTCGAGGAATCCATGCTTCTCTCCAATTGGGTAAAACAAGCGAAGCCGCAGTAGCTCACTTGAGCTGGTCTTTCATCTGCGCGACGGTGCTCTCCCAGAACACCAAGTCGCTTTGGAAGAATTCCTGCGCTTGGGCAGGCGTCTCCGACAGGGGAACCGCGCCTAATTTCGTAAGCGTCGCTTTGACGTCTCGCTCTTGGATGGCTACTGAGATAGCCTGAGCGAGCTTGGTCTTTATGGCATCAGGCGTGCCTTTCGGAGCCAAGATGCCAAACCAGGAAGTAGCACTAAAATTTCCGAGGCCCGCCTCTTTCATGGTCGGCACGTCGGGGACCGTTTCGAATCGGCTGTCGCTGGCTACGGCCAAGGCTCGTAAACGGCCTGCTTGAATTTGACCGATTGTCGATGGCAAGCCTACAAACATCATGTCGACTCGCCCTGAGAGTAAGTCATTCATCGCGGGGCCCGTTCCTTTATAGGGCACATGCAACAGGTCGATGCCGGCTGCTGCCGCGAAGCGCGCCCCGGTCAAATGCGGGCTGGTCCCCGTTCCCGATGACGCATAGGTGAGGCTACCTGGCTTGGCCTTCGCCAAGGCCACCAGCTCCGCAACCGAATTGGCTTTGACGCCCGCGTTCACTATCAGGAAGTACGGAGTCAACGCTATCCGCGACACCGCCTCGAGGTCAGTCTTCGTGTCAAAGGGCAGATCATGCATCACATAGGAGTTGATGCTGATAGCACTGGAGCCGGCCAATAACGTATAGCCATCGGGCGCCGATCGAGCGACGAAGGAGGATCCGATCGTGGCGCTCGCGCCGGCTCGGTTCTCGACCACGATGGACTGACCCAGTGTCTTCGCCATCGATGGCACCAGCGCACGGATCAGCACATCGGTGGTTCCTCCCGGCTCGTTGGGAACCACGACGTGAATCGGATGGGCGGGAAACGGCTCCTCGGCACCCGCAAGCCCTCCATGCATCCCAAGCCAAAACCCCAGCGCGATGCCAAGGGATTTAGAAATTCCCATTTATCTCTGTCTCGTTCGTTATAGGGACGTTGCAGGCCGAGACACTCAGTGTTCGGATGCGCAGCGAGCCCTTTCTAATACGGAGACACCAGTCCCCCGCGGGGGCTTCCGACTGCCGGAAGCGGAGGCTGACGACCCCTTTCGAAGATTATGGCCTCCGCGTAGTAAGATGAGAACTGAATCTATTTGATCTATTTGATACGATTTTTGCATTAATCGAAGATCATGCCCCGCTCATTAACCCTGAAAGAACTTGAGGCGTTTGCCTGCTTGGCCGAGCATCTGAATTACAAGGTTGCCGCGCAACATGTCTTTGTCTCGCAGCCTGCGCTTACGCGGATCATTCAGACGGCGGAACAAAAACTGGACGTACGCTTATTCGACCGCAATACCCGACGCGTCGAATTAGCGCCCTCCGGTCGGGAACTGCTCCCCATCGCCCGACGGCTGCTGAGCGAGTTTCACGACGCGCTGCACGATCTATCCGGTTTCATCGGTGGACGTCGCGGCAATATCAGTGTCGCTTGCCTGCCCTCCGCGGCCGCCGGCTTGCTGCCGCCCGTGATGGCAGAACTGCAACAGACCCATCCGCTGGTCACGATCGCTTTACATCCCTCATCCGGACATTTGCTACCCAGACTGCTCAAGGAAGGAACCGCCGACTTCGCGATCAGTGGCAGGCCCACGGATTCGGTTCTTTCGTACGAGCCGTTGCTTAGCGATCCGTTGGTGTTGATGTGTAGCGCGAAGGATCCCGGGCCTGCCTCATCAAAGTCACTTTGGGATTTCATTACGAAGCGCCCCCTTATCTCCAGCGGCTCCGCCAGCAGCATCCGTCAAGTCGTTGATCGATTGATGGAGGGGAAGCACATTGCCGTGAATGCCCGCTATGAGGTCGCCAATATCTCGGTACTGGGCGCCATGGTATCGGCGGGCTTGGGTATTTCCATCGTTCCTACCATGGCACTTCGCCTAATGGATACCAGTCAAGTCGCTACCCATCCCTTGGACCTACCGGGGGCATCGCGAGAGATCGGCATTCTGACCCGCAACGGACGTACGTTATCTTCCGCGTCTCAACACTTTCTAAACTGCCTGCGGCGAGAAGCGCTTCGGCGAAGCGCCACCACGACGCGGTCCCGGCGTTGATCACTGACCACGCGCGCAAGGCCTGCGATGGAACATGCGGGAACCCGCCAGCGCGCCGTTCAGGTGAGGGGTTGCACGCTCGGCATGGACGCGGAGGCGATGGCAATGAAGTGCTCCAGAACGGGCTCGGGGGGACTCAACTCGTTCCATCCCAGCACCAGGCTTGCATGCAGGGCTTCATCGGCCGCGAGTCGCACAAAGGCAACATTGGGGAAGGCCATGTGTCGCGCCGATTCCGGCACAAGCGCGACTCCGATGCCGCCCGCCACCAGCGCGAGCACGGTGTAGAGCTGGTTTGCCACCTGTACGACTTCCGGGAGCTTGCTGGCCTGGCGGAAAAAGCGCTGGGCGATGTCGTCGAAATAACGCGCGCTGGTGTTGCTGAACGCAATGAAGGGTTCATGGCAAACCTCCTCGGCGTTCAGGAAGGTCCGCGTGGCCAGCGCATGGCTATGCGGCAACGCGAGCAGCATTTCCTCCCGGACGAGTTCCAGCGTGCGTATGGCTGGCTGCTTCTCCATCGGGCGCATGACGCCCACGTCTATTTCCCCTGACGCCAGAGCTTCGCATTGAAGCGGCGACACCATTTCGCGCAAGTCGATACGCACGCCGGGATATTGGGCGCGATAGCGGTTGAGCAGATTCGGCAGCAGGCGCGGAAGCGCGCCGATGATAAACGCCACGACCAGCGTTCCGCGTTCGCCGCGCGCCGCCCGCCGGGCGTTGTCCATGACCGAGTCAGCGTGCGTCAGAAGGCGGCGCGCGTCCTCCAGCAGGTCCAGGCCCGCGGCTGTCAGGCGCAATGGGCGCCGTCCGCGCACGAACAGGGCCGCGCCGATCTCAGCCTCCATTTGGAGGATCTGCTGGCTCAAGGGCGGCTGCGTCATGTTCAGGCGCGCAGCGGCGCGCGCGAAGTTGAGTTCCTCCGCAAGCGCGACGAAGTAGCGCAGGTGCCGCAATTCCAGATTCATTTCGTTCGGTCGACTCGGTTCATTCGTTTAACGACTGAAATGCAGTCGCTAAATATATTGGACAGATGAAGCGCCAGCGCCCAAAGTACCGCTTGGCAGTACTCCGACGCAAGCCGCGCAGAACGGCTCAACATGAGAGACAGACGTGCAATCCAAACCCATTTCCCCCGCGCGCCGACATCTGGTCGCCACCGCCGCCGCCATCGCCGCGACTTTATCGTTGCCTGGCCTTTCCCATGCCGCCGAGGCCTGGCCCACCAAGCCGATACGCTACATCGTGCCCTTCGGCGCGGGCGGATTGGCGGACGCGGTCGCCCGCGCCATCGCGCAACCGCTGAGCGAGCGGCTTGGCCAACCCATCGTGGTCGAAAACCGTGCAGGCGTGTCGGGCGTGCTGGGCACCCAATTGGCCGCCCGTGCCGCGCCCGACGGCTACACGCTGGTCGGCGGCACCATCACCACCCATGCCGTGGTGCCATTTTTCAATAAATCGATTGGCTACGATCCCGTCAAGGATTTCGCGCCGGTCAGCCTGGTGGGCACGGTAACGAACGTGCTGGTCGTCAATGAAAGCAGCCCCTATCGCTCGCTCGCCGACCTGCTGGCCGACCTGCGCGCCCATCCCGATACGCTGACCTACGGCACCGCGGGCCCGGGCACCACGCAGCACCTGGCCGGAGAACTGCTCCAAAGCCTGACGGGCACCCGCATGCGCCAGGTCCCCTACAAGGGCGGCACGCAGGCCATGACCGACCTGATGGGCGGGCAGATCACCATGACGTTCGAGACGTCCACGGTGGCCCGCCCCCTGATCGAAGGCCATCGCGTCCGGGCGCTGGGCAGCACCGCCCCCACGCCCATCCCCAATCTGCCCGGCGTCGTGCCCATTGCCAGCCAGGGCGTGCCGGGCTTCGACGTCCAGTCGTGGCAGGGCGTTTTCGCCCCGGCTGGCACACCGCCAGCGGTCGTCGACAAGCTCGCCGAGAACATTGATGCCGTGCTGCGCATGCCCGAGGTACGCCAGCATCTGGCGCAGATCGGCATGCAGATCGCGTACAAGGGCCCCGCGGATTTCGCGCGTTACCAATCCGACGAGATCGTGCGCTGGGGCAAGCTGCTGACCGCCGCGGGCATCAAGCCGGAATAACGCCCCGGCCCGCGGCCCGGTCATCCTCGTACCCATTCCAATCGATCGAATCGTATCCCCGACCATGCGTCCCAATTCCACCAAAGACCGCTTCCTCGCGGGCAAGCCCATCGTCAACGGTTGGCTTTCCATCCCCAGCAGCTACGCGGCGGAAGTCATCGCGCGGCAAGGTTTTCACGCCGTCACCGTCGACGTCCAGCATGGCATGATGGGCTTCGAGACCGCCATGTCCATGCTCCAGGCGATCAGCTCCACCGACGCCACCCCTATGGTGCGCTGTCCCTCGCTGGACGAGCCGACGATCATGCGGCTGCTCGATGCCGGCGCCTACGGCGTCATCTGCCCGCAGATCGACAACGCCGACATGGCCGCGCGCTTCGTGGCGGCCTGCCGTTATGCGCCCGAGGGCAACCGGTCTTTCGGGCCGGCGCGCGGCCCGCTGTACGCCGGCCCGGATTACTTCGAACAGGCCAACCACCACGTCCTGGCATTGGCCATGATCGAATCGCAAGCAGCCCTGGATAACCTCGACGCCATCCTCGCCACGCCGGGCCTGGACGGCATCTACGTCGGCCCCAACGATCTGGCGCTCAGCCTGGGGATGAAACCCGGCGCCGAAACCGGCGGCATCGTTGCCGAAGCCATTGCGCGCATCGTTGCCGCCACGCGGGCGCGCGGCCTGCTCGCGGGCATCTTCTGCGCCTCCTCGGCGCTGGCGCGCCAGCGCCTGGCCGAAGGCTTTCACCTGGTGACGCCGGGCAACGATGCGAACATGCTTGGCTTGGTGTGCAAGGCCCGCATCGAGGAAACGCTGGCCGGCCAGTCCGCGCCAGCCGCAGGCGCCACGGCCGGGTACTGACGCAGGACGGCGGGTTTCAGGTTCATGCGGCGGCCGGCCATCGAGTTGGGACGCCCGCCATGAAGGGCCCATGCGGCGTCCGCCGCCTAGTGGATATCCGCGGCCTTGCGCAGCGCCGCTGCGATATCCTCCACGCTGAAGCCCGGCTTGCGCGCGGCCTCCAGGATCGGCGCTTCCTTGGCCACCATCAATTCGATGCAGCGCGGCATCTCCGGCGCGACATCGTGGGGGATGACTACCGCGCCGTGGCGGTCCGCATGGATGAGATCGCCCGGGTGCACCTCCAGGCCCAGCACCCGCACCGGCAGATCGAAATCAAGCACGTGCACGTGCGCGTGGGACGGACCGATGCTGCCGGCCACGATGGGAAAGTCCGGCGCGAGCATGTCCAGGTCGCGTACCGATCCGTTGGTGACGACCCCTTTGATTCCCAGGGCCTTGTGCACCGTGGAATTGACTTCGCCCCAGAACGAGCCCAGCCCCGGCGTAAGGTCCACGTCCTGCTGCACCACGACCACGGGCTCGCCCTCCACCGGCGCGACATAGCGGTAGTAGGCCAGCCGCAGTGCCGTGCTCTCCTGCGCGCTTAGCGTGGAAGGCTCGGCCGCGCGGATGCGCGACGTCCGCGCATAGCCGACCATGGACGGCAGCGGCCGGGGTGCGGCAATCGGGGTTCCATAAGTGAAGCCAGTCGCCTGGCGGCGGCCCAGCGCCAGTTCCAGCGCATTGCAGACGGTCGGCGTATCCACGCTGGCCAGCAACACGAACCAATCCTTCGTAAGTTCGTTCTTCATTTCAAACCTGGTGGTTGGAAGTTTCTTGTCCCGTTCCGGCACAGCGCGGCAGGTCGTCGGCCAGGTAGGCGCGGACGATATCGGCGAAGCTGCCATCCCCCTTCAGGCCTAGCCGGGTCGCGCGCGTGGTGTCCCACCGGCCAGGCCAACTGCCGACGATCCGCTCTATCCGTTCGTCGGGCTGCCAGTGGATGCGGTCGGCAACCTCGTCGCCCGCCACGTCGCGCAACACCTGCGCCATCTCAGCCACGGTGACCGACACGCCCGGCAGGTTGATCGGCGCGCGGTCCGCGACCGCGCCGGCATCCAGTTCGCAGCCCGCGATCAGCGCCGGGACGGCAGCGCGCGGAGACAGCAGCCACAGGCGCGTATCGGCGCCGACGGGGCAAACCGCCGTTTCGCCGTTCAAGGGCTCGCGGATGATGCCGCTGGCGAACGATGACGCCGCGGCGTTCGGACGACCGGGCCGCACGCTGATGGTGGGCAGGCGCAGCACGCGCCCATCGACAAAGCCCCGCCGGGAGTAGTCCGCCAGCAGCAGTTCGGCAATGGCCTTTTGCGTGCCGTAGGAAGATTGGGGATTGAGCGCGGTGTCGTCCTGCACGGTGTCGGGCAACGCGCCGCCATACACCGCCACCGAACTGGTGAAGATCACCCGCGGCTTGTGGCCCCGCGCGCGGCAGATTTCCAGCAGCGCGCGCGACGCGTCCAGATTGATGCGCATGCCCAGATCGAAGTCCGCCTCCGCCTGGCCGCTGACAACGGCGGCCAGATGGAAAATAACGCGAGTTCCTGCATCGATGGCCTGCCGCAATACCGCCGGGTCGGCGATATCGCCCACCAACGCGCGCACGCGACGGTCCGTCAGGGCGTCCGGCCTGGCCACGTCCAACAGATCGATCTGCGTGATGGGCTGAGGCTCGCCATTGTCCAGCGCCAACGCGCCCTGCTCCAGGAGTTTGCGGGCCAACCGCTGGCCCAGGAATCCCGCCCCGCCGGTGATCAGTATCTTCATGACGGCATGCTCAACGATGAGAAAGATACCCGCGCGAAAAATTCCATCGAAATTCCGGTCGCAAGGACTTAGTTTTGAGTGCAGTTTGAGTGCAGTGCCGAGCGATTGAGTGCAGTAGTAGCAGGAAAACAACCAGGCTCGGGCAGGAACAAAACCGCTTAACCCTTCATTTCCCATGAAATTCTGGCCCGCCCTACACGATTCGAACGTGTGACCGCTCGCTTAGAAGGCGAGTGCTCTATCCAACTGAGCTAAGGGCGGCGCGTGGAGGCTGGGCGCCGGAACCGGGCCTGGGAGCAAAGCCGTGCGCGAGGCGTCGGGGTTTGCTCGGCGGTGCGATTCGGAGCCGCATTTTACATGGCTTGCGCAACGCCTGCCGATCTGGCGCGCATCGGCCTGCATGCCGTCCAGACGCGCGCCACGACCCGCTGCGCCCCGGTCACCGTTTCGCGCGCCGGCAAGGCCCCGGGGTTGTGAAGCTTTCCCCGGCCGGCGTAACGACTTGTACTCTCCACTTTCCGGCAGGCTTCGGCGGCGAGGCGTCAGCGTGGTCCTTGGCGCGAAGAGGCGGAGGAACCACACATTACAGATAGTATCAGTCACCGTATTCGGGGGTGATACAGTGCGTCGTCCCCCACTCCCCCCGACGCCATGAATCGTCCGTCCCGCACGCACGTCATCCTCCTCGGCGCGCTGGCCGCGCTGGCCGCGCCCGCCCATGCCGGCATCAGCTATACCCTGGATCGCGCGGCCGCCGCGCCCGGCACCACCGTCCGCGTCCAGGCGGTGTTCTTCAACGACGGCGACGCCGGCGCGCGCTGGCAGCCGCCCCGCCAGTTGATATTGCAATGGCGCGCGCCCAACGGCGCCATCGTCCGCACGCCGGCGCAGGCGGAAAGCGACGCGCTGGACCTGAACGTGCCGGTCAACAATTTCGCCCGCATGTCGTGGTCCGCCGTCGTGCCGGCCCAGGCGCACGGACTGCAGGCCGTCTCCATCGAGGGAGAACCCGCGCTGATGGCCCTGGACACCGGCACCGGCGGCGCGCCCGTCGTCGCTTCCCGGCCCGCCGACGTTCCGGTGGTCGACCCCGGCACCGGCCAGGCGCTGCCCGCGCCGGAAGTCGCCGCCGCCGGGGCCTCGCCCGCGGGCGGGCCGGCGCCGACCCAGGTGGCGTCCAACATCGCGCCGGCCGAGCCGAATCGCCTGAGCGGCGTGCTCGCGGGGCTGTCGGAATACCAGCCCATGTACTTCGACATCCGCACCCGGGACCGCACGACCGCGCGCTTCCAGCTCAGCTTCAAGTACCGCCTGTTCACGCCCGATCCCGCCAATCCCAGTTTCTGGGACAAGCTTTACTTGGGCTATACCCAGAGTTCGCTGTGGGACCTGCAAGGCGATTCGCGGCCCTTCATCGACACGACCTTCAATCCCAGCCTGTTCTGGCTGAACGACAACGTGTGGACCTCCGGCAGCCAGAACTGGCGCCTGGGCATGCAGGGCGGCGTCGAGCACAACTCCAACGGCAAGGGCGGCGACGATTCGCGTTCGGTCAACGACGCTTTCCTGCAACCGGCGATCAACTACCGCTTCAACGGCGGCAGCACGCTGACCTTCTCGCCCCGCATCAAGGGCTACTTCGGCGTCGCCAGGGAAAACTCCGACTATTCGGACTACGCCGGCCACGTCGACTGGAACCTGCGCTGGGCGCAGGACAACGGCCTGATCGCCTCGGTAATGTACCGCCAGGGCGCCAGTTCGCGCCGCACCACCCAGTTGGACCTGGCCTGGCCGCTACAGCGGACCTGGCTGAACATGAACGGCTATCTGCACCTGCAGTACTTCAACGGCTATGGCGAAACGCTGCTGGGCTACGACCAGCGGCACCGGTCGCAGATCGGCATCGGCTTCTCGCTGGTGCAGTAAGCGATAAACAATAAGCGCAATGAGCAAGGGGCGGCGGCGTGGCGCCCCTACTCCCTGCTCACTCGCCGATAGGCAGATGCTGATGCCCCGTCGAGCCGCGCAGTTCCAGGTCGGGCATGCGGCGCACGATCACCAGGGAAATCAGCGCCACCACCGCGCCGAAGGCGAAGATCATGCGGAAGGTGGAAGCGACGCCGTCCATCAAGGCCAGCTTGGCGGCCGGCGCCAGGTTCGACAGGACGTCGCTGCCATGGCGCAGGGCGCCCAGGTCGATCTCCTGCACCACGCCGGCCTTCGCCAGCGACGCCGCGAAACCCAATGCCAGCAGGCTGCCGGCCAGCGCGCTGCCGAAGGCGCTGCCCACCGAGCGCAGCACCAGCACAGAACCGGTGCCCGCGCCGATGTCCCGCGGCTCCAGCGCGTTCTGCACCACCATGATGGTGCCCACCATGCACTGGCCCAGGCCGATGCCCGCCAGCAGCGTCACCGCCAGCACCAGCGCCAGGGGCGTGGCCGGTCCCATGAAGGCCAGCGCGCACAGGCCCACCGCGCCGACGGCCAGGCCCACCGACAGGATGCCGCGCAGCTTGCCGATGCGGCGGGCCAGATTGCTGGCCAGCACGTTGCCCGCCACGTTGGATAGCAGGAAAGGCACGACGAACAGGCCCGATTGCGACGCGCTGGTGCCACGCACCAACTGGAAATACAGCGGCAGCGAGAAGATGCAGAGGAAAATCGCCAGCGCGCCGGTCGAGGACACCGCAACGCCGCAGGTGAAGGTCTTGTTGGAGAACATGCGCGGCGGCAGCAAGGGATCGCGCGCGCGCTTTTCCTGCCACACCAGGGCGATGAGCGCCAGCACCGTCAGCAGCGCCAGGCCCATGATTTCCGGCGACAGCCAGGAATAGGACACGCCGCCCCAGCTCAAGGCCAGCAGGCAACTGACGATGGTCAGCGCCAGCAGCAGCGATCCCAGCAGGTCCAGGCGCGCCTTGCCACCCTTGGGCTTGAGGGTGCGCAGGCCGCGGTTGCAGGAATACATGGCGATCAGGCCCAGGGGCAGGTTCATCCAGAACAGCCAGCGCCAGGACAGGTGCTCCGAGACATACCCGCCGACCAGCGGGCCGGCGATCGAGGCCACGCCCCACACCGCCGCCAGATAGCCCTGGTAGCGCCCGCGCTGGCGCGGCGCCACCACGTCGGCAATGGCCGCCTGGGCCAGGGACATCAGGCCGCCGCCGCCCAGGCCCTGCAAGGCGCGGAACCAGATCAACTGGTCCAGCGTCCGCGCCATGGCGCACATCACCGAGGTCGCCACGAACACGCCGATGGACACCGTGAGCATCCCGCGCCGGCCGTAAATGTCAGACAACTTGCCGTAGATCGGCGTCGTCACGGTCGCGGCGATCAGATAGGCGGCCACGATCCAGGACAGGTGGCCGAAGCCGTTCAGGTCCGAAGCGATGGCCGGCACCGCCGGAATCACCACGGTCTGGTCCAGCGACGCCAGCAGGATGCAAAGAATAATGCCGCCGATCACCCGCATGATTTCGCGGTGACTCAGGGCGGCGGGGGCGGAAGCGGAATGGGAGGAACGGGGGGAGGATGAAGCTAGCGTGCCTGATGGCGTGGACATGATGCGGGCGCAGCGTACGGCGAAGAAACGGGTGAAGGCGGAGGCAGGGCGGAGGTATTCAGTACTATAGATGTCAAACATCTATAAGTCATATATATATTAGACCAAAGACCTGACCTCCGCTTTAAAAGGCAGGCCACCCCCGGCACAATCTCCGGTACAAATCTTGCCCGCCACGGCCCGGCCGGGCGGAGCGATCTGGCGCCGCCGGCGCACGGAGGCAGACATGCAGGAACGATTCAAGATTGGCGACCACGTCCATTGGAATTCGGAAGCGGGCTGGGTGAGCGGCACCATCACGGCCATCCACCACAGCGATTTCGACTACAAGGGCCACCGACGCCGCGCCAGCGCCGACGATCCGCAGTACGAGATAAAGAGCGACAAGACGGACCACGTCGCCGCGCACAAGGGATCGGCGCTGCATCGCGATCCGCCGGGAAAGAAGAAATGACGCGGCCCGAAACGAAGCTGCCCTTCTATACGGTGGGCCACTCCACCCGCGAGCTGGAAGCGTTCGCGGCCCTGCTGGCGACGGCGGACGTGCGGCTGTTGGTGGACATCCGCACGGTGCGGAAGTCGCGCGCCAATCCCCAGTATGGCCAGGACGTGCTGCCCGCGGGATTGGCGGCGTTCGGCCTGGCGTATGAAGCCATCGCGGAGCTGGGCGGTCTGCGCGGCAAGAGCAAGACGGTGGCGCCCGAGGTGAACGGCCTGTGGAACAACCAGAGCTTCCACAACTATGCCGACTATGCGCTTTCCGAGGATTTCCAGCGCGGCCTGGACAGGTTGATCGCCTTGGGACGCGAACGGCGCTGCGCCATCATGTGCTCGGAAGCCGTCTGGTGGCGGTGCCACCGGCGCATCGTCGCCGATCACCTGCTGGCGCGCGGCGAAACGGTCTTTCATTTGATGGGAGACCATCGCGTGGAGCCGGCGCGGCTCACGGAAGGCGCCGTGATCCGGGAGGACGGCGAGGTCGTTTATCCCGGAGAGGCATCGCACGGAGAGTAACCGCGCCGATCCGCAAGGACGGCGCGGCGGACACGGAAGACGCTTTCAGGCCCGCCGCGCACTCCCCAGCGCGATGCCCGCCAGCACCATCGCCATCCCCGCCAGCAAGGCCATGTCCGGGCGCTCGCCCAGGAACAGCATCGACCCCGCGATGCCGGCCACCGGCGTCGCCAGCATGCCCAGCGCCGTGGTGGTGGCCGGCAGGTTGCGGTTGATCGTGGCCATGGCCCAGTAGCCCAGCGCGGTCCCGCACACGCCGGCGTAGGCAAAGGCGACGACCAGGCCGGCATGCCACGGAAAAGCCGGCGGCCCTTCCGTGCCCAGGGCCATGGCGCCGAGCACGACGGCCGCCAGCAAGGCCTCCCAGAACACCAGTTGGAACGGCGTCGCCAGCCACTTGTGCTTGCGCACGTACAGGATGCTCGCGGCCCAGCACCAGGACGCCAGCAGGATCATGCCGTTGCCCATCCGTTGATCCGCGTCGCCCCAGTCGACGGCAAGCGGGTTGAACAGGACCAGCAAGCCCGCCAGGCCCAGCGCGATGCCCGCCAGCCGTGGCCGGGTCAGGCGCTCCCCCAGCAACAGCCACGCGCAGGGCGCCACCCACAGCGGCGTCGCGTAGCCGAGCACGATGGAGCGGCCGACGGTGACGTGCCGCAGCCCCGCGGCGACCAGCGTGGAAAAGGCGACCATGTGCAATAGCCCGATGGCCAGGATCACCGGCACGTCGCCGCGCCTGGGCACGATGAAGTCGCGCCGCGCGAGTTGCAGGACCAGCAGCACGACGCAGGCGATGGCGGAACGGATGGCGGTGGTCCACAAGGGCGGCACGCCCCGGACGATGGATTTCGTCACCACCCAGTTCAGGCCCCAGGTCAGGATGACGATGGCGAACAGCAGCAAGGCCTGGCGGCGGGAAAGCGTGGAGGACATGAGAAAGGCTCGGAGGATGCGCCGGAACGCGACGGCGATGAACCGCAAGGTAAACTTGACTGGCCTATCACATAAGGTGAAGTTTTCAGAAAAATACTGAGCCAGTTATCCGCCGCGACCTGCCGAGATGACCTACCTGCTATCCAGCCCCAGGGGACCGTTGGGTCTCGTGCTCACGCGCACGGGCGGAATCCCCCTGCAGCGGCAGATCTGCGACCAATTGCGCGCGGCGGCGTTGCGGGGACGGTTGCAGCCCGGCCAGCAGCTTCCCTCCAGCCGCGAACTGGCCGCCGCCCTGGGCGTGGCGCGCAACACGGTGGCGGATGCGCTGGCGCAGTTGGCCATGGAAGGATTCCTGGAGATCCGCCAGGGCAGGCGCCCCGTCGTCATGGCGTTGCGCGGCCTGGAAGGAGACGGCGCGCCGCCCGAGGACACCTCATCGGCGACACCCCCCGCCTCCCCGCCCCGCCCTTCCCGCTGGGCCAGCGCCCTGGAGGCCAGCGACTGGCCCTTCCGGGTGGAGCCGTCGACCGCGCCCCTGGCGCCCGGCATGGCCGACGCCCGCGAATTCCCGCATGAGCTCTGGGCCCGCTGCCTGCGCGCCGGCGCGCGCCGCGCCGATACCCTCGCCGCCGCCGACCTGAACCGCCAGCCGCTGCGGCAGGCCCTGCTGGCGCACCTGCTGCGCGAGCGCGGCGTGCGGGCCGGCGCGCACCAGCTCTTCTTTACCCCGTCCGCCCAGGCGGCCCTGGACATCTGCGCGCGGCTGGTGCTCGACCGCGGCGACGTCGCCTGGATGGAAAGCCCCGGCTATGGCGGCGCCCGCGCCGCGCTGCGCAATGCCGGCGCGACGCTGCGCGGCGTGGAGGTGGACGCGGAAGGCATCGCCCCCGCCGCCCGCCATTGGCACGCGCCCGGCGGCCCGCCCAAGGCCATCTTCGTCACGCCTTCGCACCAGTACCCCACGGGCGTGCTGATGTCGGCGGCGCGGCGGCAGGCCCTGCTCGACCTGGCGGCGCGCGCCGGCGCGGCCATCCTGGAAGACGACTACGACAGCGAATTCCACTACGACGGCCGCCCGGTGGCGGCGCTGCAAGGCCTGGACGCCGATGGCCGCGTGTTCTACGTGGGCACGTTCGCGAAAGCCATGACGGGCGACATCCGGGCCGGCTACGCCATCGTGCCCGAGTCCTTCGCCGCGCCCTTCGCGCTCGCGCAGCGCCAGGCCGGCCAGATCGTCGCGCCCAGCTTGCAGGCAGGGCTGGCCATCTTCATCGAACGAGGCCACTTCTCCGCCCATATCCGCCGCATGAACCGCGTCTATCGGGAAAGGCGGGACTGCCTGGCGGACTTGCTGCGGCGCCGCCTGGGCGGCTGTCTCCAGGTCGAGACGCCGCCCGGCGGCATGCAACTGCTGGCGACCTTCACGGGCGGCCAGGACGACGTCGCCGTCATGCGGCGGCTGGCGGCGGCCGGGGTATCCTGCCGCCCCTTATCGCGGCATTATGTGGGAACGCCCGCCCGCCACGGCCTGTTCCTGGGTTTCGCGGCGTGGCGGGAGGAAGAAATGGCAGTGGCCGTGGACAGGCTGGCGGCGGCATTGCAGGCCTGAGTGGAAAACTTTCGCCGCCCAGGGAATAAAACCGCCCGCTCCCGTGTTCACTCCCATGCAACCCACCCACAGGAGGCACCATGGTTCGCACTTTCTCGTTCTCCGCCCTCGGCCTGGCCGCGATCCTCGCCGCCGGCTCCGCTTTCGCCGCGCCGCCCGCCAAGGTCAGCAATGGCGTGCTGGTCGGCGACAAGGGCATGACGCTGTACACCTTCGACAACGACCACGGCGGCAAGAGCGCCTGCAACGGCGGCTGCGCCACGAATTGGCCGCCCTTCGCCGCGCCCGCCGGCGCCAAGGCCGAAGGCGACTGGTCCGTGATCACGCGCGACGACGGCTCCAAGCAATGGGCAATCAAGGGCAAGCCGCTCTATTACTGGACCAAGGACAAGGCCCCCGGCGACAAGACCGGCGATGGCTTCAAGGACGTCTGGCACGCCGCCAAGCCGTGACCGACGGCGCGGCCAAGGATGTGGCGCAGGTCCTCGGCCACATCCCCGCCCTGCGCCGCTATGCCCGCCTGCTGGCGGGCGACGCGGCCGCCGCCGACGACCTGGTGCAGGACACGCTCGAACGCGCCTGCGCCAAGTGGTCGCTGTGGCGGCCCGGCACCGGCCTGCGCGCGTGGTTGATGACCCTGATGCACAACATCTATCTCAACCGCGTGCGCGACTGGCGTCACGACGACGGCCACGCGGCCCTCGACGAGGGCCCCGAGCCCTCCCATGAACCCCTGGCGCACGCGCCGGAAATGCTGGACCTGGGCCGGGCGCTGGATCGCCTGGCGCCCGCCCTGCGGTCCACCCTGCTGCTGGTCACGGTGGAGGAATACACCTACGCCGAGGCCGCCGAAATACTGCAAGTCCCGGTCGGCACCGTCATGTCGCGCCTGCATCGCGCGCGCGAGGCGCTGCGCCTGTCGATGGAAGCGCCGGCCGGCGCGCAAAGCCCCCACCCCCTGCACCTGGTGAAGCGATGATGGAAAAGGACGCAGCGGTCAGCGACGACGACCTGCACGCCTTCGTCGATGGACAACTGGACGCCGAGCGCGCGCCCGCGGTGCTGCGCCACCTGCAGGCGCATCCCGAGGCCGCGGTGCGCGCCGCGGCATGGCAAGCCCAGCGCCTGCAACTGCGGCGGCTGCATCGCGACGCGGAGCCCGGGCCCACGCCCGCGGCGCTGGCGTCCGTGGTGCGCCGGCACGCGCGCCGCGAACGCTGGCGCCCGTGGGCCCAGGCCGTCGCCGCCGTGCTGCTGGTCGCCGCCGGCGCGGCCGGCGCCCGCTGGTGGCCGGCCGTCGACCCCGCAACGGCGACGGCAACGGCGACCGTCGCCTCCGGCAACGCAAGCGCGCCGCAATTCGTGCGCGACGCCGCCACCGCCTATGCGGTGTTCGCCCCCGAGGTGCGCCACGCGGTGGAAGTGCCGGCGCAGGAAGAAGCCCATCTGGTGCAATGGCTCAGCCGCCGCCTGGGACGCCCGCTGACGGCCCCCGTCCTGCAATCGCAGGGCTACCGCCTGCTGGGCGGACGGCTGCTGGCCGGCGGCGGCGGCGACGACGCGACGGCGCCCCGCGCGCAATTCATGTACGAGGACGCGCGCGGCCGCCGGGTAACCCTGTACGTGGCGGTCTTCCCGCCGGGGTCCCGGCCGCGCGAGACCGCCTTCCGCTCGCTGCGCAATGGCGACGCGGAGTCCTTCTACTGGATCGAGAACGGCTACGGCTATGCCCTCAGCGCGGCCCTGCCGCCCGCCGAGCTGCAAGCGCTGGCGGGCGTGATCTACGACCAGCTCTATCCGCATTGAGCGGGCCGGCGGCCGGCGGCCGGCGCGGAGCCACTTCGCGCGCGTCCCTGGAGCCAATGCGGAATGCGCCGCAACAAGCCTCCCCGCCATGGATGCGATTGGTTAAGATGCCCGCTCGCCCTTACACCCGGACATCGAGTCGAGGTTCAGCATGACCGTCACCACCCGTCCCATCGCCGCCGCCGACCGCGCGCGCTGGCAGGAATTGTTCGATGCCTATACGCGCTTCTACGAGCGCGAACCCGACGCGGCGGTGAGCAATCACGCCTGGGCCCGCATCATGGACCCGGCCTCGCCCGTGCATGCCATCGTCGCGGAATGCAGCGAGCACGGCGTCATCGGCATCGCCAACTACATCCTGCACGACAACACCTGGACCCTGACGCCGGTGTGCTACCTGCAGGACCTCTTCGTCGATCCCAAGATACGCGCGCAGGGCGTGGGGCAGCAGTTGATCGACTGGCTGGTGGCGAAGATGAAGTCGGAAAACTGGTCCCGCCTCTACTGGAACACCAAGGAAAACAACTACCGCGCGCGCGGCCTGTACGACAAGTACACGCCCCACAGCGGTTTCCTGCGCTATGTGGTGAACAACGGCTGAGCGCGGCATAGCAAAGCGGCGCGCACGCCCAACGCCGCGGCGCAGGGCCGCTGCCCGCAAGCTACCGCAGATCGGGCGGATTGATGCGGGCGTCGCGCACGTAGGGATCGCCGTCCGCCACCGTCAGCGTGGCCGCCACTTCCGGCGGCCATTGCGGAATGCGGCTGGTGCGCATCACCAGCATGCGCGCCCAGGACTGCAAGGTGTTGAAGGGCCACATGACCAGCCACATGGCGCCCGGCATCGCCACGTGGTTGGCGAATATCCGCTCGCGGCCGGCGGCGGCCGGCTCGCGCTGTCCGTCCACCGGCATGCAGAACCTCACCGCGTCGATCACCGCGGCGGGCCCTTCCTCCATGTACCGGCGCAGGAATTCCCAGTGGGCGAGGACGACCTCCTCCCGGTCGATCACGATGCTGAAGGCGAAGGTCTCGCGCACCGTCTTCCGGTCGGCGTGCAGCACCAGGCCCCGCAGGTCCCAATTCAGCGCGCCGAAGATGCCCTTGCCGCGCCCCAGCGTGAAGAAGACCTCGTCCCATGGCACGCTGAGCACGGTGCCGTCCAGGCGAAACACGTGCACCATGCGGCGTTTCCTGTCCAGCGCGATGGGATAGTAGGTCCAGCGAAACAGCTCCTTGCCCGCCATCGACAATCCGAGCAGGGCGAGCACCAGCAGCACCGCGCAGCCCGTGAAAATGACCGGCCACAAGCCGTTCTCGTTGGGCACCTGCCCCGACGCCACGATCCACAGGAAATCGGCGCTCCAATACAGGCAGATGCCCGCGATCGCCAGGCCCAGCAAGGCCAGGAATCCGCGCGTGCCGTACCAGCGATCCACCGACTGCAGGTAGGTCGAATTCAGCTTGACCACCGCCAGTTCGGACCTCGGCGCCACGTCCAGCCGCTGCTTCTGCCGCAGTTGTTTCTCGCGCTCCCACTGCGTCAACGGACGATTGTTGGGAAACTTGGGATAGATGCCGGTGTTGTCCATCGATTGCCGCGAACCCTCCTTCGGTCAGTTGCTGCCCAGGGCGGTGTTCAGGTTGGCCATCTCCATCTGGAGGGTGTAGTAGTAATCCGTGCCGCTACGGCCTTGGAACTTGCCCCAGTAGCAGCGCTTGAGCCATTCCTGGATCTTGTTGTCCTGGAAGATCGCGAGCAATATCGTGACCAGCACCAGCGCCACCGTCAAGACGATGCCCACGACGGTGGCCGCCGCCGCGAAGGCCCACAGCACGGCGATGCTCAAGGCCGCCGACGCGACGTACAAGCCCCCCATCAGGCCGTTGCGCTCGGTCGTGAACTGGTCCTTGGCGCTCTTCAAGTCGAAGAAAGCCATGATAAGCCCGGTAACGATGCCGACGCGGCCGCCGAACTCGGCCAGCAGCTTGCCCGACGTTTCCACCGCCAGGCCGGAGCCCAGCCGCATGCCCAGGGCGGACCGGCCCGCCATGGCGTTGCCCAGCACCTCCGCCATGGAGCCGCCGGTGCTGGCGATGCCCACGACGAATTTCCACGAGGCGTCGCCCTTCTCGTGGTCCATGCCGGCCTGCATGTCCTTCCACAACTTCCACATGGCGACGCCCTGGAACACGCAACTGACCGTGCCGATGCGCACGTCCGTGTTGATCACCGTGCGCCAGCGCGACAATTCGCGCGCCTCATACTGCTCTATGCTCATGGAGGCCTGGGCCAGCGCGGCGGCGCGGTCCACGTCGCTGCCGGTCTTGGGCACCGCGGCCGCGGCCTGGCTGTCGACCACGCGGAACCAGCGCTTCTTGTCGCTGCCGTCCACGTTCTCCCCGGCGACTTCCAGGCGCCGCAGCTCATCGGCGACCGCCTGCTCCATCTTGCGCTGGTCGACCTTCCCGCCATGCTGGCGCAGCGTTTCGCGGATGAGCGCGGCGCGGAATTTCTTCTTGCTGCCGACCACTTCGACGATCTGCACCGGCGATTTGGAGATCACGCCCATGCGCACCGCCATGCGGCGCGCGAGCGGGTTGTCGACGCCTTCCTTGAGTATGCGCGAGATCGGCGCCAGCACCTGGGACACCAGGCGCGCGGTCCGGTCGTCGGCGCCCGCGCCGAGCCGCTTGAGCGCGTTCGAATAGATGGAGGTCAGGTTGCCCCAGGGCATGCCCTTCCAGTCGACCGTGTTCTGCGAGGCGTCCTGCACCTGCTTGGCGATCAGGTCCTGGTTATGGAACATGGCGCGCAGCAACAGGTTGGAGGTCTCGGTTTCCCAGCCGACCAGCCAGTCCAGCAGCAGCTCGAAGCAGATCTTCTTGTTCTGCACGCCGTCTATGCACAGCGTGAAGACGGTCAGGTAGACCTCGCCGCTGTCCACGTCCGCCGTGTCGTAGTTGCACTGGAAATTGCAGACCATCTCCGGGCTCTTCATCCACGCCACGTGCGCGGTCGCCAGCGGCACGATGGTGGCGATGTCGAAGTCCTTCAGCTTCTTGTCGAAGGCCTGCTGCCAGTTCTGCCGGCCCGTCTCGTTGTAGTCGTCCAGGTACTTCTTCCAGCTATCGCCGCGCGCCGTCTGCCGGGCCTGATCGCTGGGGTGGCGCGCCGCCTCGGCGCGCGCCATGCGCTGCTTCTTCATCTCGGGGTTGACCTTGTCGGCCAGCATCAAGCCCAACGAGGTGTTGCCCATGCCGCCCGGTCCCATGAACACCGGCGCGTCGTCGCCATAGGCGGCGATGTTGGCGGCCTTGCGATCGGCCTCGTTCAGCATGTCGGTCTCCGCCTTGTCGGCGACGATCTCGCGCAAGGACTCAATGGACTTCGAGACCGTCAGCGGGCGGATGTCCTCCGGATCGTTGGTGAAGGCGTCGAAGCTCTGCCGCATCAGGCGCGCGATGTCCTGCGCGATGCCGGTGGGGTCGGGCAGCGCCAGCATCACGCCCTTGCCGGGCGAGAACCAGTTGGACGCCTTTTCCACCATCTCGTACATCCAGGACTGCCGGCTCATCCAGTTCACCGTGGTCCAGTCGAACTGGCTTTCCAGGCCGGGGAAGTCGAGATCGCCGCGCGACTGCGCGAAATACTCCGCCACCAGGTCCTTGGTGTTGGTCATGGCATGCGCCTGCGGATGCTTCTTGGCCCCCAGCCACGCCTGCACGTCGAACTCGACCATGTGCTTGCGGCGCTCCGCCGCGCCGCCCGCGCCCCGGTGCTTGTCGCACACGTCCTTGGTCCACTGCACGTCCGACAGCGTCAGCCAGACCTTGGTGGCTTTTTTGGCGTCGGGGATGGTGATCATCGACGCCATGCCCTGGTGCTCCATCGAGTGGCAGGGGAAATTGTTCTCGCCGTCCTTCAACGGCTTGTCCGGATTGAAGCGGTACAGCGTGTTGTCGCCGTTGACGAAATAGCCGTCCAGCTTCTCGCGCGCCTCGTCGTAGACGTAGAGATAGCCCGGCCGCAGCAGGCGCAGGCCATAGCGGGCCGCCGACCCCAGTTGCCTTTCCTTTTCGGCGAGTGCCGGGTGCGCCAGGTCGCCGCCGAGCGGCGGCGGCGAATGGGCGTTGTTGCGCAGCACCGCGTAGCGCACCGGGAAAATCGGCAGGCCGACGCGATGGTAGGGACAGTCCTCGCCGCACTTGACGTACGGCCCACGGTCTTTGGTGACATCGGTAGC
Source organism: Bordetella genomosp. 10 (assembly GCF_002261225.1). NCBI lineage: Bacteria > Pseudomonadati > Pseudomonadota > Betaproteobacteria > Burkholderiales > Alcaligenaceae > Bordetella > Bordetella genomosp. 10. The sequence continues at coordinate 1,276,872 of NZ_NEVM01000005.1, forward strand.
AGGAGCATTCATACGAGAGTCCGGGTGGGATCGTTCAGTTCGTCGCGTATTCGGTCGTAGTCTTCGGGCCCCAGGTCGGCCGTCGCGACTTGATAGGGAAAGTCGGCATCCGGGGGCAGCGCGGCGAGCCGCGCGCGCAACAGGGGGTGGCTGTCGAAGCGGGGATGCACCGTCATGCCGTGCCAGGCATATTCCTCCTGGTCCCGCAGGCGTTGCAGGCCATGGTCGCGGGCCCTTTCCAGGTGCCGCGCGATCTCCTGCCCCTTGTCGCGCCAGGCCGCCGGCGTGGCCGGCGACAGGCGTTCGAGCAGGGTATTGACCACGTTCAGGCGCTGCAGGACGAAGGCCTGGCGCTGCGTAATGCCGGGCGACTCGGCGGCGATGGCTTCAGGCCGCCGCGTTTCCTCCCAGGCGCCGGCGAGGCCGTACTTCCAGCGGCGCGCGGGCCCCATCAGCCACGCCATCTGGGCGGGGGTGAACAACCACTGCAACTGGACCAGCACCCGCGGATCGAAATAGCGGAAGAAGCAGGGCCCCACGCCCGGCAGGGGCAGGACCAGCCGCGTCGTCAGCGCCTGGGCCAGGGCGTCCCGGGTCACCCCTTCGTCGACGTCGAGCAGGAGGGACAGCCAGAGGTCCTCGCCCTCGGCCTCCTGCGCGAGCGCCAAGGCCAGCGCGGCTTCGCGCGCCAGCGGGGTGGCGGCGGCGATGTCGTACAGATGCGGCATCACGCCGGCGCTGCGCGCCAGTTGGGCGGGCACCAGCGCCTGGCGGGCCATGCGGGGCGGGCCCTCGCGCGCCAGCGCGCCATCGGCGATGGCGTAGGCATAGTCGCGCAGGTCGGCGTAGACGAGCGACATCGCGCCCGCCTAGATCGGCACCACGGCGCCGCCTTGCTGGGCCGCGCCGCGCACGCGGGCGTCGCACAAGGGGCCGCCGCCGAAGCCGGCGCTGGCCTGGGCCGATTGCGGCCCCTGCCAGGAATGCGAACCGGCGTGGAAAGTCACCTTGCCGGGCGCGTGCAACTGGATCTGGCCGTTCTCCAGGCGCAGGTAGGCGCCGCCGGCCGTCGCCAGGATACGGGTGCTGCCGTCGATTTGCACGGTGGCATGGGTGGAGCTGATGGTGACCGTGTCCCGCGCGTTGAGCGTGGCGCCGTCCTGCTGGGCCTGCATGCTGAACTTGCCGGCCGCCGCGTGCAGCAGCAGGCCTTTCTGGCTGGCGGGACGGCTGCCGGCCTGGTCGCCCTTGCCGTCGGTGTACAGCAGGACGCCGCCGGCGGCGTCGGCGACCACGTCGCCCACCGCGCTCCAGTTGACGTCGGGCGCGACGTGGACCAGCGTGGCGCCGGCGGCCAGGAAGGCGCTCGCGGGCGTGTACTGGCCGATGCCGGCCGGCGCGCTGAATTGGAAGTGGGGCTCTCCGTAGGCGGTGGCGGTATCGCCGCTGGCGGCGCCGCCGGCATCGGTGCCGCTGCCCGTCGCGCCGCTGCCCGCGCTGGCGCTGGCCGATGCAGCGCCACCCGCGCCTCCCTGCGCGCTACTACTGCCACTGCTGCCACCGCTGACCGCGCGGGGCCGGGTCTGCGTCTGGCGCAGCACTTCGCCGACGTGCGCCAGGCCTTTCAGCGCCGGCAGGTCGGCGGGGTCGCCCTCCTCGCCCAGCTTCGCCTGCCGCGCCACGGCCGAACTGGCCAGGCTGCGCGCCTGCTCCGACGCCAGGTCCAACTGGACGGCCGCTTCGCTGCTGTCCAGCGCCGCGCCGCCGGCATTCGGCCGCGCATCGGCGCTGACCAGCAGGCCCTGGCCGCCGCGCACCGCCAGCGAGGCCTTGCTCGCCAGCTCGGCGCCATGGCCCAGGTCGTCCAGGCGTTCGTTGTCGTTCTGCTGCTTGAGCCGGCCCAGGTTCAGGCGGCTGTCCTGCTGCGTGGTCGACGCGGTCAGGCGCGACTGGCCCGGCGTATCGTCCATCACCAGTTGGTTGTAGCCGCCCGAGCCGCCGGCGCTGGCCGACATCTCCTGCGACTTGAAGCCGGACATCACCACGTTGTGCGCATGCGCGCCATCGCTGCCGGCGAACCACGCCGGCGCGTTGCCGGTGCTGCGCGCGGCGCCGGACTGCACCTGGTTGTACGCGGCGTTCTCGCCGCCGGCGCCGTTGTACACGGCGCCCACCACCACGGGACGGTCGATATCGCCATGCAGGAATTGCACCAGCACCTCCTGGCCAACGCGCGGAACGAAGTGCCCGCCCCAATCGCCGCCGGCCACCGGCTCGGCCACGCGCACCCAGGCGCCCAGATCGCTCCTGGCCGGCGCATTGTCGGCGCCGGCCGGATGCGCCAGGCGGCTGCTCGACGTGCTGCCGCGCTGCCAGTGGAACTGGACGCGGATGCGATGGTCGCGGTCGGTGTGGACGGGATCGTCGGCGCCGACGACCAACGCGGTCTGCGTGCCGAGGATGGTCGGGCGCGGATGGATGCGCTGGCCATGGCCGTCCAGGGTGGCGTTGCGGTACTCCACCGTCGCCGGAATCGCGGTGACGCGGTTCTGGTAGAAATCGGCCTGCGCGTCGGCGGCCCCGCCGGCCGCCTTCTCCACGCCCGGCTTGCCGGCCGTCTCCTCGAACGCCCGGCCGAGGCTGGCCTGCAGGTTGTTGCGCGCCGCATGGTCCACCCGCAGCACCAGAAAGTCGTTGCCGCCGGACGCGTCGCCGCCGGCGAAGTGGTCCGTCAAGGTGAAACGCTGCCCGGCCGCCAGCGTGCGCACCGTGCCCGCCCCTTCGTAGGTGGCGGCCGGCACGCGCAGCGCGGCCAGCAGGTTGTGCGCCAGCCGGTCGCCCTGGGCGTCGTCCTCGAAGGCATACTGCCCCGGGTAGTCCGCGTCCAGCAGCGCCATTTTGTTGTCCAGGCCCTCGCCGGGCGCCTGCGCCGACGCCACGCGGCCGCCGGCGCCGCGGTAGTCCCAACTGGCCAGGCGCACGCCGTTGGTCAGCCAGCGGCGCGCGCGGCCCCAGCGCTGCATGGTGTCCTCGGTCTCGGTCGCGTCGGCGCGATGGAAGCGCACGCGCTCCTGCGGACCGGCCTTGAACGCGTCGTTGTCGTCGGCGATCACCACCGTATGGCTGCCCGGGTTGTCGCCCTCGCCGGCCTGGTGCTCGATCCAGTAGTACAGGCCCTCCTCGGCCAGCAGGCGCTCGACGAAATCGAAATCCGATTCGCGGTACTGGATGGTCAGGCTGCGCTTGGCGTAGACCGCACGGTCCTTCAGCGCCCAGCGCCAGGCGGGCGCCAGCGTGCCCTGGTCGCGGTAATCGTTGAAGATGCTTTCGACGATGTCGCAGACGTCCATGTCCTGGAACACGTAGCTGTCGCGGCGCTGGCGCAGGAAGGCCAGCCAGGGCTCCAGGCGCAGGCGGTAGCGCGCCAGTCCGCCGTTGGCGCCGTCGAAGCTGGCCTGCGTGACGTGGCCATGCCAGACGCGCGGGGCGTCCCGTCCCAGCGCGCTCTGCAAGGACAACTGCGCCGGCTGGCCCAGCAAATCCTTCAGGGGAATGTGCGCGTCGTCGGACAGCGCCGTGATCTCCAGCCGGTAGCCGCCGTCGCCGATACGATCGCTGCCGCGCATTTCCTGGGCCAGCAGGCGGTTCGCGCCCAGGGGCGTGGACAGGTCGAGCAGGCGGTTGCCCTGCTCGAAGGCGGCGGTCAACAAGCGGGTGAGGTCTGCGGTGTCGCTGGACATGATGGTCGATCTCCCGGGCGCGATGCTGGCGCGTCCCTCAGTTCACCTGAAACTGGAATTCGCCGTCCTCGCCCGCGCTGGCGCGGATGCGGCCGATGGCGGCGCCTTCGGCCATGCGGGACAGCACCTGCCCGGCGATTTCCGGCAACAGGGCGCCGTTCAGTATGTGGTCGACGTTGCGCGCGCCGGTGTCGACCTCGGTGCAGCGCGCCAGCACGGCCTCCACCAGGGCGTCGTCCCACTCGAACACGGCGCGATGGTTGGCCAGCACGCGCGCGGCGATGCGTTGCAGCTTGAGCGTGATGATGCACGCCAGCGCGTCGTCGTCCACCGGGTAGTAGGCCACCGTCTTCATGCGGCCGAGGAAGGCCGGCTTGAAGGCCTTGTACAACTGGGGCAGCAGCGCTTCGTGTAGGGCATCGGGCGCCGGCCGTTCCTCCACTGCCTTGTTCAGGCAGGCCTGCATGATGGTGGAGGAGCCCACGTTGGAGGTCAGGATGATCAGGGTATTGCGGAAGTCGATCTCGCGCCCCTCGGCATCGTCCATGAAACCCTTGTCGAACACCTGGAAGAACAGCTCCAGCACGTCGGGATGGGCTTTCTCGATTTCATCCAGCAGCACCACGCTGTACGGCTGCCGCCGCACCGCCTCGGTCAGCACCCCGCCCTCGCCATAGCCCACGTAGCCCGGTGGCGATCCCTTCAGGCCGGACACGCTGTGTGCCTCCTGGTACTCGCTCATGTTGATGGTGATGAGCTTGCGCTCGCCGCCGTAGAGAATGTCGGCCACCGCCAGCGCGGTCTCGGTCTTGCCCACGCCGGACGGGCCGACGAAGAGAAACACCCCCTTGGGCTTGTCGGGGTCCTCCAGCCCGGCGCGCGAGGTGCGCACGCGCTGGGCGATGGCCTCCAGCGCGTGATCCTGGCCGATCACCCGTTCGGCCAGCAGCCCCTGGAGGTCCAGCACGGTGCGCACTTCATCGTTGACCATGCGGCCCAGCGGAATGCCGGTCCAGGCGGCGACGATCTCGGCCACCACCTGGGCATCGACGCACACGGGCACCAGCGGCGATTCGCCTTGCAGGGCGCGCAGCTTTTCCTGCAAGGCGGCCAGCTCCAGCCGGCGCGGGTCCGGCTCCGCCTTCCCGGACTGGCGGCGCGCGCTGGGCACGGCGCCCGGCAGGCTGCCCGCCGGATCTTCCTTCAAGCCATCGGGATCGGGCCCGCCTTCCTGGCCGCCCGCCCGCATGCTTTCCTGCTCCAGCCCCTGGCGCAGCAACTGGATCTCGCGCACCAGCTCGCGTTCCTGTTCCAGCCGCTGCCCGGCCTGCTCCAGCACGGCGCGGGCCTCGGCGATCTCCGTCTCCAGTTCGCCGAGACGCGCCTCGTGGCCGTCCACGGCGGCGGCGTCGCGCGTGAGCGCGCCCTGCTCGGTTTCCAGGCGAACCAGGCGTTGGCGCGTATCGTCGATCAGCGCCGGCGTGGTGCTATGGCCCAGCGCCACGCGGGCGCAGGCGGTGTCCAGCACGCTCACCGCCTTGTCCGGCAACTGGCGGCCGCTGATGTAGCGGTGCGACAGCCGCACCGCGGCGGTGATGGCCTCGTCCAGCACGCGCACGGAAAAATGCTTTTCCATCAGCGCCGCGATGCCGCGCAGCATGCTGGCGGCCAGCGCCTCGTCGGGCTCCTCCACCTTGACCACCTGGAAACGCCGCGCCAGCGCGGCGTCCTTCTCGAAGTACTTCTTGTATTCGCTCCAGGTCGTGGCGGCGATGGTGCGCAGCTCGCCGCGCGCCAGCGCGGGCTTCAGCAGATTGGCGGCGTCGTTCTGCCCCGCCTGGCCGCCCGCGCCTATCATCGTGTGCGCTTCGTCGATGAACAGGATGATGGGCGAGGGGCTGCGCTTGACCTCGTCGATGACGTTCTTGAGCCGGTTCTCGAACTCGCCCTTGACGCTGGCGCCCGCCTGGAGCAAGCCCATGTCCAGCACCCGCAGGGTGACGTTGGCCAGGGACGGCGGCACGTCGCCCGCGACGATGCGCAGGGCCAGCCCCTCGACCACGGCGGTCTTGCCGACGCCGGCCTCGCCGGTGAGGATGGGGTTGTTCTGCCGGCGCCGCGTCAGGATGTCTATCATCTGGCGGATTTCGCCGTCCCGGCCGATCACCGGGTCGATATGGCCTTCGCGCGCGCGTTCGGTCAGGTTGGTGGTGTACTGGTCCAGCGCCGGCGTCGGCGACAGCGCCGCCGCGCCCTGGCCTTGCGCGGCCGGCGCCGCGCCGTCGCCGAACCCCACCGACTGCGCGGCCTCGTTGGAGCCGGCGGTGATGCCGGCGAAGTCGTGCTTCAGCGCGTCCAGCCGCACCTGCTCGAAGCGGGTGGATCCGCGGCGCGCAAGTTGCGCCAGGTCCGGCTCGGTCAGCAGCGCCAGCAACAGGTGGCCGGAACGGATGCGCGTGGTCTGCGTGTCCAGCGAGGCGATCAGCCAGGCATGCTCGAACAGGCTGGTCAGGTGCGGCGAGAACACCGGCGTCCGGCTGTTGCCGTCCTTGAAATTGCGCAGCTCCGCGTTGAGATCCGCTTCGACGGCCAGGGGATCGATATCGCTGTGGCGCAGGACCACCCCGACGTCGCACGCGGGTTGCTCCAGCAGCGCCAGGAAAAGATGCTCCAGGTCCACCTCGTAATGGCCGCGCGACATGCACAGGTTGGCGGCGCGCTCGGCCGCCTGGCGGCAGGTGTCGTTCAGTTTCGCGATCAGCGTCTTCAGGGGTATGGCCATATGCTAGGCGCCGGCGTGCCGGCGCTTCCCGGGAAGTTGGAAGGTCGTTTCAGTGGATGGTGTGCAATTCATAACTGGCGTCGTCCCGGTCCTCGGTGGCGGGTTCGCTGCACAGGAAGGTGTTCCAGCCCAGGCGCGCGCCGCCGCCCCCGGCCTCGTCGCCGCCCAGCGCGCTGCCGCTCACCGCCTCCTTGACGATGATCAGGCGCACTTCGTATTCGAAGCTGACGCCGGCCAGCATGGTCAGCATCTTTTCCAGCGCGCGGGCCCGCTCGCCGCCCGGCAGGAAATCCGCGAACACCTCGCCGGACAAGGGACCGATCCAGATGCGCATGCGCAGGTCGCGCTGCCAGATGCGGTCGCCGGCGAAGGCGGACACGCCCAGGACCGCGCCCGGGCTGCCCAGCGAGGTGCGCCGCTCCGGCGGCACCGTGTACCACTTGCCGACGAACTGCTCGACCCGCAGCGGCTGGCGGAAATAATCGCAAAGCACCTGCTGCAGATAGGCGCCGGATACCGGACGCTGGCGCATCGCCGCGGCATAGTGCGCCATGCTCTCGTCGTAGACCGCGCCGCCGCCGGCGCGCAGCCGGTCGCGCAAGGCCGGATGGCCGAGGCCGCCCAGGGCCAGCAGCAAGGGCAGGTAGTGATGGTCGCGGTCGGACTCGTGACGCAGCGGCAGGCGGTATTTCTTCCACGCGCCGTAGAACAGCGCCGCGGCGCGATTGGCGAAGATGTCGAAGAAGGCGCGCGCGCCGCGGTCGCGGCTGAGGCTTTCGCGCAGCGCCAGGGTCTCCGAGTAGTGCAGCGGCAAGGCGCCCTGCCCGCCGAGCAGGCCGAAGAAGGCCGGCGTCAGCGCCACGCGCGCCACGTCGCCGTTGGCCACCGCGGTCTTGATCGCCTGCGCGTCCGCCAGCGGATTGCCCTCGCGGTCATAGGCCTGGGCGTCGGCGATCTCGCTGGCCGGAAAGCCCAGCGAGGGGGAGTTCAGGAACTGCATGCGCGCCGCCACCACGTCGCGCACGCGGCCATCCTGGCGACGCGCGAACCAGCGCTCCAGCAGGCGCACCGCCTGGAAGAACTTGTAGCGCTGGGGCTCGGCCAGCAGCGATTCGATTACGCCAGTATCGCGTCGCCGTTGCATGGGGGGCACCGTAGAAGTTCATCGGAGTTCCGGCGCGACAGCACCACCAATTGCACGAAGCTGTTGGCGTGCACGTACAGGCCGAAAAAGCGGTTCATCACCGCCACGAAGGCGTGCAGGCTGGTGCCGACGAAGTTGTCCTCGTTCAGCGTCAGACGGATCTCGATGCCGCGCACGAAGGTGGCGAAGGGCTCGCCCGCCATCCAGTGGGTGGCGGGACGGTAGTCCAGGCCGACCAGGCCCTCGATCTGGCGCGCCGCCACCGCGGAATGCGAAAGATCGTACAGGCGCAGCGTTTCCTTCAACGCCGGCAGCCCGCTTTGCACCAGCGACAGATGGTTCAGCGCCAGGTGCGAGATCAGCCGCCAATGGGCCGCGTGGCCCTGCGGAAAGCGGTGGGTGTGGGTCGGGCGGCGCAGCAGGCGGATGGCGCGCGCCACCGTGCCGCCCTCCAGGAACAGGTCGCCGCCCGGCTGGCCCGCCGCCAGTTGCGCCGGCAGGTCGCGGTTGGTGCAGGTCAGGTCTATGCTCAGCGTCTCGACCTGCGGCACGGAGGGATCGAAGTCGATGTCGACCAGCGAGATCTCGGTCTCGTACCCCGGGCTGCGCTGCGCCACCAGCTCGTCGCGGCGCGCCGTCCAGTAATGGCCGGCGCCGTCCGGCGTGTCGCCGTGCTGCAGGGAATAGAAGGGGCGGAACTCCACCACCGATTCGCCCTGCGCGCTCTGGCGCACCTGGCGCACGCGCTCGATGGCGTAGATGTCGTAGCCGTAGGCGCGCCGCGCGTCGGCCACCACCGGATAGGAAGCCGACTGATGCGTGACGCGGATGGGATCGGCGCGCTGCTTGAACAGGTTGACCACCGGCGTGCAGCCCAGCCGCAGGTTGTCCGTGCCCACGCTTTCCAGCAGCCGCGCGGTGTTGGAATCGGCGCGCACCCCGCGCACCGCCAGGTGCAGCGTAAACGCCCGCGCCGTCCCCACGGCGGCGCGCAAGGCCGCCAGGTCGATATCGAAGAAGTTGAATTTCTCCGCGAAGACGAAGTGCTCCGCCAGCAGCCGGTAGGCGGGATGCGAACGGGCCGGGTAGTCGATGAGCGCTTCGTCGTCGGCCAGGCCGACCTCGCCGATCGGGATGCCGGACACCGGCTCCCAGCGGCCCGGACGCGATTCCACGTAGGCGGCGGCCGTGCGCAGGAACAGGCAGTCGCGCAAGGCGGCGACGAAAGACGGCTCGCCGTGCAGGTAGACGCGCAGCTTGCCCGCCGGCAAGGTCGCGAAGTTCATGCTCTCGCCCAGGCACTCCAGGCGTATCGACAGGCGCCCCGTCATGCCGGCCGGCAGGTTGCTCACCGGCGCGTTGGCGCTGCTGACGTAGCTGACCTCGCCGATGGCCAGGGGCAGCAGGGTCACGTCGTAGACCGTGCGGAAGCGGCAGGCCACGCCGCGCACCGGATGCGACTTCAATTCGGTGCCGCGCGCGATGCGCGCCGGCGCGCTGAGCTGCGCGGCCACCTGGCCGACGTCGAAATAGGCCACCGAGCAGGAGGGAAAGGGCCGCAGGTAATGGGGATAGAGGACCTCGAACAAGGCCTCGGTGAATTCGGGGTAATCGTCGTCCAGCTTCTTGTTGATGCGCGCGCCCAGCAAGGCGAAGGACTCGATCATGCGCTCGACGTGCGGGTCCTCGCTGTTCTCGGCGGACAGCCCCAGCCGCGACGCGATCTTCGGATAGCGCTGGGCGAAATCGCGCGACGAGCTGCGCAGAAAATTCAGCTCGCGTTCGTAATACGGCAACAAGTCTTCCATGCTTCCCCTCCCCGGGCTGCGCGCGCTCGTCCGCCTCAGGCGGCGACCGCGGTCTTGGCCCAGCCCTTGCTGACCGAATACTGCAGCGTGGACGGCTGCAACGTGGCGTCGAACGTCACCGGTTCGTGCGCCGGCCCCACTTCGAGCATGGCGTTGATGGCGAAATACAGCACCGACGTGGCGCGGCCGTCAACTAGCAGCATGACGCGCACCTGCGTCAGGCGCGGCTCATGGCGCGCGATGGCCTGCTCCAGGGAGCGGCAGATCAGCTCGCGGTCATAGTGGCTGGCCAGGCTCAGGCCGGAAAAGTCCGCCAGCCCGTACGTCAGCACCGAGCGCTGGCATTCCGGCAGGCGCTTGAGCGCTTCCTCCGAAAACACCATGCGGGTGTTCAGCAGGGCCTCGATGTCGCGCGCCACCGTTTCCTTCATCTCCTCCACCGACAGGCGGCGCAGGGCGTGAGGCGACTCGCCGTCGACACCGAAGAGCTTGTCGAACAGACTGGGCTCGAATCCCTTCATGCGGCTCCAAGGAAAAGCCCCGCGCCGCGCGGCTCGCGCCGCTTGCCGTCCCAAGCGGGCTTTTTGCCTTGGGACGGTCCGGCGTCAAGAAAATCAAAAAGACTGCAGCCCCCGGGGCCGCAGTCTCCCTCTCTACCGTCGCCGAGGATCAGGCCGAGTAGGTCTTGTCGTTCTTGGTCAGGCTCCAGGCGCCTTGCGAATTGCCGCCCTGGTTGCCGCCGATCTTCTGCTGGGTGTACTTCCACTGCACGGCGGCGTACTTCAGCGAGAGGGTTTCGGTGGGCACGCCTTCGCCGACGATCTGCGGCGCGACGCGGGCGATGATGACGTACTTCATCTTGATTTCCAGGTACTTGACCCGGTTGCCTTCGCCGTCGGCGCGCATGAAGTCGACGGTGACTTCATCGAAGGTGGTGCCGCCCGAGGCGTGCTGGTACAGCAGCGGGCTGACCACGTCCAGGTCCTTGCCGAAAACCATTTCGCCGTGGTCGCAGCGCTCGGCGGTGTGGCCACCCGAGGTCGACGCGGTGGCGGAACGCGGCTGGATGATTTCGTGGTGCCAGGAGCTGGCTTCGATCCAGCCGGCATGATCCTTGTCCTGCGACTCGCCCTTCAGGGCGGGATTGCCGAATTTGATGTAGATGTCCTTCATCGCTTTCCTCTAAGTGTGAACGGGCATGGACGGACGATGTCCAAGCTCAGGATTTCTGCGCTTGCGACGGCAGCTCGGCCACCAGCCGCAGAGAAATGGACAACTCGTCCAGTTGGAAATGCGGCCGCAGGAACGCCACGGCACGGAATACACCCGGGCGGCCGGGAACCTCGGCGACCTGGATGGATGCCTCGCGCAGCGGAAACTGCGCTTTCTGTTCCTGGGTGGCGTTGTCGTCGAGCAAGACGTACTGCGACACCCAGCGATTCAGAAAACTCTCGACCGATTGCGGCGACGCGAAGCTGCCGATCTTGTCGCGCATCATGGCCTTCAGGTAGTGCGCCACGCGCGACACCGAGAAGATGTATTGGAGTTGCGCGGACAGCACCGCGTTGGCGTTGGCGCTATCGGTGTTGTACTTCTTCGGCTTCTGCACCGACTGCGCGCCGAAGAAGGCGGCGTAGTCCGAATTCTTGCAGTGCACCAACGGAATCAGGCCCAGGTCGCTCAGTTCCTTTTCGCGGCGGTCGGTGATGGCGATCTCGGTGGGGCACTTCAGCGCCACCTCGCCGTCGTCGGTCTTGAAGGTATGGGTGGGCAGGTTTTCCACCAGGCCCCCGCCTTCCACCCCGCGGATGGCGGCGCACCAGCCGAAGTCCGAGAAGGCCGAGGTCAGGCGCGCGCCGAAGGCCCAGACGGCGTTGCACCACAGGTACTTCGCATGGTCGGTGCCGTCGACGTCCTCGACGAAATTGAAGCCTTCCACCGACGTCCCTTCCTTGGGATCGTAGGGCAGGCGGCCGAGAAAGCGCGGCATGGTCAGGCCGACGTAGCGCGAGTCCTCGGAATCGCGGAAGCTGCGCCACTTGGTGTATTCGACGGTGTCGAACACCTTGGCCAGGTCGCGCGGCTTGCCCAGGTCGGCGAAGCTGTCCAGGCCCAGCAACTCGGGCGAGGCCGAGGCGATGAAGGGCGCATGGGCGGCCGCGGCCACGTGCGACATCTGCTCGATGAAGTACATGTCCTCGGGCTGGCGCGTCATCTCGAAGTTGCCCAGCAGCGCGCCGAACGGTGAACCGCCGAAGGTGCCGAATTCCTCTTCGTACACCTTCTTGAACATCAGGCTCTGGTCGAAATCGATGGCCGTCTGGAAGTCGCGCACCAGGTCGCGCTTGGTGACGTTGAGCACCTTGATCTTGAGCATGGTGCCGGTCTGGCTTTCGGAGCACAGGTAGTGCAGGCCGCGCCAGGTGCTTTCCAGCTTCTGGAATTCCGGGGCGTGCATCACCTGGCTGAGCTGGGCCGAGATCAGGCGATCCAGTTCGGCGACGCGCGCGTCCAGCATGGCGGACAGGTTGTCGGACACCACGACGGTGCCCTTCATCACTTCCCGGGCCAGTTCGCCGATCAGGTCCTTGGCGCGGTCGTGCTCGGCCGAGGACTTGGCGACGCGGCTTTGCTCGACGATCTGGTCGAGCAGGCCGGTGTCCTCGCTCGCGCGGGGCGCGGCGGCGGATTGGGCGGCGGCATTACTCATGCTTGTCTCCCTTGTCGCTGTCCGCGGCGCCCTTGCCCGCGGCCTCGTTCGTCAGTTGCGCCAGCTTCTCGGTGTTGGTCAGCACCTCGCCCAGCAGGTCCTCCAGCTTGTCGTTGCCGGCCAGCTTGTTGCGCAGGTCGGCCAGCTTGGTGCGGATCTCCAGCAACTTCTGCAACGGTTCGACCTGCTGCACCACGGCTTCCGGGCGGAAGTCCTCGATGGAGCGGAACTTCAGGTCGACGCCGAAGGTGCCGCCCTCTTCCGTCAGCTCGTTCTTGACGCGGTAGGCGGCGCGCGGCTCCAGGCCGCGCATGACGTCGTCGAAATTGTCGACGTCGACGTTGACGAACTTGCGGTCCTTCAGGCGCGGCAGCTCGGCTTCGGACTGGGCGCTGAAATCGCCGACGACGCCGACCACGAAGGGCAGTTCCTTTTTCTCGATGGCGTCGCCTTTCTCGACGTCATAGGTCAACTGGACGCGGGGCGGACGCACTTTCTGCAACCGCTTCTGCATGCTTTCTTTCTTGGCCATGGTCGCGGCTCCGTGGAAGGGTTTACTTCAGCAGATTGCCGAAGGGGTTGGGGGCGGGCGCGGCGGCGCCGGTCGAGGGCACGGACGGCGTGGCCGGCACCGCGGGCTTGGCGGGCGCGGCCGCCTTGGCGGCATCGATGGCGGCGTCGGCGGCCTGGCTGGCGGTGGACGAAGCCGGCGCGGCCGACGTGGCCGGCGCGGCGGTGGCGCCCGCCGCGGGCGCCGGCGTCGCCCCGTCCGCGGGCTTGGGCGGCGGACGGCGCACGGGGCCGGTGGCGCGCCGGGGCTTCTGGCCCTCGGGGAACAGGACGTCCTGGCCCAGGGTGTCGCGCAGCGATTGCGCCAGGGCCACCGCGTCGTTGCGCGCGTTGCCCGCCAGCAGCGAATCGGCGCGCAGGTCCGACAGCGACTGCAGGGCCACGCGCAGGCCGCCCACGGCGCGCACGGACTTGGCGATGAAATCGGTGGGATCGCGGTTCAGCGCCTCGTCGGCGGCCACGATGGCCTCGCCGTACTTGTGCTCGTCGAAACGGATCTTGGCGATATAGGACCAGGGCTGGCCGCGCGTCGGATTGCGCTGCGCGATGGACTCGAACTGGGCGACCGCCGCGTCCGAACCCTGCGATTCGAAGGTCTTCTCCGCTTCGGAAATCGACTGCTTGAAATCCGCATCGGATTGCGGTTCCAGAGGCTTCGGTGTCGTTGCGCAACCCGCGAGAACTGCGACGAGTCCCGCGATCAAGGCCAGGCGGCGGATTTGCATAGGAGATGAGTAAGAAAAATCGGGTTGACGACAACTGTTACGAGGACGCGTATTTCACCAATGCCGTGTAAAAACGACACTACATAAGATTTCTTGATGTTACTCAGATGCATGTTCTTCGAAATAGAAGGCTTCTGTATTGTTTTTTATGCTTCCGGTATAAAGAGCCATGCTTAGACGTCTCCTTTTTTCCCGCCCCGCCGCCTGGGCCTGCATCGCGCTCGGAATGCCGATTCTCGCGGGCTGCGCGGCCGCCGGCGCGATCGGCGCGGTGGCCAGCGCGACGGGGTCGCTGCTGGAAGCGACGGGCCTGAAAAAGCCCGATGACGCCCCCACGGATGTGAAATTTTCCATCCAGGCCGGACAAAATTTAAATATAAGTAACGGCCAAGCGATGGCCGTAGTTACTAAGATTTACTACCTGAAGAATTCCGACTCTTTCAAGCAAGCACCTATGTCATCCCTTATCGATGAGAAACAGGAAAAGGAGCGGCTGGGCGACAGCGTGATCGCCAAGCGCGAGGTGACCTTGATGCCCGGCCAGGTCTACCAGAACACCGAGAAGGTGCCCAAGGAGGCCACCGCCATCGGCGTGGCGGCGCTGTTCTTCGCGCCCGCGCCCTATCGCTGGAAATACGTTTTCGATATCAAGGATGCGAAGGACTCCGGCATCGTGCTGGGCGCGCACGCCTGCGCCCTGACCGTGGCCACCGGCAAGGTGTCGCCGCCGCTGGGAAGCCCGCCCTTCGATGCGTCCCGGCTGGGCTCGCTGCAATGCCCCGCCTGACCCCGTCCCTGCCCAATCCGTCTACCTATCTATATAAGACATAAGAGAAAAGTCCTCGTGAGCCAGTCAGCCAAGATACTTTGGGGCGAAGGCCTGTTCCTTCGACCGCAGCATTTCCAGCGCCAGGACGCCTACCATGAGGCCCGTCTCGCGCAGACCGCGCGGGCCCTGCATCCTTACTCCTGGGGATTGCGCAACGTCCAGTTCGATGCCGCGGCGCTGGCCAACGGCATGCTGCACGCCACGGAACTGTCGGCCATCTTCCCCGACGGCGAAATCTATTCGGCGCCCGACGAGGACGCCCTACCGCCGCCGGTCTCGATGAACAGCCTGGACGGCGCCGCCGAGGCCATTTTCTACCTGGCCATGCATCCCCTGAAGGCGGTGGGCGGCAATTGCGCCGCGCCGCAGGACAGCAACGACTTCGACGCGCGCTACCTGCGCGGCGAACGGGCGTCGCCCGACCTCTACACCAACGCCAGCACGGCCGACCTCACCTACCTGCGGAAGAACGTCCGCCTGGTCTCGGAGTTCGACCCGCGCGACGAGCTGCTGGCCATCCCCGTGGCCCGCGTGCGCCGCAACGCCAGCGCCGGCTACGAACTGGACCACGAATTCATCGCGCCCAGCGTGGCGATCGACGCCTGCGCCGCCTTGCACGACCGCCTGCGCCGCCTGCTGGACGCCCTGGAGGCGAAGGTCAGCACGCTGTACGGCCTGCACCGCGAGCCGTCCAAGAACGTCATCGAGTTCCGTTCCGGCGACGTGGCGTCCTTCTGGCTGCTGCACACCGCCAACGAAGCCCACGCCGCGCTGGCGCACCTGTATCACCACCCCGGCCTGCATCCGGAGCGCCTGTTCCAGGAATTGCTGCGCCTGGCAGGCGCGCTGATGACCTTCTCCAAGGAATACGCGCTGGCCGACCTGCCGCAGTACCGCCACGAAATGCCGGGGCCGGCCTTCGCGCGGCTGGACGATATCCTGCGCGACCTGCTCGATACCGTGATCTCCACGCGCTATTTCTCCATCGTGCTGGAGGAAGTGCGGCCGTCCTTCCATACCGGCCGCCTGGATTCCGGCAAGGTCGACGACAAGACCAGCTTCTACCTGGCCGTGTCCGCCGCCACGCCGGCCGCCGAACTGGCCGACATGGTGCCCCTGCGCTTCAAGGTCGGCGCGCCCGACGACGCCGAGAAACTGGTGCTGTCGGCCATGCCGGGCGTGCAGTTGGTCTACACGCCGCAGGTGCCGGCCGCCATCCCCGTGAAGCCGGGCGCCTGCTATTTCGCCTTGCAGACGCGCGGCGCCCTCTACGAACGCATGCTACAGGCGCAGAGCATCGCCATCTACGCGCCGGCCGGCATTCCCGAATTGAAGCTGGACCTGATCGCCGTCGCCCACTGACCGCCCCCGCTCCGTCATGACCGAAAACACGCCCTCCCTGATGTCCGGCGCCCAGCATCCGCAGCAGCTCCCGCCGCGCGCCGCCGAGTTCATGGCCACTTCCTCGTCGAAGTCGCTGATGGACATGCTGTACGACGGTTTCCTCATGCTGTTCCTGCTCAAGAGCGGGCAGGAGCCCAAGGACGCCGCCTCGTTTTCCGCCCGCGTGCAGCAATTCCTGGCGGAATTCGAACGCGCCGCCAAGAAGCAGGACCTGCCCGCCGAGGACATCTACGCCACCAAGTACGCCTTTTGCGCGGCGGTGGACGAGACCGTGCTGAACTCCCGCTTCGCCATCCGCGACAGTTGGATGCTACAGCCGCTACAGCTCACGCTGTTCGGCGAGCAGCTTGCCGGCGAGAACTTCTTCAATCGCCTGGAGGACCTGCGCGCGCAAGGGGGACGCCGCCTGCAATCGCTGGAGGTGTACTACATGTGCCTGCTGCTGGGCTTCCAGGGCAAGTACCTGATCGAGGGCCAGGAGAAGCTGGGCTACCTCACCGCCCGCCTGGGTGACGAGATCGCCTTGCTGCGCGGCAAGCGCTCCGGCTTCGCGCCGCACTGGGCCATTCCCGACAAGATCGCCCACGCCATCAAGCGCGACGTGCCGCTGTGGACCGTGGGGGCGACCTTCTCCCTGCTGGCGCTGCTGGCGTATTTCGGCCTGAACCACCAACTGGCCAACGATATGCAGACGGCCATGGCCTCGTACCACGACGTCGTCAAGCTGGGGCCGCGCGTGGCGCACCTGACCATTTCCCTGCCCTGACGCCGCCGCCCCGCCGCCATGACCTCGCTGCCCTGACCCTCCACCCATTACCGTTTCCGGCTTCGGCCCGCCTACGTTCGCGCCATCATGGACATCGCCCTCGCCTACGCCACCCTGAACACGGCCCTGCTGACGCAGGACACCCGCCTGCTGCGCGCGAGCACGCCGCTGGGCGACGCCCTCGTCGCGGAGCGCTGCGTGCTGGACGAAGGCGTATCGCGCCTGTTCGCCGTGACGCTCGACTGCCTGTCGACCTCCACGCAATTGGACGTGACGCCCCTGCTGGGGCGCGAGATCAGCCTGGACCTGCTGCTGGCCGACCGGTCGACGCGCCGCTGGCACGCGATGGTCACGGGCGTCGACAACCTGGGCGCGGACGGCGGCCTGGCGCGCTACCGCATCCATGCGCGCCCCTGGCTGCAAAGCCTGGCGCTGCGGCGCGACAGCTATATCTTCCAGGACAAGACCTCGCTCGACATCCTGACGGAGATCTTCGCCGACTATCCCCTGGCGTCCTACGCCTTCGAGGTGAACGCGACGCCGCCCAAGCGCGCCGTGCGCACGCAATACCGCGAATCGGACCTGGAATTCGTGCAGCGCATCCTGGCCGAGGACGGCCTGGCCTTCCGCTTCGTGCATCAGCAGGGCGACGACGACGATAGCGACGGCGCGTCCTCGTCCTCCGCCCGCCATCGGCTGGTGGTGTTCGATGCCGGCGCCGCGCTGCCGGCCAATGCCGCCTCGCCCATCCGTTTCCATCGCAGCGACGCCACGGAAACCAGCGACACCATCACGCGCTTTCATTCGGCCCTGACGGTGCTGTCCAACACCGTGACGCGCAGCGCCTGGGACGACAAGACCCTGCAGGCGCACGCGGCGCAACTGGCGTCGAGCGAGGACGCCGGCAAGCTGCCGGGCCTGGAGGATTACGACTACGACGGCCACGGCCGCTATGCCGATGGCGACGATGCCCACCGCGCGGCGCTGTTGCGGCTGCGGGCCCTGGAGGCGCGCCAGGTGCGCTACGAAGGCGGCGGCACGGTGCGGCAGTTGAGCCCGGGCGAGACCTTCGAGATGACCGGCCACGACCGCTATGACGCCCAGGGCGGCGGCGACGGCAAGGCCGGCGCGGAAGACGGCGGACAGGCCATCGACGAACTGGGCCATGAATACACGGTCCTGCGCGTCGTCCACGAAGTGGCGAACAACCTGGGCAGCCAGGCCGCCAGCCTGGCCGGCTCGACCGACCTGGAGCGGGGACGCTACCTCAACCGCTTCGAGGCGCAGCCGCGCGCGGCCGCCGTGCTGCCCGCCTGGCGCGCGCGGCCGACGGCGCCGGAGGCGACCGTCGCCGTGGTCGTGGCGAACGACGAGGCGCCGATTTCCTCCGGCCGCGACCTGCGCGTGAAGGTGCAATTTCCCTGGCAGCGCGGCGAACGGCCGCTGGCCGGCGGCCTGCCGCACCGCAGCCATGGCGACGAGCGCGGCAACGCGCCGGGCAGCGACGCCAGCGGAACGTGGCTGCGGGTAGCGACGGGCCAGGCCGGCCCGAACTGGGGCGGCCATCACATCCCGCGCGCCGGCACCGAGGTCGTCGTGGAATTCCTCGACGGCGACATCGACCAGCCGGTCATCGCGGCCCAGCTCTACAACGACAGCGACCTGCCGCCCTACTCGGCCGGCATCGACGGCGGCGCCAACCACGGCGGCGTCCTCAGCGGCTGGCACAGCCAGGCCCTGGACGGATCGGGCCATAACCAATGGCTGTTCGACGACACCAGCGGCCAGTTGCGCATGCAGATGGCGACCTCGACCGCGGCCAGCCAGTTGAATCTCGGCCACCTGGTGGCGCAGTCGGCCGCCGACGGCAATCGCGGCGCCTGGCGCGGCAGCGGTTTCGAGCTGCGCAGCGACGCCTGGACGGTGCTGCGGTCCGGCCAGGGCATGCTGCTGTCCGCCGCCGCCGATCCGCAAGCGACCGCGACCCTGGCCACGCCGGACACCGTGCGGCGCCTGCGCCAGGCGCAGAACATTTCGCAGCGGCTGGACGCGACCGCCGTGCAGCGCAAGGCGCAGGCCCTGCGGGCCAACGACGGCTTCGACGAAGCCATCAAGGCCGTGGACCCGGCGCAGGACGGCAAGCTGCCGTCCACGGTGAACGGCCAAGCCGCGAACAAGGCCGGCCTGGAAAGCCGCGACGGCACGGATCCCGTGGACGGCATCGCCGACGCGCGCGTGGTGATGGATGCGCCGATGTCGCTGAACCTGTCGACGCCCGCTTCCGCGGCGCTGCATGCGACGGGCGACCTGCACGCCTCGGCGCAGGAAGACGTGCACGTCGCGGCGCGCCAGACCTACGCCGTGGTGGCGGGCCAGGCCGCGGGGTTCTATGCCGACCAGGAAGGCATACGCGCCGTCGCGGCGCAATCGCCGGTCTCCCTGCGGGCGCATACGGACGCCCTGGACCTGCTGGCCGCGCAGGGCGTGACGGTGACCTCCACCGACAGCGGCATCGACGTGCTGGCCAAGGAGAGCGTGACCCTGATCGCCGCCGGCGCGAGCGTGACGCTGCAGGGCGGCAACATCGTCTTCAAGTCGGCCGGGCTGTTCTCGGTCAAGGGCGCGAGCCACAGCTTCGAGGGCCCCGCCGCCGACGCCGCGCAACTGCCCCAGTTGCCCGCGGCGCGCACGGGCACCTATACCCAGCAGGTGGTCTACAACGACGCGCTGGGCGAGAAGTTCGAGGACATGCCGTTCACGGTGCAGCACAAGCCGGAAGCGGACACCTGGCTGGGCAACACCCCGCTCGCCGGATCGACCGAACGCGTGCACACGGACGAATCGCAGCCGCTGGAGTACGCGCTGCGGTATGCGAAGTTCAAGTTCGACGACGAGGCCGCATGAAGGACGCGGCAGCCTGAAACAAGCAGCAGCCTGAAACAGGCGGGCCGCCGGCTTACCTGGCCCGGATGGCCAGGGGCGCGATCGACCGTTCGATCTCGGCCGCTTCCTGTTTCAAGGACGCGGCCATCTCGCGCTCGCGCGCGTTGATGCGCGACGCCAGGCTGGGCATGCTCAACGCGCCCACCGGCCAGCCGTCCGCGTCGCGGACCACCACGGCGATGCCGCCCATCTCCGGCACGACGACATTGAGCAGCGTCGAATAGCCGTTGGCGCGCGCAAAGGCGATGCGTTCATCCAGCAGGTCCGGCGTAATGCCGGGAAACTGCTGGAGGTGGGCGGTAATGCGCTGGAACGCGGTGCGGCGCGCCGCCTCGGGCAAGGCGGACAGCACGGCGATGCCGCTGGAGCCGGCCCCCAGGCTGCGGCGGCTGCCCACCTGCTGATAGTTCGCCTGGATGGGATAGGCGCCGGTTTGCAGGTCCACGCAAACCAGCTCGACATTGGACAGCACCGAAAAAATCGACGTATCGCCCCAGCGGCTGGACAAGCGCATCAAGGCCGGCCGCACGACGCCGCGCCAATCGACCCGTTCGCGCGCGGCCATGCCCAGGCGCGCGACCTCCGGCCCCAGGGCATATTGCCGCGTATCGGGATCGCGATGCAGCAGCCCCTCCTTTTCGAGGATGCCGATCAGGCGCAGCGCCGTGGTCTTGTGCAAGCCGCAGTGCCGGGCGATGTCGGTCAGCCGCGTCTCCTCGAGACCCGCGACGGCCTTCAGGATCCAGCAGGCGCGTTCGACGGGACTGACCGCGGCGCTCTCGTCCGGCGTGGCCGCGATGGGTTCGAATGGCGTCATGGAAACCGCCGCGATGCGGCGCATAGTGAAGTGGCTGGCGAAAAAGTATAGCGTGGGGGTTGCCGCCGCCGCGCCGCGCGGGGGACGGCGCGGCGGCGATCCCGGGCGCTACGCTCAATCCAGCTTCGCGCCCGAGCGTCGCACGATATCGGCGAACTTGCGTTCCTCATCCGCCTCGAACCGGGCGAAGTCGGCGGGCGAGCTGCCTACCGGTTCGGCGCCCAGCGTATCCAGCCGCTCGCGATATTTGGGATCGTTGACCATCTCGGCCATCATCTTCGAAACCTGGTTCGCCAGGTCCGCCGGCAAGCCCTTGGGACCCCAGATGCCATACCACGTGGTTATCTCGTAATCCTTGACCCCGGCCTCGGCCACCGTGGGGACGTCCGGCAGGGACGGGATGCGCTTGCCCGTCGTCACCGCCAAGGCCTTGAGCGAGCCGTTCTTGATGTGCGGCATGCTCGACGGCAGCGAATCGAACATCAGGTCGACGTGCCCGCCGATCAGGTCGGTCAGGGCCGGCGCGCTGCCCTTGTATGGGATGTGCTGCATCTTCACGCCCGCCATCAGGTCGAATGCCTCCCCCGCGAGATGCGGCGCCGCGCCGTTGCCGGACGAGGCAAAGCGGAAGCGGTCGGGGCTGGCCTTCGCGGCATCGACCAGCATCGCCACCGATTGCACCGGCTGCTTCGGGCTCATCACCAGCACCAGCGGCACCAGCGCGATCTGGCTGATCGGCGTGAAGTCCTTGATCGGATCGATGGGAACCTGCTTGTACAAGCTGGGATAGATCACGTGGATGGACGCGTTCACCAACAGGGTATAGCCGTCGGCGGGCGCGCGCGCCACGGTCTCCGCGCCTATCATCCCGCTGGCGCCCGACCGGTTCTCCACGATGAAGGTCTGGCCCGTCTTCTCGGTCATGTACTGGGCCGCCATGCGGCCCAGGATATCGGTGGGGCCGCCGGGCGGGTACGGGACGATCAGCCGCACCGGCTTGTCGGGATAGGCGCCGTGCGCGGGCGCGATGGCGGCCGAGAAGGCCAATGCCGCCAGGGCGGTGGACAGAACGTGTCTCCAAGCATTTTTCATTTTCTGTTTCCTGTTTCCTGTTTCCTATTTCCTGAATTGAGGAAGGAAGTGAACACCCAGAACTGCCGCAAGCAACCGGCACGCAACCGGCAAGCAACTACCGAGGACGCAAGGGATTCGCGCCGGTGTGCGTGACGTGCGCGGCCAGCTTGCGGTCCAATACGGTTTCGCAATGCCGCCCCGTGTCCAGCAGGCCCGGCAGATCGATGCCGGTGCGCACGCCCATGGCTTCGAACAGGTCCACCAGGTCCTCGGTGCAGGCATTGCCGGTGTAGCCACCGCCGTATTTCACTTTGGCCGGATGGCCGCCGACGCCGCCGATGGCCGCGTCGAAATAACGCACGCCCGCGTCCAAGGCCGCCACGCAGTTGACCAGGGCGGTGCCGCGGGAATCGTGGAAATGCGCGATCAGGGTGGCGTCGGGCAACTCCTGTTGCAGAGCGCGGAACAGCCCGCGCACCGTGTGCGGCGTGGCCATGCCGGTGGTGTCGCCCAGCGTGATGTATTCCACGCCGTATTCCCGGAAGCGGATGGCATCGTCGATCACCCTCCTGGCATCGACCTCTCCTTCGAACGGGCAGCCGAAGGCCACCGAGATCGTGCCGATCAGGCGAAAGCTGCCTGCCGCCAACGCCGCCATCTGTCGAACGTTTTCCCATTGGTCGGCGCGCGGGCGCTTCAGATTCCGCTGCGAATGCGACTCGCTGGCCGATACCAGCATGCTGATCTCGGTGGCGCCGCGGCCGGCGCGCAGGTCCGCCAGCGCGCGCTCGACGGCGCGCGGGTTCGGGCATGTCGCCTTGTAATGCACGCCCGGACGGCGCGCGATGCCGGCCAGCACCTCGCCGGCGTCGGCGAACTGTGGGACCACGGCGGGATTCGAATACGACGTGGCCTCGATGCGCTGGAAGCCCAGCGCGGAAAACCGGTCGAGCAGGTCTATCTTGACGTCGGCGGGCAGCACGAGCGTTTCGTGCTGCAAACCGTCGCGGCAAAAGCACTCGCAGATCACGACGTCCGGTTGGGAGGTGGCGTCTTGCATGATGGCGTCCCTTTTGTAGGGTATGGGATCAGGACTTCGGACGGGCGTGACGGCGCATCGCGATATTCAGTTCGCGCCCTGCCGCGAGGCCTTCCTCGAAGGAAAGATCGAGGGTGCGATAGAACAAGCGCTTGGTCGACGTCAACGCGAAGGGCGCATGGGCGGCCCAATGGCGGCCGATATCCAGCGCCGCGGCCAAGGCCGCCTCGGGCGTTTCGGCCCGCGCGTTGGCCAGCCCCCACTCGCAAAGCTCGCCGCCGTCGAGCAGGCGGCCCGTGGAGACCAGCTCGAACGCCCGTTTCGGGCCGAGATTGCGCGTCAGGTTGGCCATGACGATGGCCGGGCAGATACCGTGCTTGATCTCGGGATAGCCCAGGCGGGTAGCCTGCGCCGCCACCATCATGTCGCAGGCCAGCGCCAGGCCGGCGCCGCCGCCCATGGCATTGCCCCAGACCGCGGCCACGACCGGCTTGCTCAGCGTGGCGAACACCGCATGCAGCTCCGCGGTCAGCGTCGCCCGCGCCTGCGCCCTGTCGGCATCCTGGCCGAAGCCGGCGAACTCCGTCGTATCGGCGCCGGCGCAGAACGACCTGCCGGCGCCGGCCAGCACGATGGCCCGGCAGGCTTCGTCGCGCTCCGCGTCCCGCAGCGCCTGCAACAGCCGGCGCGTGAGATCGGTGTTCAAGGCATTGTGCCGTTCCGGGCGCCGCAGGGTCAGGATCCGCACCGCGTCCACCGTTCGTATGCCCAGGACGTCCTGGTCCGAGGCGTCCTTGCCGCCGGCGTTCACGTCAACCTCAGCGTCGACGTTGGCATTGATCCCGGCATTGTCTTTATCCTTGTCCATATCCATGTCTCTTCCATCACCTCGCCGTCAGCCCTTCCCCTGGCGCGCGGAAATATCGGCGTGGGTGTACACCACGCCCGCCGCCCGCAACTCGGCTACCCGATCCGCCGGCACCCCGGCGCTCGCGAGCACTTGCTCCGTGTGCTCCCCCAACACCGGCGCGGGCGGCAACGCAGCCCGCGGCGCGCCTGGCAGGCGCGCGACCGGTAATTTGCCGTAAGGCCCCTGCTCGATTTCGGCGAAGACGTTCTGCGCGCGCGCCTGGGGGTCCGCCATGAAGCCGGCGTAGTCCAGCACGGGCGCGCACAGGACGTCCTGCTCACGGAAACGCGCCACCCACTCGTCGGAGCCGTCCTGGAGCAAGCGAGCCTGGATCGCCGCGTTGATTTCATCCGCGTTCGCCAGCCGGTCCGCGTTGGTGCGATAGCGTGGATCGTCCACCCACTCGGGCTGTCCGAGGGCGCGGGCCAGGCCGTGGAACATCTTGTCGCGCAAGGCCGTCAGGTTGATCAGCCCATCGCGGGTGCGGAAAGTCCCCGAAGGCACCGTCACCGGCATCTTGCGGCCGGCGCCGGCGTGCATGGCCGCGTCCAGCATGGGGATGCCCTGGAACGCGGCGGCGCTGTGCAGCAAGGTAATGGGCAGGAAACCGCCCCGGCCGGTGCGCGCCTGCTTCAACAAACCCGCCGTCACGCCCTGCGCGGCGTAGAGTCCCGTCGCCACGTCCACGGCCAGCATGCCTATCCGCCGGGGCTCGCCCGCGGCGTCGCGGTTCATGACCATCATGCCGCTGAGCGCCTGCACCACGGAGTCCGCGCCGGGCAGGTCGCGATACGGCCCGGAATCGCCGAACCCCGTCACGGAGACATACAGCAGGCGCGGCAGTTGCCCGGCCAATGTGGCGTAGTCCAGTCCCAGGCGTTCGACGACGCCTGGCCGGAAGCTCTCGATCAACACGTCGGCGTCCCGCGCCAAGCGGACCAGCAATTCCGTGCCGCCAGGCTTGCGCGCGTCCACGCAGATGGACTGCTTGCCGGGATTGCAGACGATGCTCAGCGCCGTCAGCCCCTGCCGGCCACCGCCCATCAGGCGCGACCAGTCCCCTTCCGGCGGCTCGACCTTGGTCACTTGCGCGCCCTGCATCCCCAGGATGGCGGCGGCATAGGGCCCCGCGATGCCCTGGCTCAGGTCCAGCACCTTGATGCCGGCAAGCGGCGGCTCGTCCTTCACGGCGTCGATTCCCGCGGCCATCATCGTTCGCCTCCGGCCGCGGCCACGGCGTCCTGGCTCGCCGCGGCGGCGTCGCCCAGGATCTCTTCGTTATGTTCGCCAAGGCGCGGCGGCCGCCGCGACGGGCGTCCCGGCGTGCGCGACAGCTTCACCGGCAGGCCCGTGCCGCGATAGCCGTCCAGCTCGACCAGCATTTCGCGGTGTTGGGTATGCGGATGCGACAGCGCCTGGCCCACGTCGTTGATCGGCCCGGCGGGCACGCCGCCGCGGGCGAGCAGATCGCACAGGGCCACGCCGTCCTGCATCAGCAGTTCCTGTTGCAGGATGAGCCGCAATTCTTCCCGGTTGCGCACCCGTTGCGGATTGGTGGCGTAGCGCTCGCTCTGCGCCAGGTCGGGGCGTCCCAATGCGGCGGCGAATTTGCGGAATTGACCGTCGTTGCCCACGCCGATGAACACGTCGCAGGTGGCCGTCTGGAACTTGTCGTACGGCACGATGTTGGGATGGCCATTACCCAGCAAGGGTTGGGGCACGCCCGACAACAGCCAGTTGGCGGCCGGCGGGTGCAGCAGGCTGAGGGCGACGTCGTAGAGGGCCACTTCGACCAACTGCCCGCGCCCCGACGCATGCCGCTCATTCAGGGCCATCGCGATGCCCAGCGCCGCGTGCGTGCCCGTCGAGATATCTACCACGGGAATGCCGATGCGGGTAGGCCCCGAATCCGGCGTTCCGTTGATGCTCATCAAGCCGGCCATGCCCTGGATGACGGCGTCATAGCCCGGCAAGGCACCCAGCGGGCCGTCCATGCCGAAGCCGGTGATACGGCAATGCACCAGTCGGGGAAAACGCCGCGCCAGGACCTCCTCGTAGCCCAGGCCCCATTTCTCCAGCGTGCCGGCCTTGAAGTTCTCGATGAACACGTCCGCGTCCTCCAGCAGGGCGAGCAGGCGCTCCCGCGCGTCCGCGCTCGTCAGGTCCAGCGTGATGCCCCGCTTATTGCGATTGACGCCCGTGTAGTAGGACGCGGCGTCCTCGGTGAAGGGCGGCCCCCAGCGGCGCGTATCGTCGCCGCCGGGCGGCTCCACCTTGATGACGTCCGCGCCGTGGTCGGCCAGCAACTGGGCGCAATAAGGCCCGGCAAGCACGCGCGAAACATCGATGATCCGCACGCCACGCAAGGCGCCGAAGAGAGAAGAAGTCGTCATGGATGGCATTCCGCAATGGGTCAGGCTGTCGCCAGGGGTTCGAGCACGGCGAGCAGCGCGCGCGCATTGGCCTGGTCGCCGGCCTGGACCAGCACCCGCTGGACCACGCCGTCGAAAGGCGCGACGTGCTGCGTCTGCATCTTCATGGCCTCGGTAATGGCGACCACGTCGCCGCGCGCAACGCGGTCGCCCTCCGCCGCGCGCACCTCGATGACGCGGCTGCTCGTGGCGGCGCGCAATTCTCCGTTGGCGTCGTCGTCCGCCCCGTCGGTTCGCGCCGACAGGCTCACGTCCTGGAAGCGGCGCGCAACGCCGTCGCGGTGCAGATGCAGCACGTCGCCCGCGCGGACGTAGACGGCGCGGCCCGCGACGCCATCCAACAGATAGGAAACCTGTCCCGCCGCATCGTCGCCGACGGTCTCATCGAGCAAGGCGATCTCCAGCGCCGCATCGTCCCCGGACACCCGATAGACGCAGTTCTCCCGCAGAACACGGACGGCCACGGCGTCCCCCTCCTCGCCCTCGCGCAATGCCAGCAGCGCCGGCAAGCGGCGCGACGGAATGTCGCGCATGCCGCCGGGGTGGCTCAGCAGCGCGGCGGCCAGGGCCGTGTCCTGCCACAGGCGGGCCGGGTCGGGCGCCGTCAATGCCGCGTAATGCCGCGCGATGAAGCCCGTGTCCGACGCCCCCGCGGCGAACGCGGGATGCGCCAAGCAGCGTCCCAGGAACTCGAGATTGGTGCGCACCCCCAGCACGACGGTCTCGCGCAAGGCCGCCCGCATCCGCCGGATGGCGGTGTCGCGGTCCGCGGCGTGCACCACCAGCTTGGCGAACATCGAGTCGTAATAGGGGGAAATCTCGTCGCCGGAACGGATACCGGATTCGACGCGGACCTCGCGCGGCGCGCGCCATAGCGCGACCACGCCGCTCTGCGGCATGAAATCCGCGGCGCCGTCCTCCGCGCAAAGGCGGACCTCGATCGCATGCCCCTCCAGGCGGATATCTTCCTGGCGCAAGGCCAGGGGCTGCCCCATCGCGATCTCGAACTGCAGCGCCACCAGGTCCAGGCCCGTGATGGCCTCGGTCACGGGATGCTCGACCTGCAATCGGGTGTTCATCTCCATGAAGTAGAACTCGCCGTTGCCGTCCAGCAGGAACTCCAGCGTTCCCACGCCCTCATAAGCGATGGCCTTGACCGCGGCGACCGCCGCGCGCCCCATGGCGGCGCGCGTCCGCGCGTCGATGCCCGGACCCGGCGCCTCCTCGATCACCTTCTGGTGGCGGCGCTGGATCGAGCAATCGCGTTCGCCCAGGTGTATCGCGTGCCCGTAGCGGTCGGCAACCACCTGGATCTCGATATGGCGCGGCTGCTGCACGGCTCGCTCGATGATGACGGCGGCGCTGCCGAAGGCGCTCAGCGCTTCGGACTGGGCGGCGCGCAGCGCCTCGGCGAACAGATGCCGTTCGAACACCACGCGCATGCCGCGGCCGCCCCCGCCCGCCGTGGCCTTGATCATGACCGGATAGCCGATGCGGTCGGCCTCCGCCCGCAGGGTCTCGGCCGACTGCTCCGCGCCTTCGTAGCCGGGCACGCAGGGGACGTCCGCGGCGCGCATCAGGCGCTTGGCGTTGGCCTTGTCGCCCATATCGCGGATGGCCTTGGGCGACGGGCCGATGAAGATCAGGCCCGCGTCCGCGCACGCGGCGGCGAAGGCGGCGTTTTCCGCCAGGAAGCCGTAGCCGGGATGGATCGCATCGGCGCCGCTGCGCCGGGCGGCGTCGATGATCGCGTCGATATTCAGATAAGACGCGGCCGGCGCGGACTCGCCGATGCAGACGGACTGGTCCGCGGCCTGGACGTGCGCGGCGCGCATGTCCGCGCGCGAGTACACCGCGACCGTCGCGATGCCCATGCGGCGCGCGGTGCGCATGATACGCAGCGCGATCTCGCCGCGGTTGGCGACGAGCACTTTCTGGATAGGGGAATGATCGTTCATGATGGCGACGAAGACGGTTCAGGGACGGGCCACGGAGAACTGCATGGGCTGGACCTCGCGCCGCCGCGCATCGCGGCACAGGCGCAAGGTCCATGCGAGCACGGCGCGCGTATCGCGCGGGTCGATGACGCCGTCGTCGAGCAGGCGCGCGCTCGTCGCGAACACGTCCATCTGGCTCTGGAAGTTGCCCACGATGCTGTCGCGCAGGCTGGCCATCCGCTGTTCGTCCACGGGCTTGCCCTCGCGCTCGAGCTTGGCGCGGGTCACCGTGGTCATGGTGAGCGCCGCCTGTTCGGGCCCCATGATGGCGCAGCGCGCATTGGGCCAGGAAAAGCAGAAACTCGGGTCGAACGCGCGGCCGCACATGGCGTAATGCCCGGCGCCGAACGAGGCGCCGCAGAACAACGTGATCTGCGGCACCGTGGCGTTGGTGATGGCCTGGATCATCTTCGACCCGTGCTTGATGCTGCCGGCCTCCTCGTAGGCGCGCCCCACCATGAAGCCCGTGGTGTTGTTCAGGTAAAGCAGGGGCGTGCGCGACTGGCAGCATGCCTGGATGAAATGGGTCGCCTTGGCCGCGCCGTCCGGATCGATCGGGCCGTTATTGGTGATGATGCCGACCGGCATGCCGTCGATGCGCGCCAGTCCGCACACGGTAGCCTCGCCGTAGCGCTCGCCGAAGGGCTGGAAGTCGGAATCGTCGACCAGGCGGGCGATGACCTCGCGCATGTCGACCGGCGTCTTGTCATCCATCGGCATGATGCCCAACAGCTCCTCGGCATCGTAGCGAGGAGGACGCACGGCAGGCGCGGCGCCGCGCCGCGGCGCATCGGCGTCCTGGTTCCAGTCCAGCGACGCCACGATTTCGCGCGCGATCCGTATCGCGTCATGGTCGTCGCGCGCCAGGTAGTCGCCCAGGCCCGAGACCGCGCAGTGCATGGCCGCGCCGCCCAGCTCCTCGTCCGTGGCGGTTTCGCCCGTCGCCGCCTTCAGCAAGGCGGGACCGGCCAGATAGGCGCGCGAACGTCCCTCGACCAGGATGATGTAGTCCGACAAACCGGTCTGGTAGGCGCCGCCCGCCGTCGACGGCCCGTGGGTCACGGTGATGACGGGTATGCCGACAGCCGAGAGGCGCGCCAGGTTGCGGTACTTTTCGCCGCCGCGCACGAAGTTCTCGACGTTGTAGTTCATCAGGTTGCCGCCGGCGCTTTCGATCAACTGCACGTAGGGCAGGCGGTTCTTCAGCGCGATCTCCTGCATGCGCAGCATTTTTTCCAGGCCCTTGGGCTGGAACGCGCCCGCCTCGATCCCGGAATCGGACGCGCAGATCATGCAGGACACGCCGTGGATTTCACCGATGCCGGCGATAAGGCCGCCGCCCGCGACGAGACGCCCCTGCGCGTCGGCCGCCTTCATGCCGTAGCCGGCCAGCGTGGCCAGTTCCAGGAAGGCGCCGGCGCGGTCGAGCAGCAGTCCGACCCGATCCGCGGGCAACAGTTGTCCGCGGGCCTCGAACCTCGGCCGGGCCGCCGAGGATTTTTCACGGGTATCCGCCTCGACGCGGCGTACGCGTTGCAGGAGCGCGAGCATGCTTTCGCGATTGCGACGGAAAGGCTCCGCCGTCACCGCGAGACGCGATTCAAGTGTGGTCATGGCAAACCTTGGCCGACGGCGGGGCCGTGCTGGCAGACGTTGTCTCAGAAGTTTCGTTTATCGAAACTTGAACTTGTTTGGTTGAGACAGTCTATTGACCATTATTTGACGCCGCAATGGTCCCAGGCGATAAGGTTTCGTTTAACGAAATACGGAAAACAGAGCGATGGCTCGCAGCTACGGCTTCCCGGACCTCAGCCGTTCTTGTCTCCCGGCGCGCCGCCGGCGTGCTTCAGGGCCGCGATACGCGCCGGCGGCAGGGATTCGATCGCGCGGGCGAATTCGCCCGGCTGGCGATCCTTCTGCTCCAGGACCGACTTGATCGCCGGGTCCTGGTCGAAATTGGCGGCCACCGTGAAATACATCTTCATGTACTCGCGCATGTCGGCGGCGTCCTCGATGCGGTATTTTCCCCAGGACGTCCTGGTGACGTGGGCGACCGCGTGCAGGACTTCATAGGGATTGCCGAAGCCGGTCAATGCATCCTTGTGCTCGCGCCATAGCCAGCGCGTCGTCTCCACGATCGGCAGACGGGTGTCGCCGAGCAGCTTCCGGCTGAGCGCCATCTCGACGTGCTCGTCCGGGTAGATATGCAATTCAAGATAGACCGGCCCATCGCCCCGCGGAATCTCCGTGGCCGGAAAATTCACCGCCGTTTCCCGCGTGAAAAAATACTGCTCGATGTTCTTGTCGTAGAGATGCTGGCCCAGGATCTCGGGGTCGGCGGCTCGCCATTTGGCCGTGAACTCGGTGCCCTTGAGCGTATAGCAGCACGCCACCGAGCCCTCGCCGCCGCCCACGCTCACCTGCATCGTGAAGGCGCCCTTGCCCCTCTTGTCGGTGAGCGCCACGGTGTCGATGTCGAACTGCGTGTAGTTGAAGACGACGAAGTTCATGCCTCCGTAGGTGGGCTCGCCGTCACAGCCTGCCAACAATCCCGCCGACATCAGGACCGCCATCAACATCTTGCGCATTCATCGCTCCAGGAACTTATGCTCCTCCCCCGCGCAGGGGGGGAAGGCTGCGGAAGGCAAAAAGCGCGTATCAAGCCGCGTCGCCCTTGCGTTCCGGGCGGCAGTAATGCAGGAGGATCTGGATGACGGCCAGGACCAGCGTGGGCGACATGCTGGTCGCCACGTCGACGAGCACGTAGAAGTACTCCCGCGTGGACGTTTGCGATACGTAGAAGCAGACGGAGCTGTAGACCACCGTCACCAGGATCGCGACGATGGAGATTGCGGTGAAGAAGGCCCGCGCGCCCGGCGAGCCCACGGGGCTCCTGCCGCGCGTCAGTTCGCCGCACAAGCCGACGAGGACGACGAAGGGCCAGATGAACCAGGTCGCCCGCACGGCGACCGCCCCCGTGTCCAGCAATGCGGCGATCGAAAGTTGCGTTCCCAATCCTTGCTCCCTCAGTCGAATTCTCAAGGATATACGGGATTGACCGCGGGGGCGGCGTGTCTCAGAAAGCCGGCCCGGATCCCTGGCTTTTCCCTTTCCGCCGATGGAGCACGATGTCGATGATCGCGAAGATCGACGCGGGAAGCATGGCCAGGAAGAACGTGATCATGACGAAGCCGTAGTTGTGGTCATAGTTGGCCACCGCCACCATGCACAACAAGCAGTAGATCACGACGAAAACCAGGGTCAGGACCGATATCCAGACCGCGGCGCCGCGGAACCCAACGGTCCCCAATCGCCCCTGCCCGCGGGTGAACTCCCCCGCGATCCCCAGGACGCTGATGAGCGGCAGCAAAAAACCCAGCACCCTGATCGCCAACATCCCGTTGTCGAGGAAGCCCGTAATCAAATCCTGTGCGTCCAAATCACTCTCCCGCCGATGCGCGACGGCGTCAGGTTACCGCTTCCTGCGGCTGCGTGCCGATCGGATCCATGGGCTTGTCCTTGGGCAAGCGTTCCGCGATCATCGAGTCCATATGTCCAGGCGCGCTCGGCGTCTTGGACTGGCCACTCCCCCAATCCAGGGGCATCTCGACGAAGAATCCCTTGACGTGCTCCCGCAGATAAGCAATGGCCTTGTCGATGTCGTGCGCCGTACCCCGCATGTAGGCAGGTTTCAGCGGCGGCATCTTGCTGAAGTCATGCTTCTTCTTGCTCTGCTCCTCGACCAGCTTGTAGCCGGGCATGGCTATGCCGTCCCCGGAGTACTGGACCGGCGCGTTCGGATCGACGCGCGGCACCTGCACCATGAGCATGGGATATTGGCGGCGCCCTTGCTGCAGGTCATTGAACGCATTGCGCGGCGTATGCGAAAACACCGTGTTATAGGCCTCGCGATTCGCATGCGCGCGGGCCTGGATCGCCTTGATGGTGGCGCTGGCCAGCGGCTGTTCGAGAATCACGCCGGCCGGCGGGCCGTTTTCTTTCTGGACGCCCGTGGTGCCCTTCTCGACACCCATGCCGAAATGCTTGCGCCAGAGCTCCATGCGCAGTTCGCGCGCGAATTTGCGCGTCACCGTCCGCACGCCGTCGCCGACATCGGTCATCCCCGCGCCCTCGTCATCGACGACCACGGCGGCCAGCTCGGTATCGCCATTGCCCTGCAGGCTGCGGTCGTTGATATTGGCGCTGCCGATGATGGCGACCGCATCGTCGACGATCGTCAATTTGCTGTGCACATAGATCATCTCGGTAAGGACGCCGGCCTTGGTCTTGCCGTAGTTGCGCAGATTGAGGACCGTCAGGTATTTCTTCCACTCGTCCTCCATGCCCCAGGCTGCCAGCGCCCGCTGCATTCCCGCGTTGGTCTCCGCCCGTGTCGCCAGTTTCCGCGCCCGGGCCTGCTTCGCGTAAAGCGTGGCGTTGATGCGGTTGATCAGGCTATTGCGGGCGCGCTTGACGGCTTGCAAGGCCCACCAGGTCTGCGACAGGACCGAGTTCTCCTCCAGTTTTCCTTCCGGATGCTCGGGCAGGACCAGATAGAGATGAAAGGGACGGCCCGCCCAGATCGCGCGGCCGATCGCATTGGCCAACTCGGCGACGATGGGATTTCTCGACGGCGCGCGATTGCCCAGTTGATCTTCCCCGCAATCGGTCATGAAGAACTGGTTCTCGATATAGATGAACGCCTGGGCCGACCGGATGCAGTTGATCATGGCATCGCGGATGCTGGTCTGGTGGGTGAAACTCCATAGCGCCCGCGCCGTCTGGACGATCTTGCGGCGCTTCGGATTGGGCGACTTCCAATCGTCGTTGACATAGCGATGGTTGTTGTCCCACAGGCTCAGCTCGTCCTGCAACTGGAGCGAAGACGCCGACCGGCATATCTGCACTGTCGCCTTTCCACCGCCGGGCTTGAGCGGATCGACCAGCGTGCTGGGGCCGCCCGAGCGCTCGAACCAGCCCGCGTCCATGGACCCGTCGAAAATATTCGTCCCGGAGCGGGCGAAGCTGTTCCAGCGCAGGACGAAGTTCACGAAAACGTCGAAAGCCGCCGGTCCCGCCACCTGCAACGCGACGTCCTCCCAACACTCGCGCGGCTGCGTCAGCGGATCCAGCACCAGTTTGCCGTCTTTCGGTCCGCGAAACCCCGGGCGCCCCCCGGCGGATTTGGTCATCGCCTGCTCGGTGTCCGTCAACGGCCGCGCGGGGTACAACTGTTCGTTGTACGCATCGTTGATCACATGAATGGCGGGATTGATGACCACGTCGAACGACGGCGTCTCCCACCGGCCATAGGCCAGGTCGATGCCGCCAAGGAAGGCGACTTTGCCGTCGACGACCACGAACTTCTGGTGATGGGAGAAGTTCTGGTTGGTGAGCACCCGATTGTCGTTCGGGTTCTGCAGCATGACCTTGATCGAACCCTTGCCCTTGGGCAGGTTCAGCAGCGCTTCCTGCGTGGTGTCGTCATGCGTGTCGAGGAAGGCGGCGATCGAATCGTAGAGCAGGATGCGGACCTGAACGCCTTTCTGTATGCGTTCCGCCAGCAATTCGGACAGGCGGCCGGGATGGCCCGGCTCGCCGCGATTGTCCAGCTCGACGTCGTAGTCCATCTGCCAATCGGCCATCATGATGAAATGCTGCGCGCCGCGTATGGCATCGGCCACGGCCTTCATGTAGTCGCGGCCGGTGATGTAGTACGTGCACTTGTTGCCGTAACGCGGCATGGCGAACGGCTGGTTCAAGTCGAAGTACTGCCCCGACACCGTGGTCATGGTGTCGGGCACGATCTGCGCTGTGTATTTGTCGATATCGAGATCGGGCATGATGCAGGGTTCGGTGCCGGCTTGTCGAACGGAGCGGCCGGCGGGCCGATGCAGAAAGAATAGTTATGGGAATGGGCGCATCGTCACGCGTCCGTCTTGGGCTTGAGCTCGCCCACGCCCTGGACGTCGCCGTCGGCGATGGCATGCTCGCCGAGCCAATCGGCATGCGCGCCATCCAGCCGCGTGCCGTTGCGGGCGAAGTTCAACGCATCCAGCACCTTGTTCGAGGACGTCTGCGCGGCATCGGTGCTGTAGCGCGCTGGCGTCATGGCCTGCGCATGCAGGCCGCGCACCAGCCAGACGCGGCCGGGGTACTGCGTGACCTTGGCGTTGAGCGCGCGCTGCTGGGATTCGTCCAGCGCCAGCGTGCCGTCGGCGGGCGTGGTGCCTTCGAACAGCACCTCGTCCCATTGATCGGCGTCGAACAGCGCCGGGTCCAGCCGGCCGCCCTCGTCGACCGACGCCAGGTCGGCCGGCACCTTGACGATGCGCCAGGGCTCGCCCTCGGGCGCCACGCCGTGGGCGCCCGGCATGTCCTGCAGGCGCAGGCCCAGCTTGAAGGGCTCGTCCTCGCCCTGGGCGAAGGCCGGCAGCGGATACGACATGGAATCCGGCCCGGTGAATTGCTTGTCCGCGCTGTGCACGTCGATGCGGCCCGGCGCGTTGACGGTGATGTTGCCGCCTTCCAGCACGATGCTGGCGCCCTGCGCGGTGGCGATGCGGATGCGCTTGGGCGCGGCCAGCTCGACCTGCGCCGACGCGCTGGCGACGTGCACGGCTTCGCGCGCGGTGACGGTCAGCGTGTCCTGCTGCGCCTGCACCAGCAGCGGGCCCTGGCCGGCGACCAGGCTCAGCGCCGGCTCGCCGCCGCGTTGCACGCCCGCCACCACGCCCAGCGCCTGGCCGGTGTGCACGCGCACGCTGCCCATGGAAGCCAGGTTCTGGTGCCGTCCCGCGGACCAGTGCACGGTCTCGCCGGCGGTGACCTGCATATGCGCGCCGGCGGTCTGCACAAGGCCCGCGCGCGCCGCGACGAAGATCGCGGCGCCGCCGAGGTGCGGCACCTTGCCGTCGCCCGTCTGCGAGTCCAGCCGGGCCGCGTCGCCGCGCGCGGTGGGCAGGTCCTCGCCCGAGACGCTGGTGGCGACGGCGGCCTGCATGGCGGCCAGCGGCGCCTTGCTCGCATCCAGGACGCTGGTGTCGGGTTTCTCGGTGCCCGCCGCGGCGGCCAGGCGCACGCCTTGATGATCCGCGGCGCCCTTGTCCAGGCTGCGCGACAGCTTGTCGGCCTGCTTGGCCAGCGCCTGCGCGCCGCTCGCCTCGCCCGCCGGGTCCGCGCCGTCGCCGTGATAGGAGGTGATCAGCACGCCCGCGCCGCCGCGCACCGCGCCATAGGCGTCGGAACGCAGCTCGGCGCCGGCGCCGCGCACGCCGCCGCGGTAATTGCCGGCCTGGTGGATGATGTGGCCCAGGTTCAGTTCGGTGGCCGACTGCGTGCTCTTGAGCTGCAGGCGCTGCTGGCCGTCGCTGTCGTCGAAGACCACCTGGTTGTAGCCGGCGCCGCCGAATTCCTTGCTCTTGAAGCCGCTCAAGGCGGCGGCGTTGCGATGCGCGTCGTCGGCCGCCGCGGCGCCATGCCATGCCGGGGCGTTGCCGCCCGCCAGGTTGGCCTGGCCGCTGGGAATCATGTCGCGCGCGGCCGCGAAGGCCGAGGTATCCGCTTCCTGCACCGTGCGTCCGCCCGGCGTGGCCGGCGTGCCGCCCTCGCCGCGCCCGTTGTACACCGCGCCGACGACCACCGGCTGGTCGACATCGTCGTCCAGGAAGCGCACCAGCACTTCCTGGCCGATGCGCGGCACGAACGTCATGCCCATGCCCGCGCCGGACTGGCGCTGCGCCACGCGCGCCCAGCGGCTGTGCGCTTCGCCGTCGCTCTGCGCTTCCTGCCAGTGGAAGCGCACGCGCACGTCGCCGCGCCGGTTGCGATGGATTTCCTCGTTGCCGTCGGCCTGCGACCGGCCTTCCGCGTCCACCACCAGGGCGGTATGCACGCCGTGCGCCGACGGCGCTCCGTTGAAGCGGGCGCCGCGGCCCCCCGCCAGCGCCGGCCGCCAGGGCCGGTCGCAGCGCAAGGCGTCGAAGGCATTGGCGTAGCCGACCTTCCGGGCCTTCTCCAGCACGGCGGCATCGGGCGTTTGCACGTCCTCGCCCGTGTCCGTATCCAGGCCGGCCGCCGGCTTGCCGCGCGACGGATCCGCGGCTCCCAATGCGCCGCCCGGCGCCTCGAACTCCCGGCGCGCGCCGGGAGGCGCCGGCGGCGTGTCGTAATGCAGCCATTGCGCCATGCCGCCGAGCCGGGTCTCCAGCGCGGCCCGCGAGGCGACGGGCAGGTTGTTCACGCCCACGTGCTCGATGCGGACCAGCGCGAAGACGGGTTCGAAACCGCTTTCGCCGGAGGGCCCCAGCGGCGACATGTCTTCCAGGCGGAAGCGCGTCCCGCAACGGAAGGTGCGCACGCCGCCGCGGCCGGTGAAGGTCTCCCTGCGCGCCTGCACGCCTTCCAGCGCGACGGCCGCCTGGCGCTGCGCATGGGCTTCGTTCTCGAAGGCGCCGTGGCCCGCCGCTTCATACCATTCGGAGACCAGGGCGTCGTCGTCGCCCGCATCGCCGGCGCTGGCTTCGCCCGCCACGGCATGCTTGCCGCCGGCATGCCAGCCCAGCACGGCGACGCGGCCGGCGCCCTGCCGGAAACGGCGCGCCAGCTCCTGCACCGTATCGCGCGACTCCGTGGCGTCGGCACGATGAAAGCGCACGCCCTGTTGGGCGGACTCGGCATCCTCCGGCAGCCCGCGGCTGTCGGCGAAGATGCGCACGGCATGCTTGAGCGGCGCTTCGCCGTCCTCCACCGCCGTCCAGCCCAGGCCGGCCTCGGCAAGCAGGCGCGAGACAAAGTCGTAGTCGGATTCGCGATATTGCGTGGTGTAGGGCCGCACCGGCAGATCGTCCAGGTACGCCTGCACGTCGTCGGCGATCTGGCTGGTGCAGCCGTCATAGCCGTCCAGCACGTGCTGCACGATGTCGAGCAGGGCGCGCTGCTCGAAGACGCGGCTGCGCCGCTGCTGCGTCGCCAGCCACAGCCAGGGCACGACCGTCAGGCGGTAGCGCGCCATGCCGGCGTCGCCGGCCAGCAGCTCGGCCTCGCGCACCACGCCGCTGCGCCCGTCGCGGCTGCCGTCGGCGCGCGTGGTCCACAGCGTCACGGGACGCGAGACCATGTCGTCGAGATCCAGCGCGGCGTCGTCGGCGAGCGCCAGGACGCGCATCTCGCCCAGGTCCGACAGCCCCTCGCGGGCGATCCAGGCTTCGACGTGCAGGCGCGCCAGCGCGCCCTCGCCCTCCAGGCTGTAGAGCCGGGCGTTGGAACTGAGCAGGTCGGCCAGGGCATTCGTCGTCATGGTCGGCACGTCGCGGTACGGGTAAGGCGCATCAAGGGCGCGCGGGCGCTTGGGTCTGCGCCTGCGGGTTGGGACATTCCGGCGCCAGGCCCCATTGCCCGGCGCAGACCTGCAGGCGGCATTGCTCGCTTTCCAGGAAAGGTTTGCGGCGGCACTGCTGCAGGCGTTCGGCCAGCGGCGTGCCCGGCAAGGTCGCCACGGCCCCCGTGGAGGGCGGCGGCAGGCCGTAGGCCATCAAGGCGGAGAGCAGCGCGGCGTCGCCATCGGACTTCTTCCTGGCCTTCGTGTTGCGCGCGGCGTGCGGGGCGGACTTGGCGTCCGCCTTGCCCTCGGCGGCCTTGCCGTCCGGCGCCTTGCCCTTCTCGGCTGGGGCGGCCGGCAGCGCCGCGGCGGGCGCGGCGGCGGGCGCGGCGGCGGCCAGGGCCGACAGGGGATTCGACGGCGGCGGGTCCTCGCGTTCGCCGCGCGCGCCGGGGGCTGCGTCCGCCGTCGCTTCCCGGTTCGAAACCGGGGCGTCGACGATGGCGGCCGGCGCGGGCGCCGGGGGCTGGGCCTGGGCGGCGGCGCCGTTCGCGCCGCCGGGACCGTTCGCCGACGCAGCGGGCCCTGACGCGGCAGGCGCCGGCGTCGATGCCGCCGAGGCGTTGGCCGTGGCCCCGCTGCCCGGCGCGGCGGCCTGGCCCGGATTCGCGGCGCCATTGGCCGCGCCGCCGCCCTGCCCGCCCGCATTGGCCATGATGGAGCCGCCCGGCGCCGGCGCGGCCTTGCCTTGCTGCTGGATGCGCCACCACGCGGCGCCGCCGCCGGCGCCTATCAACAGCAGAAGAACCAATAGCCACCATGCGCGGGACGAACGCGCGCGCGCGGCCGGCATGTGCTGCCGTTCCGGTTGCGGCGCGCGGCCTTCCAGCGCTGCCAGGATTCTCGACGATTGGGAATCGCGCGCGCCCGCGTCCGAACGTCCCGCCAACAGGCTGGGCGTCCGGCCGGGTGCGGCCGATGTCGCGTCGTCTAGTGCCATGCGTCTAACCCGTGGTTCGAGGGTGCATGCCCCTCCGTTTATCCCGGTCGTCGATCGCGATGCCGTCATGCCCATCGGGCATTGCACCTTGTTACGATTTCAGGAACTCAGACGCGAGTTTGAGGCGTTGCCGCTATTGCTTCAACCGCAGTTAAGACAAAAGATTACGCCTTTCCCACCGAGACCTCTTTTGCTCATCCTTTTACCCGTCTATTTCCTTGCCGCCGTCTGCATCTCGGCATGGCTGTTCTTCCCCGCGCTGCGCACCACCACGCTGCGGGGATTGCGCGCCTGCCTGCACGGCCTGCGGCGGGGCGTGGCCCGTTCGACAGAGCGGGCCGGGGGTCATGTGGGCGGTTTCCTGGGGGGTCTTGGCCGGGTTGCCGGCGGCGTAAGCGGATATGTAAAAAGCCACCGTTGGCAAACGGCGGGCGTGCTGATCGTGGTGTCTCTTCCGACCCTTTTTGCTTTCCTCATGAGACACAATCACACATTTGTTTACGAGGCGGATTTACGAAATCCTAACGTACAAATTGAAGCCCTTTTGGCCGGAGAAAGGCTGGTTCCGCCCCCGCCGGTCCCTCCCGAAGCCTTCACCACCGCCGAGGTGGTGATGATCCGGCCGAGCATCGTCACGGCCAGCCGCGACTGGGAACTGCTCGACCCGGATTTCCGCCAGCGCCTGCTGCTGGCCTACCAGATCATGCGCGACGAGTACGGCTACCAGATGGCGCTGATCGAGGGCTACCGCAGCCCCGAACGCCAGCAGGAATTGCTCGACAAGGGCGGTTCGACCGTCACCCACGCCGGCGCCTACCAGAGCTATCACCAATACGGCCTGGCCGCGGACAACGCCTTCCTGCGCGATGGCAAGATCGTCATCTCGGAAAAGGATCCTTGGGCGCTGCGCGGCTACCAGCTCTATGGCGAAGTGGCCGAGCGCGTTGGCCTGACCTGGGGCGGACGCTGGAAGCTCATGGACCTGGGCCACGTGGAATATCACAAGCCGGGGGTCAAGCTGGGCGCGCCGCCCCCGCCCCGCTGACGGCGCCGGCCATGCCGACGCCCGACCCGCAACATAACCAATAACGCAACGCTGTCCTCGCTTCCGAAATATGTCCCGTCTCCTCAAGTCCGGTCTGATCATCGCCCTGGTATTCGGCGTGGTGTGGCTGGCCGTCATCATCTGGTGGCAGGAAACGCGCGCGCTGCCCACGGCGGTGGACATCGGCATGTTCCTCTTCGCGCTGCCGCTGGCCCTGCTGTGCCTGGGATGGCTGGGCCTGCGCGTGGCCCGGGCGGCGCGCGCGCCCAAGCCCGAGGCCAGCGCGCCGGCGGCGCCCGCCGAGGCCGTCGCCGCGCCCGCCGTCCCGCCCGCGCGGCTGGCGGTGCTGGGCGTGGCCGCGCGCACGGCCGCCGGCGTCAGCCCGGCCGCCATCCGGACGGAGCTGGCGCAACAGTCGCGCCCCGGCCTCGATCCGCAATTGAAGGACGTGCGCGGCTTCCCGGTCTTCGCGGCGTGCGTCTCCACGCTGGATACCGCCGCACTGCGCGAGCAGGCGCGGGCGGCCGACGCGCCGGCGGCGGCGCTGGAAGACGAGCCGTTGCGCGCCACTGCCCTGCTGCGCGCGGTGCTGGAGGACGCGCGCGACCGCGCGGTCGACCACCTGCTGGTCACCGCCATGCCCGACGGCCCGGACGAACGCGAGAACGCGTGGCCCATGCTGCACGTCGACCTGATGCTGCCCGGCGCATGGCCGGCCGCCGCGCGCGAACGGGCCATGCAGGTCGCGGGCGCCGCGTTGCGCGGCGTGGCCGCGCCCGGCGCCGCGTGGCCGGCCAGCCGGCTGGCCCTGGTGGCGCATGAAGTGGCCGACGACGCCACGGTGCCGGCGCATCTGCATGTCCTGGCCACGCGGACCGGCGAGATGGAAGGCCGGGCGAACGTGGCAGCCCGGGCGAACGCCTCCGCTGAAAACCCGTCCGCCGCGGCGCCGTCCGGCAAGGACATCCCCGCGGCGCCCGCCGCGAGAAGCGCCGGCCCGGCCCGCCGCGGCGCGACGGACCTGCCCGAACCGCCGCCGCTGCGCATCGTCGCCGCCGCGGACTCCTACATCAGCCAGGGCCGCGCCAGCGCATGGCAAGGCCAGCGCCGCCTGATGACGGCGGAGCAGCCGCAAGGCCTGGTGCCGGGCGAAGCCGCCGCCGCGCTGCTGCTGGCCGCCGTGCCGGCCCCGGGCCAGCGCATCGCCGTGTTCGCCCCTCACGCGCGGCGCGCGGTCTCCGCCGACGCGCGCGGCGCCGCGGCCGATCCCGCCCTGCCCGGCCTGGCGCAGGCGCTGTTGCAGGAACATGGCCTGGCCGCCGACAGCCTCGCGGCGCTGGTGAGCGACGCCGACCACCGCGGCAGCCGGCCCATCGAGACCCTGCAACTGGCCGCCGCCGTCACGCCGCACCTGGATCCCAACCAGGACTGCCTCGCCGCGGGCAACCGCTGCGGCCACGTCGGCGCCGCAGCGGCCCTGCTGGCCCTGGCGCTGGCCGCCGACGCCAGCGAAGAACTCGACGCCCCGGTGCTGGCCGCCCTGACCCAGGATCCCTGGCTGCGCGGCATCGCCGTCGTGGCCGGCTTCGAATCGTATCCTCCGACGAATCCTTCCCCCCCGTCAAAGACATGACCAGCCCTTCCGGACTGTTTTCCAGCTTCACCAGCTTCCTGAGCGATGTCCGCTCATGGCTATCCCGCATCGCGTCCAGCCCGAGGACCTTCATCGTCTTCGGGCTGATCGCCTTGCTGGTCTTCCTGTTCCTCCTGGCCGACACGCCGGAGACCGGGCTGACCTGGGCCGGCACGGCGCTCGCCGTCTTCCTGGCGCTATGGCTGCTGGTCTTCCTGATCCGCCGCGCTCGCTCGCGCAAGGCCAATGCGCAACTGGGCGACGTGCTGGAGAAACAGGCGCAGACCGGCAAGAGCACCACGCGGGGCGACGTGCAGGCCTTGCGCGAACGCATGTCGCAGGCCGTGCGCACCATCAAGACGTCCAAGATCGGCCAGTTGTCCGGCAACCAGGCGCTGTACGAACTGCCCTGGTACATCGTCATCGGCAACCCGGCCGCCGGCAAGAGCAGCGCGGTGATCAATTCGGGCCTGCAATTTCCCTTCGCCGACAAGAACGGCGCGGCCGTGCGCGGCGTGGGCGGGACGCGCAACTGCGACTGGTTCTTCACCACGGAAGGCATCCTGCTCGACACCGCGGGCCGCTACTCGGTGCACGAGGAGGACCGCGACGAGTGGCTGGGCTTCCTGGACCTGCTGAAGAAGCATCGCTCGCGCGCGCCCATCAACGGCATCATCGTGGCCGCCAGCATCGACGAGCTGTCGGCGTCCGGGCCGGAGTTCGCCATCGAACTGGCCAAGAACCTGCGCCAGCGCGTGCAGGAGCTGATCGACCGGCTGGAGGTCTTTGCCCCCGTCTACATCATCTTCACCAAGGCCGACCTGATCGCCGGCTTCGACGAGTTCTTCGCCGACAGCGACGAACGCGAGCGCAACCGCGTCTGGGGCGCCACCCTGCCCTACGGCGCCGAGGAAAGCCGCGACGTGCTGGCGCTGTTCGACGCCCGCTTCGACGAGCTCTACGAAGGCCTGAAGGAAATGGGCACCGCGCAGATTTCGCTGCGCCGCGCCGGCGGCCTGCCGCCTGGGCTGCTCACCTTCCCGCTGGAGTTCGCGTCGATCAAGCCGGCCCTGCGCACCTTCCTGTCCACGCTGTTCGAGACCAACCCCTTCCAGTACAAGCCCATCTTCCGCGGCTTCTACTTCACCAGCGCCTTGCAGGAAGGCACCGCCCGCAGCATCTCCACCGAGAAGCTGGCCGAGCGCTTCGCCCTGGCGCCGGCGCGCCGCGAGTCCACGCACAACGTGTCCTCGCACAACGGCTTCTTCCTGCGCGACCTGTTCTCCAACGTGATCTTCGCCGACAAGAAACTGGTGCGCCAGCACGCCAGTCCCGGCAAGGTGCGCATGCGCTACCTGGGCTTCTTCGGCCTGGTGCTGGCGCTGGGCCTGGTGCTGGGCGGCTGGAGCTGGTCCTACATGGGCAACCGCCAGCTCGCCTCGAACGTGCAGGCCGACCTCGACAAGGTCGTGCGCATGCAGCAGGAAGGCTCCGACCTGCAAAGCCGGCTGGAAGCGATGGACATCCTCCAGGACCGCATCGAGCAACTGGACCGCTATGCGGCCAGCCATCCGCTGTCGCTGGGCCTGGGGCTGTACCAGGGCGACGCGCTGCGCCACCGCCTGCTGCAGGAGTACTACGCGGGCCTGAACCAGATCATGCTGATGCCGGTCAAGGGCAGCCTGGAAGACTACCTGGCGCGGGTCGGCAATTTCGGCGAGCACGGCGGCGCCGCGGCCGCCAACGGGCAGCCTGCCGCGCGTCCCGTGCCGGTGTCGGCGCCGGCGCCCGACACGCTGTTCCAGGACTCCTCGCCGAACAATCCGCAGGACGCCTATAACGCGCTGAAGACCTACCTGATGATGTCCAACCGGGAGCACGTCGATCCGACCCACCTGTCGGACCAGATCACGCGCTTCTGGCGCGGCTGGCTGGAAACCAACCGCGGCACCATGCCGCGCGACGCGCTGATCCGCAACGCCGAGCGCATGATCTCCTTCTACGCCTCGCGCTCCTCCGACGCCGAGTGGCCGCGCATCAACCTGAACCTGGCCCTGGTCGAGAAAACCCGGGGCAGCCTGCGAACCGTGATGCAGGGCATGCCGGCGCGCGAACGCGCCTACGCCACCATCAAGGCGCGCGCCGCCACGCGCTTCCAGACCATGACGGTGGCGCGCATCGTCGGCAACCAGGACAGCGTGGTGATGGCCGGCAGCTACGCCATCCCCGGCACGTTCACGCGCGAGGCCTGGGAGCAATACGTGCAGCCCGCCATCCGCGAAGCCTCCAGCAAGGAACTGCAGACCACCGACTGGGTGCTGGGCGTGAACGCGCGCGACGACCTGACGCTGGAAGGCAGCCCGGAGCAGATCCAGAAGAGCCTGGAGACGATGTACAAGACGGAATACGCGGAGGAATGGAAGAAGTTCCTCGGCGGCGTCAGCATCCAGCCCTTCACCAGCTTCAGCCAGGCCGTCGACGCCATGAACCGCCTGGGCGATCCGCAGACCTCGCCCATCGCCAAGCTGATCAACACCGCGTACGACCAGACTTCCTGGGACAACCCGTCGCTGATCAGCACGGGCCTGCAACAGACCCAGACCGGCGTGGTGGCCTGGTTCAAGCGCGAAGTCCTGCGCCAGAGCACCGCCCCGCAGGTCAAGGAGAACCCCGGCAACACGCTGCCCATGGGACCGGTCGGCCGCGAGTTCTCCGACGTCGCGCGCCTGGTGGTGGCGCACGAGAACCAGTCGCTGCTGGGCAACTACATGGCGGCCCTGTCCAAGATCCGCACGCGCTTCAACCTGCTCAACAACCAGGGCGATCCCGGACCGGGCGCGCTGGTGCTGATGCGGCAGACGCTGGAAGGCAAGGAATCGGAACTGGCCGACGCCCTGAAGCTGGTGGACGAGCAGATGCTGGCGGGGCTGAGCGACGCCCAGCGCGAAACGCTGCGCCCGCTGCTGGTGCGTCCGCTGGTGCAGGCCTACGCGGTCACGCTGCAACCGGCCGAGCGCGAGCTGAACAAGGTGTGGACGGCGCAGATCTACCAGCCGTTCAACCAGGACCTGGCCGAGAAGTATCCCTTCTCGCCCAACGCCACCGTGGAAGCCAGCGCCCAGGAGATCGGCCAGATCTTCGGTCCGCAAGGCGCCATCGCCAAGTACGTGTCCGATACGCTGAGCCCGCTGACCGTGCGGCGCGGCGACGTGCTGACGGCGCGCACCTGGGGCGACCTGGGCATCAACCTGCTGCCGACCTTCACCGCGAATTTCGCCCAGTGGGTGGCCCCGCTGTCGGGCGCGGCGGCCGGCGGCGGCGCGGCGGCGCAGCCCCAGACGCTGTTCCAGATCCAGCCCAAGCCCGCGCAGGGCGTGACCGAATACACCATCGAGATCGATGGCCAGCAACTGCGCTACCGCAATACGCCGCCGCAATGGGTCAACTTCGTGTGGCCCAACGCGCAGGGCGCGCCCGGCGCGCGCATCACCGCCACCACCTTCGACGGCAGCGTGGTGGACGTGGTGAACGAGCCCGGCCGCTACGGCCTGGAGAAACTCATCGGTTCGGCGCAACGCACTTCCAATCCTGACGGTAGTTTCAATATGACCTGGTCCAAAGCCGGCGTTTCGGTCCCCGTCACGCTGCGTATCATCAGCAAT
The DNA here is from genome assembly GCF_002261225.1 of Bordetella genomosp. 10. Lineage (NCBI taxonomy): Bacteria > Pseudomonadati > Pseudomonadota > Betaproteobacteria > Burkholderiales > Alcaligenaceae > Bordetella > Bordetella genomosp. 10. The sequence continues at coordinate 1,321,221 of NZ_NEVM01000005.1, forward strand.
GCCCAGGCCGCCGGCTCCGGCGCCAGCGAACCCTCCAGCGGCCAGGGCCTGCGCAATCTGCGCCTGCCCCAGGCCGTGGTCTCCGCCACGCCGGCCAACCTGGCGGACAACCGCGCCGCCGCCCCGGTCCGCACGGGAGGCAAGCAATGAACGCGCCCCTGCAATCGCCGGCCTACCGCGCGGCCTATTTCGGCAAGATCCCCTCGCGCGGCGACTTCGTGCGCAGCACCACGCATCCCCAGTTGATGGCCAGCCTGGACGCCTGGGCCGCGAACACCATGGAGCTGCTGGCCCAGGATCCGCACTGGAAGACGCTGTACGACGACGCCGAGGGCTTCAATTTCGCCTTCCTGGGCCCGCGCAGCAAGATTGCCGTGGCGGGACACCTGCGCCCCAGCCGGGACCAGTCGGGGCGGCGCTTCCCCTTCCTCAGCGCGACCTCGCTGGAAGTCTCGCGGCCGCAGGAATTCATGGCGCGCAGCCCGGTGTCGTTCAGCCGTCTCTGGAACCGGCTGGACGCGGTGACGACGACGCTGATGACGGAGGCCGACTCCAATCCCGGCCTGCAATCCCTGAACAGCCTGGAAGGCGCCATCCATATCGCGCCGGACGACGGCTTCGACACCTTCGCCGACGTGCAGACGCTGGAGCGCGTGGAGCACATGCTGCGCGGCGACGGCCACCAGGCGCGGCTGCACGACATCATCCTGGCGCTGGGCATCCTGCTGGAGCCGGTGATGAACAGCGGCGCCTCGCACCTGGACCAGGGGCTGGCGCTGCCGCTGCCCAGCGATCCGCTGTACGCGAACCTGGTGGCGGCCTACTGGATGACGCTGGTGACGCCCTTCCTGGCGCTGGCGGACTTCGAGGTGGCGACCTTCGTCGGCCGCATCGGCGGCAAGCCGCGGCTGGTCATCGGCTTTCGCGGCGCGTCGCCCCATACGCTGGCCAGCCTGCTGTCGACGCCGCAGGTGCTGGCGGCGCAGAACATCCTGCTGGACCAGGCGCCGTGGGTGAACGAACACGTGAACGCCAGCCACGGGCTGGCCAAGCTGTCCAGTTATCTGGATCAACCGAAGCTGTCGCTGCGCACCGCGCTCGACACCTTCCGCGAAGTCTTTATCGGAGCATGAACATGCGCCTGGCTTTCTTTGCCGCCGCCCTCGCGCTGTCCGGCGCCTGCGCCGCCCAGGACGCGGCGACGGTGGTGCCCGCCAACGTGGTTCCCCAGCCGGGGCAAGTGGTCGCCAGCGGGGCCGTTCCCGACCAGGCGACCAAGGCCGACGTGCTGGCCCGCCTGCAGCAGTTGTACGGCGTGGGGAACGTGATCGACCGCATCGACGTGGGCGGCGTGGTGGCGCCGCCCAATTGGAGCGCGCACGTCGGGAAGATGATCTCGCCGCCGTTGAAGCAGATCAATCGCGGGCAACTGGACATCGACGGCACGCAGATCAGCCTGCGCGGCGAGGTGCAGAACGAGGCCTCGCGGCAGCAGATCGCCAGCGCCCTGGCGACGGCGCTGAATCCGACCTACAAGATCGTCAACGGCCTGCGGGTGGCGGCGGGGAAGGACGAGCAAGGGATGCTCGACAACCTGCTGGCCAACCGCACGGTGGAGTTCGAGACCGGCAGCGCGACCTTGACGCCGCGCGGACGGGAGTTGCTGGACGAGGTGGCCAACGTGCTGCCCAGGATCCGCGCGGACAAGGTGCAGATCATCGGCCACACGGACAGCTCGGGCAGCCGGGCCACGAACCTGGCCCTGAGCCAGGCCCGCGCGGACGCCGTCAAGGCGTACATGGTGGAGAAGGGATTGCCGGCGGCCCGCTTCGACGCGGTGGGCGTGGGGCCGGACCAGCCCTTGATGAGCAACGCCACGGCGGAGGGCCGCGCGAAGAACCGGCGGATCGAGTTCCGGGCGGGAAGCTAGCTTTCCGCCATGGCGATTTCCACCATCACTCCGTCTTGGGAACGCCCAGCAATTCCTCCAGGTCCGACAGGCCCTGGTCGTTCTTGAGCACGGTACGCAGCCACAGGTGCAGGGACATCTCGCCCCAACTGGCGGCCTTGTCCGCCAGATAGGCGACCGGGCTGTGGGGTTCGGTGCGGCGGAAGAATTCGGCGACCTCGCGCAACTGGTTCAAGGCCTGGTCGCGCGTCTGGATCGGGCCGCGCGCGGCCGGCGCGGCGGCCGGGGACGAAGGCGGAATGGTCATGGTGGGCTCCAGGCGTTCGACGGGGCCGCGCGCGGCCGCCTCGGCATCGGCGGGGGACGGCTGGCCGGACAGGGCGCTGGCGGCAGGCGCGGCGCTTTCGGCGCGCACCAGCAGGCCCGCGTCGCGGGCGAAACGGGCGGCCAGGTCCGAGGCATTGCGCAGGGTTTCGCGCAAGGCCGAGAACGAAGGCCCGTCGTCGCCCAGCCGCTCCTGCAACAGCCTGTCCAGGCTGTCGAGGGCTTGCGTGCACCCATCGAGATCGACCAGCAGTTCGGAGTAGAAGGCCGGCGCGGTGTCGCGGCGCGCGGCGTCGAACTGGTCCTGCGTAACCTTGCCCCGCGTCAGCTCGGACGCATCCTGCGGCGCGCGCTTGATGGCGTTGGCCAACTGGACGGCGCTGTCCCATACCGCCAGGCCGTAACGGCCCGCCTCGCTGCGCGTCAACGGGATCTCCATGGCCACCTGCCGCGACTGGCTGATCAGCCAGCCCAGGTTGCCGATGCGCTGCGCGGCGTCGCCGTCCTCGGCGCGCGGGTGCAGGCCGTCCCAATAATCCCGGCACAAGGCTTCGACCAGGCGGAACCCGTCGCGCAGGCCGCCGAAGCCGTCGCGGCGCGCCCAGGCCTCGGTCAGCCAGGCCGCGACGCGGATGTCCTTGCTGCGCGTGCGCAGGATGTCGCCGCACAGGCGCGCCACCTGCGGCCAGTCCGCTTCCTTGAGATCGATGACCCAGTCGCCCTGCTCCAGCCCCGGTTCATCGAAGCGGCGCGCTTCACGGATCTGGTCGAATTCGGAGGAGAACACCAGGTCTTCGCCGCACGGGTCCTGGCCCGGGATCGGCTGCAATAAGGTATCGAGGTCTGTCATTGTTATGGGGAAGAAAACGGGACGGCGCGGCGGCCGGGGCCCGTCTCCCTCCAGGCAGAAAATGGGATACGGGATGATCCCATAGCGGCGCGGCAAGCAGAAGGTTGACGAAACGCTCTCTTACAAAATGAGTAACGAATAATGATGATGGCGTCGGCGAAGGCCCATATCATTCTTCGCTGCGTTGGACCGCGGCGCGATCCGGCGCATCGTTTTCGCGCATTGTTTTCGTGCTTTGTTCCACCCTGACGATAAGGTCTGCCTAGCCATGAGCTCCGATTTCCGCCTGGCCTTCGACGGCCACTACTACCGCGGCACGCCGCGCCGCGCCCCCGATGGCACCTATGTCGGCGGCGACGGCGCGATCACGCGCGCGCCGGACGGCACCTACGTCGCCGGCACGCCGCAGCGCACGCCCGACGGCCGCTACATCGGCGGCGAGGCGCCGGTGCGCTGGGCGCCGGACGGCTCCTTCGTGTCCGGCGACGTGCGCATGGCGCCGGACGGCACGCTGGGCTGACACGCGCCGCGCGTCAGCCAGACCCGGAATCATTCATCATGGCGCGTCCTGTCATACGCAAAGGCGACCGCACCTCGCATGGCGGCGTGGTCGTCGAGGGCGACGAGACCGTCGTGGTCTTCGGCCAGCCCATGGCCCGCGTCGGCGACCGGGTGACCTGCCCGAAATGCGCCGGCACGCACACCATCGTCGAAGGAACGCCGGACGTCGGCTCCGACCGCAAGACCGCGGTCGAGGGCATGAAGACGTCCTGCGGCGCCACCCTCATCGCCAGCCAGCAGTTCTATACGCTGGGCAGTTGAGGCCTCCCTGCTTCGGGGTGAACGCCGGCCCGGCGCCGGTCATGGCATCGAGCCGGCCGACCCCCATCCGGCTCCGCGCGTCATCCCGGCATAGCCCCTGCATGCTCTCGGCGTCGGCATCGCTCCGGCATCATCCCAGCGCCATCCCAACGTCTTTCCGCCGTCATTTCCGCCGTCACGCCGATGGGGATGGCCGCCACGCAGGCTCGGCCGCGCCCAGCGGCCCGGCCGGGTAATCCCAGCGCATGGGCGATCCCTCGATCTCCAGCGGGGGCTTCGCGCGCTGCAACGGGCCCCATACCGTCATCTCCGGCTCCGCCGAGAAATCGCTGTCGCGCACTTGCAGGCCCGCCTGTTCCCGTGCCCCTTCGCCCGCTGCTTCCGCCAGGCCGAACAAGGCCTCGGCGGTGCGCGCCAACGACAGGCGCGCGTCGACGGCGACACCCCGCTCCAGCCGCATGGCCAGGCCGCGCAGCACGGCGGCGGCGATCAGATAGCCGGTGCCGTGGTCCAGCGCCTGCGCCGGCATGGGCGTCGGTTTCCGCGCGTCGCGCCAGGCCATGCCGGCATCCGCGATGCCGCTGCTCATTTGCACCAGGCTGTCGAATCCGCGCCGGCCGTGCCACGGGCCGGTCCACCCATAGGCGTCTAGGGCCACGTCGATCAAGCCGGGGTTGAGGGCGCGGCGAGTAGCGGCGCCGTAGCCCAGGCCGTCGAGCGCATCGGGACGATAGCCGTGCACCAGCACGTCCGCCTGCGCCAGCAAGGCCTCGAAGCGCGCGCGGTCGGCCGGATCGCGCAAATTCAAGCGCGCGCAACGCTTGCCCAGCGTGATGTCCGGCGCCACGGCGGGCTCGTCCCAGCCGGGCGGGTCGATGCGCAGGACGTCCGCGCCATAGCCCGCCAGGAAGCGGGTGGAGACGGGCCCCGCCAGGATGCGGGTCAGGTCCAGCACCTTGAGGCCGGCCAGGGGGCGTTCGGTCCCCGGGCGCCATGACGGGACGGCGGCCAGCGCATGCTCGGTCCATGCGACCAGCGGTTCCGCCGCCACGGCCTGGCCCTGAGGATGCGCGCGCCATTGCGCGCGGGTGTGCATGACGGCGGCGCAACCGCCGGCGGCGAGCACGGCGCCTTCCAGCTCCAGGGCGCGCCACTGCGCGACCGCGGCGGCCACGGCGGCGTGGTCGTCGGCGCAGCCCAGGGCCGCCACGGCGGCGGCGCGGTGCTTGGGGGCGTTGGTGTGCAGGCGTATCCAGCCATCGGCGGCGCGATAGTCGCCGGTGATGCTGTCCCGCGAGGCCGGCAGCTCCCAGCCCACCGAGCGCAGGGGCGTCCCGAACCACAGGCCGGTCAGGCGGCGATCGACGGTCAGGCGCGGCAGGGCGTTGGTCTTGGCGCCCGCTTCCTTCTCGGCTACTTCCCTCTCGCCTGCCGCCGGGCTGCTGCCCGCCGCAGCGGAGCCGCCGCCGGCGGAGGTGGCGCGGGCGCCCATCAAGGCGCGCAACGCGGCGCCGGCCGCGGCCACGGTGGCGGCGGCGAAGTCGTCGACCGGCAGCACGTAGGGCAGCACGCCCTCGCCCCAAAAAGCGATCTCGTCCAGGCCGCCGGGCGGCAATCGCAGCGCCTCGGCGGCGCGGCGCAGGAATTCGCGGCTCACCGGCGCGTCCCCGGCGCCGGCTTCATCTGTCCTTGCTTTGTCCATCATGATGGTCTCCAACGAGTACCTGTTTCGGCATCGGCGCATCCGTCCTCGCTTGACAGCCGACGCGCCATGCCGCCAGCATAAGCGCTGCAACATTGACGTCAATCTTGATGTTATTCATCAATATCAGGCCTTCGACATTCAACTTTCAATATCATGCTTTCAACATCGAACCTTCGATATCACTCGTCAACATCGAGCCTTCAACATCAAGCTTCGATATCACGCCTTCAACATCAGGCTTCGACATCGGGCCTTTAAGATCAAGCTTCGACATCGGGCCTTTAGCATCGAGCTTCAACATCGAGCCTCCAATACTTCGACATGGAGTCTTCAATACTTCGACATTGATCCTTCAATACCCAGCTTCGACATCCAGCCCTTGCCTCGGGCAAGGGCTTCCATCCCCGATGCGCCGCGGCCGGCGCGGTGTCCACGCCCCGGGCGTACGATCCGCCGCCCTCCGTGGAGGCGCGGCGCCGAGAGCATCCGGGACGCGGGACCTGAAAATCCCGCCCATTTCCACGCACGGCAGGAGAACGAGAACATGGCATGGTTGAACGCCCGGGACGCGCTGCGCATTCTCGGCGTGCGCCCCCAAACACTGTACGCCAATGTCAGCCGCGGACGCATCCGGGCGCGGCCCGATCCCCGGGACAGCCGGCGCAGCGAATACCGCGAAGAGGACGTGCTGCGCGCGGCGAAGCAGGCGCGCGGCCGCCGCAAGGTGGCGACCATCGCCGCCGAGGCGATCGAATGGGGCGACCCCGTGCTGCCCTCGTCCATCTGCACGGTGGCCGACGGCCGCCACTGGTATCGCGGGCAGGACGCCATCGCGCTGGCCGCGCGGGCACGGTTGGAGGACATCGCCGCCCTGCTCTGGCAGACGGAACCGCTGTCGTTCACGCCCGCGAACGCCGCGCGGAAAGCGGCGGCCCGGGCCACGCAGTCGTCAGCGCCATCGGCATCGCAATTGCCACCGGCATCGCTATCTCCGCCATCTCCGCCGTCATCCGCCTCGGCATCCGCATCCACATCCGCATCGGCATCCACATCCGCATCGGCATCCGCATCGGCATCCGCACCTGCATCGGCAGCGACAGCAGCGGCGCGAACGGTGTCGGCCTCGGCATCGGCAGCGCGAGCGGCGTCGGCATCGGTATCGTCCCGTGTGAACGGACGCGCGCGGGGCAGCGACGACGATGACGGCGCCAGCGGACCCGGCCCGGCGCTGGCGGCCGGACTAGCCGCCATGGCCCGGCGCGCCGGCACGGACCTGCCCACCGTGGGGCGTTCGCCAGCCACCCTATGCGCCGAGGCGCGCGAGGTCATGGCCAGCCTGTGCGCGGGCATGCTGGGCGCGCCGGTGCCGGCGGGCGTGGCCCTGCACGATCACATCTGCGCGCGCTGGCGGCAGCCGGCGGCCGCCACCTTCGTCCGGCGCGCGCTGGTGCTGATGGCCGATCACGAGTTGAATGCGTCGGCGTTCTCGGTCCGCGTCGCCATCTCTACCGGCGCCTCGCTCGCGGCCGGCGTGCTGGCCGGCCTGTCCGCCCTCTCCGGCCCGCTGCACGCGGGCGCCACGCAGGGCGTCGCCGCCCTCGCCGGCCAGGCGCGGCGACAAGGCGCCGACACCGCGGTGCGCGCCTGGCTGGCGCAGGGGCGCCCGCTGCCCGGATTCGGCCATCCGCTTTATCCGGAGGGCGATCCGCGCGCCGCCATGCTGTTGGCCACCACCCGCCCCCCGGCGCTCTACCGCCACCTCGCCGACCATGTTGAACGCAGCGTGGGCGAGATCGCCAGCGTGGATTTCGCCCTCACCGCCTGCTGCGCCCGCCACGCCCTGCCGCCCGACGCGCCCTTCGTCCTGTTCGCCCTGGGCCGCTGCGTCGGCTGGCTGGCGCACGCGCTGGAACAGGCGCAAGCGCGGCGGCTCATCCGCCCCCGCGCGCGCTACGTCGGCATCGCTCCCGCGGCGGCAAACGCCGACTGAGCGCGCGGCCGGGCTCGCGCTATCATGGCGGCTTATCCGCAATCCAGGACAGCACCGGGCATGAGCGCGCCGGGCCGTCCCAAGCGCGAATCCTCCCTCGGGGAGGAGGTCGCGCAGCGACAGGAGGGCACAACATGCACGCGCCGGGCCGCCCCAAGCGCGAATCCTCCCTCGGGGAGGAGGTCGCGCAGCGACAGGAGGGTATCCAGTGACCGACAAACTGCGCCTCGATAAATGGCTATGGGCCGCCCGTTTCTACAAGACGCGCAGCCTGGCCGTCGATGAAATCGGCAAGGGCCGGGTGCTGGTCAACGACCAGCCCGCCAAGCCGGCGCGCGAGGTCGGCGCCGGCGACACGATTACGCTGCGCAAGGAAACCCCGGCCATGCACGTGCGTGTGGTGGCGGTCAGCGCCGTGCGCGGGCCGGCGCCCGTGGCGCGCACGCTGTACGAGGAAACCCCAGAGAGCGCGGCCGCCCGCGCCCATGCCGCGGAAATGCGCCGCCTCGCGCCGGAGCCCGCGCAGACCATCGCCGACGGCCGGCCCACCAAGCGCGACCGCCGCCTGATCGACATGATGCGCGGCAAGTAGGCGCGGCCGGCGCCCGTCGCGTCTACCGCTCTACCGCGCCCGCACGAATCGGTTGCGCAGCGTCCCCAGGCCGGTCAGCGACACCTCCACCACGTCGCCGTCGGCCAGATCGGGCGAGTGGCCGTCGGTGCCCATCCACAGGATGTCGCCGGGATACAGCGTCAGGTACCGGCTCATCGTGCTGAGGAAAGTGTCGATGCCGAACAGCATGTCGTTGGTGTGAAAGCGCGTGCTTTCCTTGCCGTTCACCTTGACCAGGGTTTCCATGGCGTCGACGTCGGCGTCCGTCTCTATCCACGGCCCCATGGGCTTGAAGGTGTCGGAATTCTTGGCGCGCCAGAAGGTGCGGTCCGATTTCTGCCAATTGCGCTCGCTGACGTCGTTGCCGATGGTGTAGCCGAGCACGCAGGCGCGCGCCTCGGCCGGGCTGACGTTGCGCGCCCGCTTGCCGATGACGACCACCAGTTCCCCCTCGTAGTGCACCTTCGTGGCGTCGGCCGGCATGACGACGTCCTCGCCGTGGGCGAGCAGCGCATTGTTGGCCCGATACCCCACGTCCGGCTTGTCCGGAATCTTCAGCCCTTCCGTGGCGATGTGCTTGGTGTAGTTCAGGCCCACGCAATAGAAGGTGGGCGGAATCACCGGCACGTCCAGGCGCACGTCCTCCAGGCGCAGGATTTCCCCCGTTTTCTCGTACCCCTTGAACGGGTCGCCGCGCACGGGCGACACGCGATCGCCGTCCAGCAGGGCATGGAACGGCGCCGCTGCCCCGGCGGCGCGGTCCGCCCCTCCCTGCCCCTCGTTGCCGCCCGCCAGGCGGGCCCGTATCCATTTCATGCTCGTCTCCTGATTCGTGGAATGGCGGGCGGCTGTCCCGCCCCGCCCTGAAGGACGAGGCCAGCCGCGCGCCGGGTCAAGCGGCCGCCGGCGGCGCGGCGGCGAAAGTGGGTTCATCCCCGCGCATTTCCGCGATCAGCCACGCGCCGCCGGCACGGACCAGGTCGATATGCAAGGTGCGGATGTTCTCGATGCCGGTCAACGGGGCCGGCCCTTGCGGCGCGCTGCCGCTGTCGTGGCGCACCACCAGCATATAGGCGCGCATGCGGCAGCGCCCGTCATCCAGGCTGTCCGCCACCAGGTTGACGATGAGGTGATGGATGCGCTGCGTCCTCGACCGCGCCGCCAGCGCGTCCAGCACGGCCCGGCGGCTGTCTAGGACCTTGCCCTGCCGGTGCCAGACGCCATCGGGCGCCAGGCGACCGGCCAGGTCTTCGTAGCGGTTCTCGTCCAGGTCGCGGTAGAAGGCCATGACCTGGTTGTGGCACAAGGCCAGGGCGGCGGCGTTCGAGGCAGCTATGGCACCGCCGCCGGCAGCCGGCTCGGCGGCGTGGAGCGTATCGGACATATTCAATTCTCCTCCAGCATTTCGGCCTGCACGGAAGCGGCCCAGGCGGCCGCGGCCCGAGGCAGGCAGGGTGAATAGGATGAAAGGGGCGGAAAGGGACTGGGCACGCGCAGCACGTCGGGGCCGATGGCGTCCAGCGCCGGGGTGCCGCATAGCTGCATGGTGCGCGCCAGCTCGTCGCGCAGGATGGCCAGCGCCTTGGCCGCGCCCGCCTCGCCGCCGGCCAGCACGCCGTACAGCGTGGCCCGGCCCGTCAGCACGCCGGCCGCGCCCAGCGCCAGGGCCTTGTAGATGTCGCTGCCGCGCCGCACGCCGCCGTCCAGCAGCACCGGCACGCGCCCCGCGGCCGCGGCCACGACCTCCGGCAAGGCCCACAGGGTGGCGATGCCGCCGTCGAGCTGGCGCCCGCCATGGTTGGACACCACCAGCGCGTCGGCGCCCAGCCGCACGATGGCTTCGACGTCCCCGCCATGCACCACGCCCTTGACGATCAATTTGCCCGGCCAGCGGTCGCGCAGGCGGGCCAGCGCCGCCAGGTCGAAAGCCGGATCGTAGTTGCGACCCGCCACCGACCGCATGGCCTTGCGGTCCGAGGCCATGCGGTTCAGGCCGGCCAGACTGGGCATAACCGGCGGCCGCCGCAGCAGCATGTCCAGCGACCAGGCGGGCTTGCGGGCGAACTGGAAGAAATTGCGCGGCCCGATCTTCATCGGGAAGGCCAGGCCGTGGGCGAGATCGCGTTCCCGCTTGCCGCCCACCGGCAGGTCCACCGTGATGACCAGCGCTTCATAGCCCGCCGCGCCGGCCCGCGCGACGAGGTCATGCAGGCGCTCCTTGTCCTGCAGGATATAGGCCTGGAACCAGAGCCGCCCCGGCGCCTTGTCGGCGATCTCCTCGATGGCCGCCGTCGCCGAGGTGGACAGCGCGTAGGGAATGCCGGCGGCGGCGGCCGCGCGCGCCAGCATGACGTCGCCGCCGCGCCGGCCGAAGCCCACCGCCCCGGTCGGGCCGATGGCCAGCGGCATGCCGGCCGGCCTGCCCAGCAGGCTGCCGGACAGGTCGACCCGGGCGACGTCGCGCAGCACGCGCGGCGCCAGCCGCACCTCGGCGAAGGCCTCGGCATTTTCCCGCAGCGTGCGCTCGTCCTCCGCGCCGCCGTCGAAGAAGTCGAAGATGGGCCGCGGCAGGCGCGCCCGCGCGCGCTGGCGCAGGCGCTCGATGGAGTAGCAATCGTCCAGGCCCGGCATCATGACGTCCACGCCTCGCTCATTCCTCGCCCTTCACGTTGCCGCGCTTGATGACGTCGGCCCAGCGCGCCTTGTCCTGCACCAGGAAGTCGCGGAACTGCTCGGGCGTGCCGCCCACCGCCTGCGCGCCCAGCGCCGCGAACTGTTGCCGCACCTGCGGCCGCGCCAGCGCCTCGTTCACGGCATTGTTCAGCTTGTCCACGATGGCGCGCGGCGTGCCGGGCGGCACCAGCAAGCCGACCCAGGGCGATCCCTCGTCGAAGTCGTGGTAGCCCAGCGATTCCATGGTGGGCACGCCGGGGAAGTCCGCCAGCGGCTCGCGGGTGCCCACGCCCAGCACGCGCAACTGCTTCTGCTGCACGTAGTTGGCGATGCCGACGCTGGGATAGAACATGAAGGAGATGCGTCCCGCCAGCATTTCCTGCAAGGCCGGGCCGTTGCCCTTGAACGGCACGTGCACCATGTTCAGCTTGTCCGAGGTCGCCAGCATCTCGGCGGCCAGGTGGGCCGACCCGCCCACGCCCGACGACCCGTAGGTCAGCTTGCCCGGATGCGCCCGGGCGTCCGCCACCAGGCTCTTGACGTCCTTGTAGGGCGAGTTGTAGCTGGTCACGAGCACCATGGGCAGCTTGCAGACGTTGCTGACCGGCGTCAGGTCCTTGACCGGATCGTAGTTGTAGCGGCCCGGATACAGCAGCGGATTGACGCTCCAGGTCAGCGAGGTCACCAGCACCTTGTAGCCGTCCGGCTCGGAACGCATGACGTCGGCCGCGGCGATGGAGGCGCTGGCGCCCGGCTTGTTCTCCACCACGATGGAGGTCTTGAGGATATCGCTCATCTCCTTGGCCAGGATGCGGCCCAGCACGTCGGTCGGGCCGCCCGCGGCGTAGCCGATCTCCATGCGGATGGGGCGGGAGGGATAGTCGTCGGCGCGGGCCGCGCCGGCCGGCAGATAGGCCGCCAGCGCGGCCACGGCCAGGACGGCCAGGAATTTACGGGTTCTCATGCATGTCTCCTTGATTCGCGATGCATCGCGCGTCCGCGCCCGCATCGCTGTTGTCCAGCCTGGGGGCCGCGCGTCCGCCCGGCGTCGTCCGGGCCGCGCACGGCACGGGAAAGGCTACTCGTACAGCTCGGGAAAGTATTTATCGGCCATGACCTGGCAACGCTTGATCAGGCGCGGCTCGTCGGGACGGTAATCGGCCACCGCGTTGTGGATGGTCCCCATGTTGTCCCACATCAGGACGTCGCCTTCGGTCCAGTTGTGGCGATGCCGGTATTGCTCCTGCAATTGATGGCGAAAGAGGAAATCCAGCACCTCGGCGCTGCGCGCCTCGGGCAATTCGTTGATGCGCATGGAGTAGCCGGGATTGGCGTACAGCACCTTGCGCCCGGTGATCGGATGCGTCAGGAAGACGGGATGCGAGACCGGCGGCTTGCGGCGGCGCTGCTCCTCGGTCAACGGCGGCCGGGTGCTGCCCTTCTCGCGCCGCATCATTTCCCAGAACTTGTTGAAGTCATGGGTGATGGTCATGCCGTCGAGTTCGCGTTTCAGGTCTTGCGGCAGGTCGTCGTAGGCGGCGTGCATATTGCAGAACTCGGTATTGCCCAGCGACTTGCCGTCGCGCACGGGGATGCGGATGCCGTAGAGCACATTGGCGAAGGCGATGGTGCGGCTGTAGGACATGTCGGTGTGCCAGTCCTGGCCCGCGTCGCTCAGCCCGATGGGCTTGCCGTTCTCGACGATGTTCGAAAGAATCATCACCTCCGGCAGGTCGGCCTCGTGGTACATGTTGGCGACGTTGACCTCCAGCTTGCCGAAGTTTTCCGAGAAACGCTTGAGCTGCAAGGCGCTCAAGGCCTGCCGGGGAAAGCTGACCACGCCATGGCGGCCCAGCGCCGCCTCGATGGCGCGGTAGTCGGACTCGGCCAGCGGCTGGCCGAGGTCCATGCCCTCGATGCGCGCGCCCAGCGGCGTGCCCAGGGGGATGATTTCCATGATGTCTCCTTCCAGGAATGATTCAGAACGCGGCGCGCAGGATGGCCAGTGCGTCGGCCTGGCCGACGGGCCGGGGATTCAGGGCCAGCCCGCGCTCCGTCATGACGCGCTCGGCCAGCGCCGGCAGGCCGTCCGCCGGCACGCCCAGGTCGCGCAGGCGGACCGGCAATGCGTGGCGGCGTTGCAGGTCTTGCAGCCACGCGCGCAGCGATGCGTGGGGCGCCGTGCCGGGGGAGGCGGCCCGGTTGACCGCCGCCAGCGCCGGCGCCAGCCGCGCGGCCACGGCGGGGTCCGCTTCGTTGTAGGCGACGGCGTGCGGCAGCACCACGCTGTTGACCGCGCCATGGCCCAGCCGATAGCGCGTCGCCACCACATGGCAGATCGCGTGGTGCAGACAGCTACGCGCCATGGCCAGCACCATGCCGCCCAGGTGGGCGGCGGCAAGAAGGGCGCGGCGCCGGCGCGCCGTCTCATCGGCTGGCCGCTGCCCGCCCGCCGCCCCGCCGGCATTGGCATGGGGAGCGTCGTGGGAATTGGCATCGTGGTCGGCGGCGTCGCCGTCCAGCGCATCCTGGAACAGGCGCAACGCCTGCACGGCCAGCGCGTCCGACACCGGGGAGCGGCCGCTCGAATACAGGCCTTCCAGGCAATGCGCGATGCCGTTCATCGCGCTCTGGCTCAGCAGCGCCGGCGGCACGTCCTCGGCCAGCTCGGGATCGATGAGCAGCGTGGAAGCCGACACCTGCCGGTTCCAGAACATCAGCTTGTGGCCCTGGCCGTCGGCCACGCCGAAGGAACAGGTCGCCTCGGCCCCGGAAGCCGTCGTCGGCAGGGCGACGATGGGCAACTGGCGCCGCACCCGGCGCGGGATGTAGACGCCGCGCGGCGGTTCGTAGCGGGTGACGTGATCGGCCAGTTCACCGCCCTCGGCCAGCAGCAGCACCAGCGCCTTGGCGCTGTCGGCCACGCTGCCGCCGCCTATCCCCACCACGCAGTCCGCGCCGAAATCGCGCGCCCGCGCCGCCAGGTCCGTCACCAGGCCGACGTTCGAGTGGGGCGGAATCCCCGCCAACTCCAGGTGCGCCAGGTCGCGCCATTGCGACGCCAGGGCGGCGTAGCGCGGCGTCGCGGCGATGCGGTCCTGCGTCAGGATCAGCGGCCGCCGGCAATCCAGCGCATCGAGTTCGGCGCGCAGCCCGGCGGCGACGCCGTCGCCGAAGCGCACGTGGGTGCCGTAGAGGTGATAGTCGAAGCTGGCATGGTCCAATAGCGGGCCGCTCATCGTCTCTCGCGCGGTCTTGTCGAAGGGGAAAAGCGCTCGGCCTTCCGCGGTTTTTGTCGCGCCGGGAATCGCCCGGGTCTCCGTCCGGGCCGGCGCTGGAGAAGAAACAGTGTATGCAGCGCCAGGAATCGGCGACACTAGCGAAAAACGAAATGATTTTTTCCAGATTGGAAAAAGTGCCGCCCCTGCCGCCCGCCGGCGCGGCGGGCGCGAACCGCGAGTGGAGACTGCGTGAACCTGATCGACTGCCTGGACGTCTTCGTCGAGGTCGGCAAGAGCCTGAACTTCTCGAAGGCGGCCGAAAGCCTGGGCGTGAGCAACTCGTCCGTGACCAAGAAGATCGCCTGGCTGGAGGCGCATTTCGAGGTCCAGCTACTCAACCGCAACACCAAGCACGTGAGCCTGACCGAAAGCGGCCGCCTGCTGCTGGAGAACGCGGACATGCTGGCGCAGAGCGTGCGCGGCCTGAAGGAGCTGGTGCAGGGCCCGGTGCGCACCGCCAGCGGCCGCATCCGGCTGGGCACGCCGCCTTTTTTCGGCGCGGTGCACCTGGTGCCCGCCATCGAGGACTTCCTGCGCCGCTACCCGTCCATCAAGGTGTCGCTGCTGCTGGACGACGGCCGCAGCGACCTGATCGCCGAGAACCTGGACCTGTCGGTGCGCATCGCCCCCCGCCTGAAGGACACCAACCAGATCGCCTATCGCATCACCGTGGTGCCGCAGGTGCTGGTGGCGACGCCGGCCTACCTGCGAGCCCATGGCGAACCGCGCACGCCGCGCGACCTGGAGCGGCACAACTGCCTGGTCCACCACCTCAAGGCGCCCACCGGCCACTGGACCTTCACCGACGGCCAGCGCAACGCCCACGTGGTGCGCGTCAACGGCAGCTTCAGCTCCAATCTCGGCGAGTCGATACAGAACCTGGTCAAGCTGGACCACGGCATTTCCATGCACCCGCGCTACATGGTGGAGAACGACATCGCCGACGGCACGCTGCGGGTGGTCCTGCCGGAATACGAGGCCGAGGGGCTGGACATCTACGCCATCGTGCAGACGCGGCGCAACCTGCCCAACAAGGTGCGTCTGTTCGTCGAGCACCTGCGCGCCTGGTTCCGCGACGCGGACTGGAAGCGGTGAGGCGCGCCGCGCTCAGGCGGTGATCATCTCCAGCTCGCGCGCGGCGTGCTGGAGATGGGCCACGCAGTCGCGCACGATGCGCGAGGGCCGCCGGTTGGTCGGAAACAGGATCAGGGTGCGGAAGTGCACGGCGGGGACGAAGGGCCGCAATATCAACCCCTGCGGCACGAATCCCCTGGCCGTCAAGGGATTGACCAGCCCGCAGCCCAGGCCGGCCAGCGCCATGGCGCAGACCGTGATGGAGAACGGCGTTTCCAGCACCAGCCGCGGCTGGACGCCCTGCGCGCGCAAGATCTCGTCGGCCTCGCGCCGCGTAGTGTCCTGCGGCGCCAGCGCGATGAAGGGAACGCCGTGCAGGTCCCGCGGCCGGATTTCCCGCCTGGCGGCCAGCGGGTGGCCCGGCGGCACGGCGAGCATCGCGCGCACCTTGCCGAAGGGCTTGGCGTCCACCATCGTCGAATCGATCTCGTCGGCCGCCAGCCCCACGTCGAACTGGCCGGTGTCCATCAGCTCGCGCACTTCGGCCGACATGCGCGACTGGTAGGTGATCGCGACATCCGGATGCTGCAACTGGAAGCGGCGCAAGGCCAGCGGCAGCAAGGTGGTGCTCAAGGCCGACAGCGAGGCGATGCGCAGTTCGCCGGTGCCGAAGTCGCGGATGCGCGCGGCGGCGTTGCGCAACTGGACCATCCCGATGAAGGACTGGCCCACTTCGCGGAACAGCAACTGCCCTTCCGGCGTCGGCACCATGCGCCCCTTGATGCGGTCGAACAGCGCGAAGCCCACCGACCGCTCCAGCTCCTGGATCGCCTTGCTCACCGCCGGTTGCGAGATGCGCAGCACTTCCGCGGCGCGCGAGGCCGTCTGGTTGAGCATGACCGAATGAAAGACCTCAATCTGCCGCTGGTTCATTTTTTCCCCCTCGCGGCCCTATAACCTGAGCGAATAGACTGGCCGATTTTTAATATTATACGGAATAAAGGACGGGTGCTGTAATGCCTTCGGTTTCGTCTTGCCCAGCTAGGGGCACGCGTGGCCTGAAGGCACGGCCGCGCCACCACCGCCTGACTTCAAGGGGAATAGAAATGCATAAACAAGCGCGCATTTTTCATCGGCTCTACCGCGCCGCTGCCGCCGCCGCGCTGGCGCTGGCCTGCGCGGGCCTTGCCGGCCCGGCGGCGCAGGCCGCCACCGCGCAGGAAACCCTGGCGCAAAAGGGCAGCGTCACCATCGGCATCCACAACCGGGCGCCGTGGGGCTACCGCGACGAGCAGGGCGAGGCCGTGGGCTTTCACCCGGACCTGGTGCGCGCCGCGCTGGCGCCGCTGGGCGTGAAGAAAATCGAATTCGTGGTCAGCGAATTCGGCGCCCTGATCCCCGGCATGATGGCGCACCGCACCGACATGATCGCCTCCGGCATCGCCATCACGCCGCAGCGCTGCAAGGCGGTGATCTTCAGCGAGCCCGACCTGGCCGTGGGCGACAGCCTCATCGTCGCCGCCGGCAATCCCTACAAGATCCACAGCTACGCCGACATCACGGCCAATCCCAAGATACGCCTGGGCGGCGGCCGCGGCACGCTGAACACCAAAAACGCCATCGATGCCGGCGTCCCGCAGGAGAGGATCACCCAGTTCCAGGACACCGAGGCGCTGGTCTCGGCCGTCATCGCCGGCCGCATCGACGCCGCCACGCTGTCCGCGCCCAGCGTGGTGTCGGTCCTGCAGGATCCCAAGGTCAAGGGCGTCGAGCGCGCCCTGCCCTTCACGGGCCTGGTGCGCAACGGCGTGCCGGCGGCCATGTACACGGCCATCGCCTTCCGCCCCGAGGACACTGCCCTGCGCGACCTGTACAACCAGCGCCTGGCCCAGCTCAAGGCCGACGGCACGGTGCGCAAGATCATGGCGAAGTACGGTTTCACCGATGACGACGTCGCGCCCCCGGCGGTGACCACCCAGGCCGTCTGCGACGGCAAGTACTGAGCGCGGCGCGCCGGAGGGAGACGCTGCCATGGAGTTCCTGACGACGCTGGGCAGTATTTTCGAGGGCTTGCGCATCACCGCCCTCGTCACGGCCTGCGGCATGCTTTACGCGGTTCCCTTCGCGCTGGTGTTCGGCGTGCTGCAGTACTTCACGCGAGGCGCCGCGCACACGGCGGTCACCGCGATCATCGAGTTCTGGCGCAGCTCCCCGGTCATCATCCTGCTGTTCATGCTGTATTACACGCTGCCCAATTTCGGCATCGTGCTCTCCAGCGTGGCGGTGGGCGCCATGGCGCTGGGGCTGAATATCGGCGGCTATGGCAGCCAGGCGGTGCGGGCGGCCCTGCAATCGCTGGACCGCGGCCAGGTGGAGGCCGGCCGGGCCCTGGGCATGAGGCGCATGCAGATCCTCGTGGCCATCGAACTGCCGCAGGCCTTCGCGGCGATGACGCCGACCTTCGTCAACCAGTTCATCCAGCTCGTCAAGGGCACCGCCCTGGTGTCGCTGATCGCGCTGACCGACATGACCTTCCGCGCCAAGCAGATCTCGCAGCTCGAGTACGCCCCGGCGCGCATCTATACGGCGCTGCTGGTGGCGTACTTCATCGTCTGCTATCCGGCCACCATCTTCGGCCGCTGGCTGGAACGCCGGGTCAGCGCCGGGCAAAGGGGCAATCGTGAATTTTGACCTGTCCTTCGCGGTATCCGTCATGCCGGCCATCCTGCGCGGGCTGTGGACCACCATCTGGGTGGCGGCGGCCGCCAGCGTGGGTTCGGCGCTGCTGGGATTCGTCCTGGAAATGCTGCGCCGGTCCAACCGCTGGCTGGGCTACGCCATGCGCTTCGTCATCGACTTCATCCGGTCCACGCCCGTCCTGGTGCAGCTCTATTTCCTGTACTTCGTGCTGCCGCAATACGGCGTCACCCTGCCGGCGCTGGTGGTCGGCGTGCTGGGGTTGAGCGTGTACTACAGCGGCTACCTGGCCGAGGTGTTCAAGGGCGGCATCGAGTCCATCCCGGCCGGCCAGTTCGCCGCCGCCAAGGCGCTGGGGCTGGGCCGGCTGGACGCGATGCTGTACGTCATCGCGCCGCAAATGCTGCGCAATATCGCCGCGCCCATGGCCAATTATTTCGTGTCGGCGCTCAAGGCCACGCCTTACCTGGCCGTGATCTCGGTGCCGGAAATGCTGGGACTGGCGATGGAGGTCGGCTCGGACACCTTCCGCTATGCCGAGCCCATGGTCTCGGTGGGCGTGATCTTCCTCATTCTGGCGGTGGCCATGGCGCAGGCGGTGCGCGTGCTGGAAAACCGCCTGCTGGCGCCGACCCGCCAATGAACTCCCTAACGAATTATGCGGCCGGACTATTGCACCGCCCTCAAGGAAAGCGTCATGTCTGAAGCAAGCAGGGTCTGGAGCGCCATCGATTTCAACGCGGACGGCAAGCAGTCGGATTACATGCGGGTGCCGTATTCCTCAGACAAATCCGCCTATGGGTGGATACCCGTGCCCCTGGTCTGCATCCGCAACGGCGCCGGGCCGACCATCCTGCTGACGGCGGGCAATCATGGCGACGAATACGAAGGACAGGTGGCCTTGCTGCGCCTGGCGCGCGAGCTGGACGCGGCCGCCGTGCGCGGCCGCATCCTCATCGCGCCTGCCTTGAATTTCCCGGCGGTCGCGGCCGGGCGGCGCACCTCGCCCATCGACGCGGGCAATCTCAACAGGCTGTTCCCCGGCGAGGCCAATGGCGCGCCGACGGCGATGATCGCGCACTACGTGCAGACCGTGTTGTTTCCGCTGAGCGACATGGCGATCGACCTGCATTCCGGCGGCAAGTCGCTGGAATACACGCCCTGCGCGCTGGCGCGCCATGGCCGCGACGCGGCGGCGCAGGCCGGCATCGTCGAACTGCTGGGCGTCTTCGGCGCCCCGCTCAGCATCCAGACCACCGGCGAAGGCGGCGGCGCCTCCACCACGCTCTATGCGGCGGCCACCCAACGGGGCATACCCGCGCTGACCACGGAGCTCGGCGGCGGCGGCACGCTAAGCCCGCCGGGCTTGCGGGTCGCCGAACAGGGCGTGCGCCGCGTGCTCAAGCACTACGGGTACGCGCCCGATCTGGAGGCCGAGGCCGCGCCGCCGCTACGCCTGATGCGGTCGCAGGGACGGGACCACTTTCTCTACGCGCCGGAAGACGGCCTGTTCGAGCCGCTCGTCGCCGTGGGCAGCGAGGTGGCGGCGGGGCAGTTGGCGGGCTATCTGCATCCTTATCACACGCCGCTGCGCGAGCCGGCGGCGCTGCGTTTCCCGGCCAGCGGCGTGGTGTCCTGCCGCCGCTTCCCCACGCTGACCGAGCGCGGGGACTGCCTGTACAACCTGGTGGCCTGAGCTGCCCACGGCTCTGCGGCGCTGCGGCTCTGCGGCTCTGCGGCTCTGCGGCTCTGCGGCATTGGGCAGGCGCTAGAACCGCCAGTTCAGGTTGATGCTGGCCGAGTGGTCGCGATTGCCGCCGCCGAACTGGCCCGCATAGTTGACGCCCAGGGCGGCGAGCTTGCCGACGCGAGCCTTGAAACCCGCCTCCGCCAGCACGCTGTTGCGCGTCACGGGCGCGCCGGTGACGGTGAAGCGGTCGCCGGCGTCGAAGGACATACTGGCCCGCGTCCGCAGGTCGCCCGCGTTGCGGCGCCAGCCCAGCGCGCCCGTCGCCTGGCCCTCGTGCCGGCCCAGCTTCAGGTCTTGCGTGCCGCGCACGCCCAGCGTCACCGTCGTCGTCTCGCTGCGCTGGCGCCGGCCGGACAAGGCCGCGCTGCCGCCGCGTTCGTCGAAGGCGCGGCGGCGGTTGGCGGCATGCGCAAGCCCGACGTAGGGCTGCAAGGTCAGGCCGGACGCCACGGGCATGGCGTAGCCGAGTTCCGAGAACAGTTGGACGGTGTGGGCGCCGTAGTCGCCGCGCAGGTGCTGGTCCAGGCCGCCGCCCGCCACGCGGCGCCGGGTCCGCACGTCGTGCCAGGTATAGGCGCCACCCAGCATCAGGTGGACGGCGCCCGGTCCGGCGAGCACGGCCTTGCCGCCGTAGAGAATGGCGCTGTAGCTGGAGATGGCGGCCGAGGACGCGAGGCCGCGGATACCCAGCCGGCTTTCCACATAGCCCAGCGAACCGCCCAGGCGCCAGCCCGCGCCGGCTTCCTGGTCCATGCCGATGAAGATGCCGCCGTTGTGCTGGCGCCCCTTCGCGCTATGCGCGCGGCCGCCCAGGCGTTGCCAGCTTCCGACGGCTTGCGCCCACGCGGGATAGGCGGCCGGGGACGGCAGGACGCCGGACAAGGGCGGCGTATCGCGGATGCCGGCATCCGCGGTCGGCGCGCCGGGCTGCCGGCCGCTGTACAGGCTTGCGCGCAACTGCGCCAGCGGAAGATCCCGCGCGGGCTCCGCGGATGCCGCATGGCGGCGTCCGCCGTGGCGTGCAATTCTCCCGAGACCGCATCGGTGAAGGAGGCCAGCGCGGCGGGGTCCATTTCCAGGGCGGAGTATGCCGCCTGGGAGACGGGATGCGAGGAAGGCAAGGTGTCGATCGCGCAAGCCACGGATTTTTGATTGGGCGTCGTGACGAAGGCGGCCAAGGGGATGACAACGACGGCGTCCTCGGCCGACTCGTCCGCCTGGGCCAACGACATGCTCTCCGCCACGTCGAGCGGCACGGACGCCGTTTCCTCGCCGGGCGAGGCTTCCGCTTCCGCCTCCGCTTCCGTCTCTACCGCCGCGCCGGATTCTGCTTCTGCAATAGGTTCTGCGTCTGTGCCGGATTCTGCTTCCACGATGGGTTCTACTTGCGCGGCGGGTGCTGCCTCCACGATGGATTCTGTTTTCGCGGCGGTTTCTGCTGCCACGATGGGTTCTGCTTTCACGGTAGTCGGCGCTGCATCGTCATCGGCATCCACAATCATGATCGGCAGCGCGTCATGGCCGCCTTCCACGACCAGGACCGGGGCTGCGCCATCGCTGCCTTTCGCAAACACGACCGGCGCGCGGGCCGCGGCCGATCCCGCGCCGCTATCCGCTTCCGCGATCTCGACCCACCCCGCGCCGCTGCCGGCGCCCCCGGAGGCGCTTGCCTCTGTGCCGCCGCTGACTTCCACGACCACGGTCGACTTCATGCCGCCACCGGCATCCACCACCACGGTCGATTTCTTCCCGCTGCCGGTATTCACGACCACGGACGGCCTTCCGCTATCGCCGGCCCCCGCCGCTGCGATCGTTTTCTCGCCGGCCTTGTCGTCCGCGGCGCCTGTGGCGGCCTTCGGCGTGTTGTCGATGGCCTGCGCGGGCAATACGTCGATCCAGGCGCCGGGCAGTCCCGGGGGCGTATCCCGCGTATCGTTCGCGACCGGTTGTGGAGGCAGGGCAGCGGCTGGAGAGTCCTTCTTCGCGACGTAACGAAGCACGGGAATCCTCATCCCGGTCCTGAGGAATCTCTGCGGTTTTCGGTAGTCATCCAGGCTGGCTTCCGAGCGATGGTGATACGCCGCGTAGGCGGGATCGGTATAGGTCGCATCGATTTGGCGCGGTGAGACGGGACCTGAGGCTGGGATTGTGACTGGGGTTGTGACTGGAGTTGGGGCTGAGGTTGGCACTGCCCCTGCGGAGGGATTGTTCGGCGGCTGATTGCTCGATGGACGATTGCCCGGCGGAAGCTTGCCTGGCAAAAGAGTGCTTGGTGGAAGACTATTTGTCGGAGATGGACTCGGTCGAGAAACCGTCGGCGGAAAGGCAATCGGCGAAGATGCGGTCGGTGGAGATCTGTTCGGTGAAGAACTGTTCGATGAAGAACTGTTCGGTGAAGAGCTATTTGGTGAAGGACTATTCGGCGGAAAACCTGTCGGCAGGGAGCCATGCCGCGGCGGATTGTTCGGCGAGGGATGGTCCGGCGAGGAATTTCTCGGCGGGAGATTTCGCGGCGCGTTTGCCGCGCCTGCATCATCGCCGCGCCGGGCGACAGCCGTATTCCGCCACGCCCCGTTTTCGCCGCCGCGCTGGGCGGACTTCGGCAGGATCTTGATATAGATCCTCTTCCTGTCCTGGGAATAAACCGCGGCGACGTCGTAGTTGTCGGACACGGCTTCGTCGACGAAGGGATCCCAGGCGACCCTGTGAAAGCCCGATTTACCCTGCTTATCCGCGGCAAGCTCGCCGACGGTCATCACGTGCAGCAGTTCCCCAAGTTTCGGCAGGGACGCCACGCCATGCCTGGGCCTGACGCTCAGGATGCCATCATGCACGACCGCTTTTCCATGGACCCGTAGCGTCGGCCTCGCATTGCCGTCGAGCTCGATCTCGATGGCATTGCGCCTGCCCAGGTTCAGGTCGCGGCCAATCTCGTGAGGCCCGTCTTCCTTGAAACCCAGCGAACGCCACGCGCCGGAGAAAACCAGGTCCTTCACCCGCACGCCCTCGTTGCTCAGGTTGAACGACATGTCCGTCGTGTAGACCTGGTTCTCGCGAAACACCTTTGAATTCCATGCCAGGCCGGGACCGGTGAAGCGGTAGCCGGACCGCGCGTCATAGATTTTCGTATCGTCGAAAGTGGTCCTCTTGCCGAGGATATGTTTTCTATCGCGCTGTTGCGCCGATGCCGCCGCATGGGTTTCGCTTTCCCCGATACGCGCCGCTTCCGCCTCGCACGGCCACCCGATCGACACTCCGCATGCCAGGGTCAATCGCGCGCTCAGCGCGGTGAGCCGGGGCGGCGCCCGATGCGCGCGCGCGCCCTCACGCGTAGCGCGCTGACAGGAAGTTCGTAAGGGATATCTGTTGATAGACGCCATGGTGACCACCTGCTCCAATGCTCAGTGAAAGGAATCAATTAACAACTCAACGTGCGCATTCGAGGCGATCAGTAACTCACTAGCCCATATAGTTTCAGGAGCATCAAGATTGATAGAAGCGCATTTCAATAGATATCAAGCGAGGGATATCAAAGGGGCCTGAAGCCACGTTCGGCATGTTCGAAGCATTGGAGGCATTGGAGACATGGAAACATCCGAGACTTTCGAAACGTCCGGCACGCTGGCCCGCATCGCCTGGCCGAATCGGGCGCAAGCCTCCTTTTGAGACGCGTCTGGATGAAAGCCGGCGGCGCCGTTAATATTTCGCCAACTGTCGTCGCGGCAGCCTAGTCCCCCGGGGACGATCCGCCGCGCAATGGACAGCGAAACGCACGGCGGCATCGCGTACAGGCATTGTTCTTCGTCGACGGGAGACCTCATGATCAGGCTGCGGCGCGCGCCCAATCTATTGATCGGCCAGCACTGGATCAATCTGCTGGAACAGGCCCGCATCCCCTGCGAGCTGCACAACCGGTACATGCAAGGCGCCATGGGCGACATCCCCGTCGACCAGTGCGGGCCCGAGGTCTGGGTGGAGAACGAAGCCGACCTGGCCGCCGCGGCGCGCATCATCGACGGCCCCGCGTCCGCGCCGGAAGCCCCGCGGATGCGCTGGCGCTGCGGATGGTGCGACGAATGGCTGGAGCCGCAGTTCACCACCTGCTGGAACTGCGGCGCGTCGTCCACCGGCGTCCAGCACGGATGAGCGCGGATCGAACGCCGAAGGGATAGCTGGGGCATCGTCCCGGGAATCCGACTCCCCCCGCAGCCCTTTGCGATAGACAGCGCCAGACCTCGCGTCCACGGAACAATCGCTGGATGGAGAATCGCTGGAGGGACAACGCTGGATGGAAATGAGAACTATTGTTAATATTTCGCGCGCCTTCCGCGCCGTTGCCGCTTGCTCATTGCCCAGCCTCCCTCATGTCCCGCCACCGCCCTCCCGAATCAGGATGGCTCGCCCATTACCGCGAGCTGCTCGGGACGTGGGTGAAAGGAAATTCCCGGCGGCATGACGCCGAGGACGCCGCGCAGGAATCCATCATCGGCGTCATGGCGCAGGACCACGCGGCGGCGCTCAACCCCAGGGCCTATCTGTATCGCGCGGCGAACAACCGCCTGGTCAGCGAGATCCGCCGCCAGTCCCGCCATGAGACCGTGTCGCTGGAAGCGCTGGCGGACCACGACCATCCGCTGCTGGCCAATCCCGATGCCGACCTACGCGCCAGCGAATTGCTGCGGGCCCTGGAACAGGCGCTGGAACAGCTTCCCCTGAAGAAACGCCAGGCCTATATCCTGCATCGGCTCGAAGGCTACACCCAGCCGGAGATCGCGGCGCGCATGGGCCTGGCGCTGAATACGGTGGAGCGCTACATCATGGACGCCACCCGGGAAATACGTGAAAAATTGCAGATGTTTTGTCCGCCATGACGACGTTCTCGCACGCCGCCAGCCCCGCCCGTAGCAGCGCCATGGTCATCCGCCGCCCGCAAGGGTAAGCTTCACCGCTTGCCCGTCCAACCTCACCGCGCCACCTTGCCGTCCCCGCCTCATGACCGAGCCCGTCCACCCGGATAAACCGACCGATCCCCGCGACGCCGCGGCGTATTGGTTCGCGCGCGTCCGCTCGGACTCGATGAGCGACATGGAGCGCCGGCAATTCGAGGCCTGGCGCCGCGCCGACCCGCTGCACGAAAGGGAATACCGGCGCGCCGAGGGTATCTGGAACGCCGCCCGCCTGATCCCCGCGGACCGGCTGCGCGCGATGATGGAGGAAACGCCGGCAAGCGATCCGGCGACAGGCAGCGCCATCCCCTCGGCCGCGAAGCGCTCCGGGCAGCCGCGGCTCGGCGCCGCGCGGCAGTCCGCGCCGCCCACCCTCGTCCCGCGCCGCCGGCTGATGCTCGGGCTGGGCACGGCCTGTTGCGCGGCGATCGCCGCCGGCGTGGCGCTGCCGCGCTGGCTCGAAACGCCTGGCTACGACCGCGCCTACGGCACCGGCCATGGCGAGCGGCGGCAGGTCGCCCTGCCCGACGACTCGGTCATGGAATTGAATACCGACACCGCGCTGACGGTGCGTATGTACGACGACCGCCGCGTCGTCGAGCTGTCCGCGGGCGAAGCCGCCTTCACGGTCAGCCACAACGCCGCGCGGCCGTTCTACGTCCAGGCCGGCGCGACCACCGTGCGCGTCACCGGCACGCGTTTCGCCGTGCGCCGCGACGGCGGCGCGGTGCAGGTCGCCGTGGAGTCGGGTTCGGTCGAGGTCGCCAACGGTCCCTGGTGGCATCGCGACAAGGCCGCGCTGCGCGGCGGCCAGTCCGTGCGCAGCCGTCCGGAAGGCGGCCTAGCCGCCGTCGAACAGCCGGACGTCGCGTCCTTGCTGGCCTGGCGCCAGGGCCGGGTGATCTTCCGCGACACCCGCCTGGCCTCGGCCGTGGCCGAGATCAACCGCTACGCGCCCGCGCCCATCCAGTTGGCCGACGCGTCCCTGGCGGACATCCGTATCGCCGGCGCCTTCAGCATCGACGACACCGAGGCTTTCCTGGACCTGCTGCCCGGCATCGCGCCGGTGCGCGTCCGCCATCTCGACGACGGCCGCGTATTGATCCAGCGGCGCTGACGTTTACCCAAAACAAGAATAAGAATACATCTTGTTTCAATTTGGCCCCGAATTTCCATCAGGGGTTTCCGATCAGGCGGCGTCTGTTTGTAGAGGCCCCGCTGCCAGCCGGACAGCATGCCGGACCTCGGACCGCGGCGGCGTAGCCTCGCCGCCCTCATGCAACCGCACTGGAAATCGTTTCGTGGATTCACGCTCCGCTGAGTACCTGGCGCAAGGCGCCGCCCCGCGGCAACGCCGCGCCTTGTCCAACGGCCTGACCGCCGTGGCCGCCGCCTTCATGCTGGCCGTCATCCCTCCCGCGCACGCCGCCCCGGCGGACGATGCGCAGGTCTACGTCGACATCGCCGCGCAGCCCCTGGGCGCCGCGCTGATCCAGTTGGCGAACCAGTTTTCCCTGTCGCTGGCCTACTCGCCCGACATCGTCGCCGGCCGCGACGCGCCGCCGGTCGCGGGCAAGCTGACCGTCGACCAGGCGCTGCGGCGTTTGCTGGCCGGCAGCGGCATCGAGTTCAAGCGCGACGGCAGGAACCTGTCGCTGTCGCGCGGCGCGGCGGCCCCGGACGCCACGACGCTGTCGACCGTCACCGTCACCGCGGAATCCGCCGACGCCAGGACCGAGGGCACGGGCTCCTATACGACCAGGAACGTCACCCTGGGCAAGGGCGAAACGCCGCTGCTCGACATTCCGCAGTCGGTCAGCGTCGTCACCCGCCAGCGGATGGACGACCAGAACATGACGACCATCCGCGACGCCCTGCGGCAAGCCACCGGCATCACGACCCGGATCAACGACAACCCCTATCTCAACAACCAGTACTTCGCGCGCGGCTATGCCCTGTCGTCCGAACTCGACGGCGTCCCTTCCTATGGTTCGCTGAACGTCGGCGCGCCGCAATTCGACCTGGCCATGTATGACCGCATCGAGATCATCCGCGGTTCCGCGGGCCTGCTCGAAGGCAGCGGCGAGCCGGGCGGCCTGGTGAACTTCGCGCGCAAGCGTCCGACGGCGGACTTCCAGGCCTCGGGCAGCATTTCGGCGGGCTCCTGGGACTTCTATCATTCCGACCTCGACGTCTCCGGCTCGTTGAACCAGTCGCAAAGCCTGCGCGGCCGGGCCGTCATCGCCGGCACCGACCAGAACCACTTCTACGGCAATTCCAACGCGCAGTCCGCGATGCTGTACGGCATCGTCGAATACGACATCGACCCGTCCACGCTGCTGTCGGTGTCCGGCACGGTGCAGCGCGACGTGCGCAAGGGCATCATGTCGCAACTGCCCGCCTACAGCGACGGCAGCCTGCTGGACATCTCGCCGAAGACCAATCCTTTCCCCGACTGGACCCGCGCCCACCAGAACACCGAGGAAGGCTTCATCGAGTTGAACCACTACTTCCAAAACGACTGGAAGGCGCGCGCCAGCTTCCGCTACCGCCACTCCGACAACAACGTGAAGTACCTGGGCGTGTCCAGCTCGGTCGACCCCACGGACAATACGGCCAGCTATTTCCCCGCCGCGGACAAGACCTCGTTCGGCTGGGCCGGCGCCGACGTCAACTTCAGCGGCCCCTTCCAGCTATTCGGCCGCACCCACCGCCTGCTGATCGGCGCGAACTACGATCGCCTCGACAGCAAGGACAATTATTCCAACGTCGACGGCGGCAGCATCGACTTCGACGAACTGGTGCACCTGCCGGAGCCGGCGCTGCCCTATACCGGCATCTACAAGGTCCGCACCGAGCAATTCGGCGTCTACGGCCAGGGCCGCTTCCAGATCCTCGATCCGCTGACGCTGGTCGTGGGCGGCCGGGTCTCCAACTACAAGGAGTATGTCGGCATCGGCGACTACGGCACCACGCCCGACATGGAGAAGTCGCCGGGCGCGGTTAGCCACAAATTCACCCCCTATGCGGGCCTGATCTACAAGGTCACGCCGGACACCTCGCTGTACGCCAGCTATTCGGACATCTTCGTGCCGCAATCGCAGCTCAGCGCCAGCGGCTCGCCCCTGCCGCCGCGCAGCGGACGGCAGTACGAGGCCGGCGTCAAGAGCAGCCTGTTCGACGGCAAGCTCAACGCGTCGGCGGTCATCTTCAAGCTGCAGGACCGCAACCGCGCCTACTACGTCAGCGACGTCTTCTACTACCGCGCGGCCGGCCGCGTCGACATGAACGGCTTCGAGGCGGAAATCACCGGCTCGCCCCTGCCCGGCTGGGACTTGAGCGCCGGCTACACCTATCTGGACCCGCACTACGAAACCGAGCAGGACGATTTGTCCATGATCACGCCCAGGCACAACGTCAAGCTCTGGAGCAACTACCGCTTCCGGCAGGGCACGGCGCTGGAGAAGTTCAACGTCGGCGCCGGCATCCTGGCCTCCAGCCCCTTGAAGAACGGCACGGCCGACACTCCGGGCTACGTGACCGCCTCGCTGCAGGTCGGCTACCAGTTCAATCCCCGGACCAGCGCCACGCTGACCGTGGACAACGTGCTCGGCAAGACCTACTACCAGTCCATCGGGTACTACGGCAATCCGCGCAGCGTCATGCTGGCCTTGCGCACCCGCTTCTGATCCGCGGCCGCGCGCGGAATGCCGAACGCCGCGCGCACGGTTGGACCCGGCCGCGGCGCTCAGCGCCCCGCCGCCGGCGCTTCCTTGATCACCTGCCGCAAGGCGGTGGCAAAGCGCCGCGCGGTGGTCGACAGCGGGCTGTTCGCCGCGTGCAGCAACTGGATCTTGTGCGGCAGGACAGGATCCGTCGGACGCAGGACGAAATCGCGCTGGAAATCGGGGTGGTAGCCGAACGATTCGATCAGGGCCACGCCGACGCCCTGCCGGACCAGGGCCAGCGCCTCGGGCGTCGCGCGGATCTCGATGTCCGGCTGCAAGGGACTGGCGCCCGAATTCATGAAACGCGCCGCCAGGCGGCCGAACGGGGTCTCCGCTTCGTAGCCGATCAACAGGTGTCCGCGCAGGTCGTCCGCGCGGATGCGCGAGCGCGCGGCCAGGGGATGGCCGCGCGGGATCGCGCAGCCCAGCCAGCCCTCGCCGATTTCCTCGGCGGCGACGTTGGCATTGGCCGGCGGCGACATGGAGGCGATGCCGAAGTCCGCATGCCCCAGCAGGAGATGCGGCAGCAGGATGTCGAAGGCCAGCGGGCGGTAGCGGATCGCCGTGCCGGGGTGCTTCTCGCGAAAGCGCTGGATGGTGCGGGGAATCAGCCATTCGCTGAAGCTGGGACTCGAAACCAGGCTCAGCGTGCCCGTCGCGCCCGACCCCAGGCCGGTGGCCAGGGTATTGAAACGGTTGACGTGGTCGAAGATCTGCTCGGACTCGGCGAACAGCCGCCGCGCTTCCGGCGTCGGCTGCAAGCGCCCCTTGATCCGCTCGAACAGCGGATAGCGCAGGCGGTTCTCCGCCGAGGCCAGGATGCGGCTGACGGCGGGCTGGGTGACGAACAGCATGCGGCCCGCCTCGCTCAGCGAGCCGGTCAGCATCACCGCATGAAAGACTTCGATCTGCCGCAGGCTGAGGGCGGCGCCTTGAGGATGCAGGCCGGCCATGATTCGAGTAATCGGGGAAACGAGTCGGGAATTGTAGGCGGCGGAAGCGCGCGCGTCGCCGGCCGCCGCGATTGGGGCGATTCCTTCCGGCAAATGGGCGGCGAATGGACGACAAACGGGCATGCTGAATTGCTCAGCATCCATAACAAAAAGCGCACCCCGGTTTCCCTGCCGCCCGCCGGGAAGCAAAAAATCCCAATATTTATCAATTACTTAAACAATAAGCGCGGAGGCGATGCCGCGCCGCACCAGGGTCTACCCTGAGATTTACAGCGGCTCCGGCCGGCCCCATGCTTCAGCGCAACAACGCCACGAACGTCGCAAACGTCACGAAGCCCTCA
Source organism: Bordetella genomosp. 10 (assembly GCF_002261225.1). NCBI lineage: Bacteria > Pseudomonadati > Pseudomonadota > Betaproteobacteria > Burkholderiales > Alcaligenaceae > Bordetella > Bordetella genomosp. 10. The sequence goes on from NZ_NEVM01000005.1 coordinate 1,350,877, forward strand.
GGAGCCCCCTCCCATGTCCCGCACTATCACCGTCGCCGCCGCCCAGCTCGGTCCCATCCAGAAAGCGGAGGGCCGGGAGGTCGCCGTGGGGCGCATGCTGCGCCTGCTGGACCGCGCCCACCAGCGCGGCGCCGAAGTCGTGGTGTTCCCTGAACTGGCGCTGACCACCTTCTTTCCGCGCTGGTACACGGAAAACCTGGACGACGCCGACCACTGGTACGAACAGACCCTGCCGTCCCCGCAGACCCAGCCGCTGTTCGACGCCATCCGCCGCTACGGCCTGACCATCTACCTGGGCTACGCGGAAATCGCCCATGAAGCCGACGAACAGGGCGTGCAGCGCAAGCGCCGCTTCAACACGGCCGTCATCATCGCGCCCAACGGCGAAGTCATCCTGAAGTACCGCAAGGTGCACCTGCCGGGCCACGCCGAATTCGCGACGCATCGCAAGGTGCAGCATCTGGAAAAGCGCTACTTCGAAGTCGGCAACCTGGGCTTCCCGGTGGTCCGCGCCCCGGTCGGCAAGGCCGGCGTGGAAGTGAACATGGGCATGCTGATCTGCAACGACCGCCGCTGGCCGGAAGCCTGGCGCGTGCTCGGCCTGCAGCAGGTCGAGCTGGTCCTGCTGGGCTACAACACGCCGGCGATGAACCAGGACAACCGCGGCTTCGAGGCCCACCACCTGCGCGTGCTCCATTCGCAGCTTTCCATCCAGTCGGGGTGCTACCAGAACGCCTGCTTCGGCGTGGCGGTGGCCAAGGCCGGCAAGGAAGACGGCTTCGAACTGTTCGGCCACTCCATCATCGTCAACCCGCAGGGCGAGATCATCGCCATGGCGACGACGTGGGACGACGAACTGATCGTGGCGGACTGCAACCTGGACATGTGCGAGCTGGGACGCACCACCGTTTTCAATTTCGAGAAGCACCGCCGCCCCGAGGCGTACAGCCGAATCACCGAACAGACCGGCAGCGTCGCGCCGCCGTCGTGGACGCCCACGAAAGCCTGAGAAACCGACCATGAACCTGACGTCCCTCCCCGCCACCATCGAGCATGAAATGCTGGGCACCCTGCGCGTGCCCGGCCACGAAGACGTACTGGCCGCCGCCGAGCGGATCGCGCCCTACGTGCGCCGCACCCCGTTGCTGCGTTCGCCCAAGCTGGACGAACTGGCGGGCGCGCCCGTCTGGCTGAAGCTGGAAAACCTGCAGGTCACCGGCTCCTTCAAGGCGCGCGGCGCCTTCAACGCCCTGCTCAACCTGCCGGCCGACCGGCGCGCCCTGGGCGTGGTGGCCTATTCGACCGGCAACCATGGCCAGGCCGTGGCCTGGGCCGCCCGCACCCTGGGCATCCCGGCCACCATCGTCATGCCGGTGGACGCCCCCGCCAATAAAGTGGAAAAGGCGCGCCGCCACGGCGCCCAGGTGGTGCAGTACGACCGCACGCGCGAGAGCCGCGAGACCATAGGCATGCGCCTGCTGGAAGAAACCGGCGCCACGCTGGTGCCGCCGGGCGACCACCCCGACGTGCTGGCCGCGCAAGGCACGCTGGCGCTGGAAGCCTTGCGCGACCTGCCGCCCGCCGCCCTGGAGAATCTCGGCCTTTTCGCCACCCCCTGCGGCGGCGGCGGCATGGCCGCCGGCTGCGCGCTGGCGTTGCAGGCCCTGGCTCCGCGCGCCCGCCTGGTGGCGGCCGAGCCGGCCGGCTACGACGACACCGTGCGCTCGCTGGCAAGCGGGCAGCGCGTGTCGAACACCCCCGGCGCGCAAACACTGTGCGATGCGCTGATGGCCAGCATTCCGGCCGAGCTTCCCTACGCGATCAACGCGCGCCGCCTGGATGGCGCGGTCGCCGTGACCGACGCGGAAGTCGAAACCGCCATCCGTTTCGCGCTGGAAGAACTGCGCGTGGTGGTCGAACCGGGCGGCGCGGTCGCGCTGGCGGCGCTGCTGGCCGGCCACATCGCCACGCAGGGCAAGGACAGCGTGATCGTCCTGTCGGGCGGCAACATCGACCTGCCGCTGTTGACCCGCATCGCGCAGGGCGGCGATTGAATTTATCCGTAAAGCAGCACCCGTAAAGCAATACCCATCGAAGCAATACCCGTCGAAACAGTCCCCATGTCGTCCCAGGCGCGCACCCCGCGGGGAGCGCGCCGCTCAAAACTTCTATAACAGTCCAAGGAAGGAATCCGTTATGTCGCCCTCGTTCATGCGCCGCGCCGCGCGCCTGTTCACCATCGGTTGCGTCGCCGCCGCGGCCTCGCTGCCCCTCGCCGCGCACGCCGCATACCCCGACCGTCCCGTCACCATCGTCGTGCCCTTCAACACCGGCACCACGCCGGACATCGTCACCCGCCTGCTGGCCTCGGTCATCAGCAAGGACACCGGCGGCAATTTCGTCGTGCAGAACAAGGTGGGCGCCTCGGGCATCATCGGCACCCAGTACGTCGCCTCCCAGCCGGCCGACGGCTATACGCTGGCCTTCGCCAACGTCGCCACGCTGGCGATCAACCAGTCGCTGTACTCCAAGCTGCCTTACGATGCCGACAAGCAATTGGCGCCCGTCGCGCTGACGGGTTCGGTGCAGAACGTCCTGGCCGTGCGTCCCAGCCTGGGCGTGAAGACGGTCGCCGACCTGATCGCGCTGGGCAAGAAAGAACCCGGCAAGCTGGTCTTTTCCTCCGGCGGCAACGGCACCACGGGCCACCTGAGCGCCGCGATGTTCGGCACCATGGCCGGCGTCAAGATGATGCACGTGCCCTACAAGGGCGGCGTCGAGGCCGACCTCGCCGTGCTGCGCGGCGAGGCCGACCTGGTGTTCGACAATATCTCCTCGATCGCCACCTTCATGGACCAGGGCAAGGTGATCCCGCTGGCCGTGACCGGCGCGGCGCGCGACCCGCTGCTGCCCAACCTGCCGACGCTGGACGAACTGGGCCTGAAGGGCTACCGTGCAGTGGCGTGGACCGGCTACGTCGCGCCCGCGGGCACCGATCCCAAGATCCTCGACTGGTTGAACGCCGCCATCAACAAGGCGCTGGCCGAACCCGAAGTCCAGGAGAAGCTGAAGACGCTCGCCTACGTGCCGACGATGAAGCCGCGCCAGGCGCTGTTCGACCTCGCCCATGAAGAACGCCCCGTCTGGGCTAAGGTCATCAAGGACGCCGACGTCCACATCGACTAGGGAAAGCCCACCCCCTACCGCGCTGCGCGCGGCCCCCTCAAGGGGGCGGCGTTGGCGGACCGGCAAAGCCGGCTCCGCTACGCCCTGGATGAGTACCGAGGCTTGCGCCCGGCTTTCTTTTTTTGGGGGGCTGCAGCGGCGTTAGCCGCGCGGCGCGGACCACTTACTTTTACTGGATAGCCATGCCTGACACTGCCCAGCCTCACTACGACATTCTCATCCGCGGCGGCACGCTCGTCGACGGCACCGGCGCGCCCCGCCGCGCCGCCGACCTCGCCATCCGCGGCCAGCGCATCGTCGCCGTCGGGGACCTGGCGGCGGCCGGCGCGGACCTGGTGATCGACGCCACCGGAAAAGTCGTGGCCCCCGGCTTCATCGATTCCCACACGCACGACGACCGCTATCTGATCGTCGACCCGGCGATGCCGGCCAAGCTGAGCCAGGGCGTCACCACCGTCGTCACCGGCAACTGCGGCCTGAGCCAGGCGCCCTGGATCCCCGGCAAGCGCACGGAGGTGCCGGCGCCGATCAACCTGCTGAGCACCGACGCCGCCGACTTTCCGTTCGCCACCTTCCGCGCCTACCTGGAAAACCTGGAGCGCCATCCGGCGGCGGTCAACGCCGCCTGCCTGGTCGGCCACACCTCGCTGCGCGCGGCCGCCATGGACGACCTGGACCGGCCGGCCAACGACGCCGAAATCGCCCACATGCAGGACCTCCTGCGCGAAGCCATGCAGGCCGGCGCCATCGGCCTGTCCACGGGCACGGCCTACCCCACCGCCATGCCGGCCACCACCGAGGAATTGATGGGCGTGGCCCAGGTGCTGCGCGAATACGGCGGCATCTACGCCAGCCACATCCGCGACGAGGCCGACCATATCTTCGCGGCGCTGGACGAGGCCTTCGCGGTCGGCGCCGCCGGGCAGGCGCCGGTGCTGGTGTCGCACCACAAGCTGATCGGCCCGAAGAACCACGGCCGCTCGGTGCAGACCCTGGCCCACATCGCCTCGGCCGCCGAACGCCAGCCCGTGCGGCTGGACGCCTATCCCTACGTCGCCGGCTCGACCATCCTGCGCAAGGACCGCCTGGCCGTATCCAGCCGCGTCATCGTCACCAAGTCGGCGCCGCTGCCGCAGTATGCCGGCTGGGACCTGGACAAGATCGCCGAGGACATGGGCGTGACGCCCGAGGAGGCGGTCGACGCCTTGCAGCCGGCCGGCGCCATCTACTTCATCATGGACGAGCGCGACGTCGAACGCATCCTGGCCTATCCCGGCACCATGATCGGTTCCGACGGCATGCCGCACGACCCCGCGCCGCATCCTCGCCTGTGGGGCACCTTCCCGCGCGTGCTGGGCTACTACTGCCGTGAAATGCAGCTTTTTACGCTGGAAGAAGCCGTGCACAAGATGACCGGCATGACGGCCGGCTACTTCGGCCTGCCCGGGCGCGGCGTGCTCAAGCCGGACAACTACGCCGACGTCGTGGTCTTCGACCCCGCGACGATCGCCGACACCGCCACCTGGTCGTCGCCGACGCGGCAGGCCCAGGGCATAGACTGCGTGCTGGTCAACGGCTCGATGGCCTGGCATGACGGAAAGAGCACGGGCTCGCGCACCGGCGCGGTGGTGCGGCCGCGGTCCGCGGACTGGTAAACTCCCTGACCGCCCGCTGATACGATTCCGTACCCGGCTGCAAGACCATCGCGCCCTGGATCGTCGGCAAGAGAAAAGGGAATGACCGAGTGCCGACGATGAATTACATCGCGGCCGCGCTGTTCGCGGCCGCATTGCTTCACACCTTCTGCGCGCCGCTGTTTCTCAAGGCGGCGCATAAAAGCCCCCGCCATAGCGGCCTGCTGCACCTGCTCGGCGAAGTGGAAGTGGTCTTCGGTTTCTGGGCCGCCATCCTGCTGGTGGCCATGGCCGTCGTGGGCGGCGGCGAAGGCGCCCTGCGCTATGCGGAAACGCGCAACTACGGCGAGCCGGCCTTCGTCTTCGTGGTGATGGTCATCGCCGCGTCGCTGCCCGTGCTGACGGCGGTGATGCGCGGCGTGGAAACCATCGCCCGCTGGCTGCCGGTGCCCACGGCCACGGCGAAAGCCTGGCTGTGCCTGAGCGTCGTGCCCCTGGCGGGCTCCCTGATCACCGAACCGGCGGCCATGACCATCGCGGCGCTGATGCTGGCCCCGCAGGTCTTCCACCGCGAGATGCCGGAACGGCTCAAGTACGCGGCGCTGGGCGCGCTGTTCGTCAATATCTCCATCGGCGGCACGCTGACCTCGTATGCCGCGCCGCCGGTGCTCATCGTCGCCCATACCTGGGGCTGGGATTCGGCCTTCATGCTGCAGCACTTCGGCTGGAAAGCCGCGCTGGCCGTCGTCATCAACGGCACGCTGACGACGCTGCTGCTGCGCGGCCACCTGCGCCCGACCGATACGCTGGACGGCAACGGCAAGGCCTCGCAGGTGTCCGTCACGGCCATCGTCGTGCACCTGCTTTTCCTGGTGGCCGTGGTGGTCATGGCCCATCACCCCATCATCTTCCTGGGGCTGTTCCTATTCTTCATCGGCTACACCCAGGCCTACCAGGCAAGCCAGGACCGCCTCATCATCCGCGAAGCGTTGCTGGTCGGTTTCTTCCTGGCCGGCCTGGTGGTGCTGGGCGGCATGCAGCAATGGTGGCTGCAGCCCATCGTCAGCGCGCTCGAACCCAAGGTTCTGTTCTTCGGCACGGCGGCGCTGACGGCGATCACCGACAACGCCGCCCTGACCTACCTGGGCTCGCTGATCGAAGGCATATCCGACCAGGCCAAGTACATGCTGGTGGCCGGCGCCGTGGCCGGCGGCGGCCTCACCGTCATCGCCAATGCCCCCAACCCCGCCGGCGTTTCCCTGCTGCGCGGCAACTTCCACGACGGCGCGGTCGGCATGGGCGGCCTGTTCCTGGGCGCGCTCCTGCCCACCTGCGTCGCCTGCGCCGCGCTGTTCCTGCTTTGACGAAGGATCGCACGGCGGCGCGCCTTTGTTGTACGATGACATACGAGGCAGCTTTGCCTCGCCGTGCAATGGCCTCCGCCTAGCGGCCAGGCCTTGCCCCGCCCCTTCCCCATTCCCCCTCGCGCCGGCCGACGCCGGCGCGCGCTTATCTCGGAGATACGCATGAACCTCACCGGATCCATGTTGATCGGCGCCTCGGCCGTGCGCGGCACGGGCCGCGATCTGCACGCCATCGACCCGGCCCGCGGCGTCAAGCTGGAGCCCGCCTTCCCCGCGGGCACGCGCGACGACGTGGCGCGCGCCGCCTCGCTGGCGCAGGCCGCCTTCGACGTCTACCGCAACGTCCCGCTGGAAACCCGCGCCCGCTTTCTCGAGACCATCGCCGAGAACATCATGGCGCTGGGCGACGCGCTGATCGAGCGCACCCACCTGGAAACCGGCCTGCCGCTGGCCCGCCTGCAGGGCGAACGCGCCCGCACCGTCGGCCAGTTGCGCCTGTTCGCGCGCGTGGTGCGCGACGGCTATTTCCTCGACGCCACCATCGATCCCGCCCAGCCGGAGCGCCAGCCGCTGCCGCGCGTGGACCTGCGCCTGGCCAATGTCCCGCTGGGCCCGGTCGTGGTCTTCGGCGCCAGCAACTTCCCGCTGGCCTTCTCGGTCGCCGGCGGCGATACGGCCTCCGCGTTCGCCGCGGGCTGCCCGGTCATCGTCAAGGCGCACAACGCCCACCCCGGCACCGCCGAGATGGTCGGCCGCGCCATCCAGCAGGCCGTGGCCGCGCATGGCTTGCCCGAAGGCACGTTCTCCCTGCTGTTCGGCGCCGGCAACGAAATCGGCACGGCGCTGGCCGAGCATCCGGCGGTCAAGGCCATCGGCTTCACCGGTTCGCGCCGCGGCGGCCTGGCCCTGCTGGCCGCCGCCAATGCGCGTCCCGAGCCGATCCCGGTCTATGCCGAGATGTCCAGCATCAACCCCGTCTTCCTGCTGCCCGCCGCGCTGTCGGCGCGCGCCGAATCCATCGCCCAGGGCTTCGTCGACTCGCTAGTGATGGGCGTCGGCCAGTTCTGCACCAACCCGGGCCTGGTGATCGGCGTCGAAGGCCCGGACCTCGAACGCTTCCGCCAGGCCGCCGCCAAGGCGGTGGAGGCCAAGGGCGCGGCCACCATGCTCACGCCCGGCATCTTCTCGGCCTACGCCGATGGCGAAGCCGCGCTGGCCGGCAACGCATGCGTGAAGACGCTGGGCCGCGGCGGCGCGTCCGACCCGGCCGCCAGCGCCGCCGGTCCGGTGGTGTTCGGCACCGATGCCGACCGCTTCCTGGCCCACCGCGAGCTGGAAGCGGAAGTCTTCGGTCCGGCCTCCCTGGTCGTGGCGTGCAAGGACCAGGCGCAGGTCCGGGCGGTGGCCGAACACCTGGAAGGCCAATTGACGGCCACGCTGTTCCTGGACGCCGCCGACGAGGCCGACGCCCGCGCCCTGCTGCCGGTGCTGGAACGCAAGGCCGGCCGCATCCTGGCCAACGGCTATCCCACCGGCGTGGAAGTCAGCCATGCCATGGTCCACGGCGGCCCTTTCCCCGCCACCTCCAACGCGGCGACCACCTCGGTTGGCGCCACCGCCATCCGCCGCTTCCTGCGCCCGGTCTGCTACCAGAACCTGCCCGACGCGCTGCTGCCCGACTGGGTGAAGGAAGCCAATCCGCTGGGCCTGACCCGGCTGGTCGACGGCAAGCTGACCCCGGCCGCATGATCGCGTTCCGGCGCGATCCGCCGCGCCGGCCGGCGTCCATTTCCCGCAACGGAAACGGGCGCCCGGCCTGGACGGGCGGATTCGGCAGTTCCTTTCCGTGCGAGTATGTTGTACGATGACATACATCAATGACCTCGCACGGCATTGACGGCGGCCGCCGCCGCACCGGAAGGCCCAAGGCCCCTCCCGTCCGGCCAGCGCCCGCTACGCTGTATACCCCGCTTTACTTCATCATCGCTTCCCTTTCCACTGCCAGACGGATTCCATCATGACCACGCCGCAGGAACTGAAAACCATCGTCTCGGACGGCCTGCTGTCCTTCCCGGTCACCGACTTCGACAAGAACGGTGACTTCAACGCCAAGTCGTATGCCGCCCGCCTGGAATGGCTGGCGCCCTACGGCGCGACGGCCCTGTTCGCCGCCGGCGGCACGGGCGAGTTCTTCTCGCTGGCGCCGCAGGAATATTCGGACGTGATCCGCACCGCCGTGCAGACCTGCAAGGGCAAGGTGCCCATCCTGGCCGGCGCCGGCGGCCCCACCCGCACCGCCATCCAGTACGCGCAGGAAGCCGAGCGCCAGGGCGCCAAGGGCGTGCTGCTGCTGCCGCACTACCTGACCGAAGCCTCGCAGGAAGGCATCGCCGCGCACGTCGAGCAGGTCTGCAAATCGGTGAAGATCGGCGTCATCGTCTACAACCGCGCCAACTCGCGCCTGGGCGCCGCCCAGTTGCAACGCCTGGCCGACAACTGCCCCAACCTGATCGGTTTCAAGGACGGCGTCGGCGACATCGAGGCCATGGTGACCATCCGCCGCAAGATGGGCGACCGCTTCTCCTACCTGGGCGGCCTGCCCACCGCCGAAGTCTATGCCGCCGCCTACCGCGCGCTGGGCGTGCCGGTCTACTCGTCGGCCGTCTTCAACTTCATCCCGAAAACGGCGATGGACTTCTACAAGGCCCTCTCCAGCGGCGACGACGCGACCTGCAACAAGCTGCTGGACGAGTTCTTCCTGCCCTACCTCGACATCCGCAACCGCAAGGCCGGCTATGCCGTCAGCATCGTCAAGGCCGGCGCCAAGCTGGTCGGCCATGACGCGGGCCCCGTGCGCGCGCCGCTGACCGACCTGACCGGCGAGGAAGAGGAAATGCTCGGCGCCCTGATCAAGAAGCTGGGTCCGCAGTAAGCCGCCCGGCGCCGGGCCCGCGACGATCGCGCGGACCCGGCGGGCAGGCGCGGCGGCGGCCGTCCCTTTTCGGAAACGCCGTCCGTCGCGCTCGCCAGCCAGGACCGCAAGGCCGTCCCACGGGACGGCCTTGTTTCGTTTGCGTCATCCCTGCGGGTAGACCTGTATGTTGTCATACAGTACCTGGCGTTATCATCCTCTCCGTACACGCCCCGCGGGCCGCCGCGCCCGCATCCCTTCCCGCTCACGCATCCCCGGCGCCATGCCTTGCGGCGCCCTGGAAACATCGCCCATGGAAAAACCCTCCCGCGCGCGCTCACGCCTGACGGACGTCGTCATCGAGGCGCTGAGCAAGCGACTCGATGACCGCACCTACCGGTCGGGGGACAAGCTGCCCTCCGAGCACGCGCTCTGCGAGGAATTCCAGGTCAGCCGCACCGTCGTGCGCGAAGCCGTGGCCTCCCTGCGCCTGAGCGGCCAGTTGGTGAGCAAGCCGGGGATCGGCGTGTTCGTGACGGAAGACCGCGAACGCCCCATCGACTTCGCGGTCGAGCCGGCGGGCGCCGACCCGCGCTGGGCGCTGCACATCATGGAATTGCGGGCCGGGCTGGAGATCGAGGCCTGTGGACTGGCGGCGGAGCGCCGTTCCGCCGCCGACCTCAGCGCCATCGTCGAGGCCTTCGACGCCTTCAACCGCGCCTCGCGCGACCGGGAGGCCGCCGTCAAGGCCGACTACGCCTTCCACCTGGCCATCGCGCGCGCGTCCAACAACCCGCACTTTCCCGCGCTGCTGCAAGCCGCCGTGGGAGACGTGATACAGGACCTGAACATCAAGCACGGCGGCAAGACGCCGGCGGAACTGGAAGCCTACGAGGCACGCAACGCGGTCGAGCACGAGGCCATCCTGACGGCCATCATGCGGCGCGATCCCGGGGCCGCGCGCGCCGCCATGTCGCGCCACCTGGGCGACAGCATCGCCCGCTATCGCAAGCTGCTGTCGCAGCCGGCCGACCGGCGCGCCTGATCCGCGCGCCCCGCACGCCGGCTTCGGTGGCCGGAATTGGGATGCGGCCTCCGCATTCCCCGGCGCGGCGGGCCGCCGGCATCCGGCCCGGCATCGTCTCGCGGAACACCGAAAGACCACCCAAAGGACACCGCCCGTTCAGCCAGAATTCGGGTAATTCCTTATTACATACTTGTATGATGGCAGCCATCATATGAATGATGAGAGGCGCCCTGCGGCCTCTTCCCCTCCGCACGGGCAAGGGAGGGACGCGCCGAAGCCACGGGCCGCCTTTGCCCCTTCCCCGGCGCAATCACCCGTCATACAACCCAGCCGTATCCCCATTCCCCTCTGGAGACCCATTCCATGCGTAAGTTTCTGAGCACCGCCCTGGCGGCGGGCTTGCTGTGCGTCGCGGGCGCCGCCCATGCCGGCACGACCTTCGACAACGTGAAGAAGAAAGGCTTCGTGCAATGCGGTTTCGCCGGCATCCCGGGCTTTTCGGTGCTCGACAGCAAAGGGGAATGGACCGGCCTGGACGTGGACATGTGCCGCGCCGTCGCCGCGGCGATGTTCGGCGACGCCTCCAAGGTCAAGGGCAACGTGCTGACCGCGCAGGCCAAGTTCACCGCCCTGCAGTCCGGCGAAATCGACATGCTGTCGCGCAACACCACGCTCACCCTGGCGCGCGACACCACGCTGGGCCTGATCGGCGTCGGCGTGAACTTCTACGACGCGCAAGGCGTGCTGGTGCGCAAGTCGCTGGGCGCCAAGAGCGTCAAGGACCTGGACGGCGCCACCATCTGCGTGCAGCCCGGCACCACCACCGAGCTGAACCTGGCCGACTATTTCCGCGCCCGCAATCTCACCTTCAAGCCGCTCCTGGTCGAGAACTACGACGAGAACTTCCGCCTGCTGGAATCGGGCCGTTGCGACGCCTACACCAACGACAAGTCCAACACCGCCGCCAACATGCGCACCCGCCTGGCCAAGCCCGACGAGTGGGAGATCCTGCCGGAAAACCTGTCCAAGGAACCGCTGGGTCCGATGGTGCGCCAGGGGGACGAGCAATGGTTCAACCTCGTGCGCTGGACGCTGAACGTCATGCTCGAAGCCGAGGAGTACGGCATCACCTCGAAGAACGTCGACGAGATGCTCAAGAGCACCAACCCCAACGTCCAGCGCATCCTGGGCGTGACGCCGGGCATGGGCAAGAACCTGGGCGTGGACGACAAGTGGGCCTACAACATCATCAAACAGGTCGGCAACTACGGCGAAAGCTATGACCGCGCGATGGGCAAGGACAGCCCCCTGAAGCTGGAGCGCGGCCTGAACCGCCTGTGGACCGAGGGCGGCATCATGTACGGCTGGCCGGTGCGCTGACCCGGCCGGGAGCCGGGCCGACGGCGCGCGCCGGACGCAAGAAGCGGGCGCAGACGCGCCGCGGCGCGCCCGGAAAAAACGGCCGAATACTGCTGACCATGGCCGCCCCGCGGGCGGCCATTTTCTTGCGTCCGGCGCACAAGAACGCGCGCCACGGCGGTTATCATCATTCGACGATCAACCGGACCACCGCCCCGCCATGTCAAACGACGATGCTCAGCCGCCGACCAAGCCGTCAGTGATTCCCAGCTCGCTCCATTTCCCGGTGGCGGGGATAGGCGCTTCGGCGGGTGGAATCGAGGCGCTGAAGACGTTCTTCGAGAACACGCCGGCCAACCCGGGCATGGCCTTCGTCGTCGTGCTGCACCTGTCGCCGGAACATGAAAGCGTGCTGGACCGCATCCTCCAGACGTCGACGGACATGCCCGTCATCCAGGTGACCGACAGCACCCACGTGAAGGCGGACCACGTATACGTCATCCCGCCGGCCGCCAGCCTGGAAATGAACGACAGCTACCTGCGCGTCAGGCCGATGAAACGGCGCGGGCACCCGGTGGCGATCGACCGGTTCTTCCGCACCCTCGCCGAGGTGCACAAGGAACGGGCGGTGGGCATCGTGCTGACGGGCGGCGGTTCGGACGGATCGGTGGGCCTGGCGCGCATCAAGGAGCGCGGCGGCATCACCATGGCGCAGTCGCCGGAAGACGCCATGTACGACACCATGCCGCGCAGCGCCATCGCCACCGGCGCGGTGGACATCATCCTGCCCGTCGACGAACTCCCCGGCCGGCTGTACGCGATCGCCAGGAACATGTCCCGCATGCACATGCCCGCGCCCGCCGGCGACCCGCTGGAGCCCGAGGACCAGGGCGCCAGCGCGGAGACCTGCGACGAGCGCAATGCGCTGCGGGACATCCTGACGCTGTTGCGCACCCGCACCGGCCACGATTTCAAGCACTACAAGAAGGCGACGGTGCTGCGCCGCATCGAGCGGCGCATGCAGGTCACCGGGCTGCCCGACATGCCGGCCTATGCGACGCGCCTGCACGAAGACGCCGACGAAACGCCGAAACTGCTCAGCGACATGCTCATCGGCGTCACGCAATTCTTCCGCGACACCGACGCCTTCGAGATCCTGGAAAGACGCGTCATCCCGAACCTGCTGGGCGATGGCAAGGACGAATCGCCCGCGCCGCTGCGCACCTGGGTCGCCGGCTGTTCCAGCGGGGAAGAAGCCTATTCGATCGCCATGCTGCTGTGCGCGCACGCGGAAACGATGGAGACGCCGCCGAAGATCCAGGTCTTCGCCACCGACATCGACGAATCCTCGCTCGCCATCGGCAGGGCGGGCATCTATCCCGGCGCGGTCGAAACCGACATTCCCGCGGACAAGCTGCAGGAATTCCTTACCCGCGACGGGGCGAACTACCGGATCAAGAAGCAGCTCCGCGAACGGGTGCTGTTCGCCCCCCACAACGTGCTGCGCGACCCGCCTTTCTCGAAGCTGGATCTGGTCTGCTGCCGCAACCTCCTCATCTACCTGGAGCGCGAAATCCAGGCGGACGTGCTGAGGATGTTCCACTTCGCCCTGAAACCGGGCGGCTACCTGTTCCTGGGCAGCTCCGAATCCGCCGACGCCTGCGAGAACCTGTTCTCCGTCGTCGACAAGCGCTACCGCATCTACCAGGCGAAGAACACGGCCTCGCAGCACCGGCCCGTTCCGCTGCTGCCCCTGCCCGCCTCCGACCGGGCGCCGCTGGCCGCCGCCCCGACGCTGGCCACGCGCGGCGCCCGCGTCTCCTTCGCCGACATCCACCAGCAGGCGCTGGAGCAGTACGCGCCGCCCAGCGTCATCGTCGACCACGACTCCAACATCGTCCACATGTCGGAACGGGCGGGCAGGTTCCTGCGCCACGTCGGCGGCGAGCCGTCCCGCAACCTGACGGCATTGGTCTATCCCGACCTGCGCATGGAATTGCGCACGGCCCTGTTCCAGGCGCTGCATTCGCGCAAGAGCGTCGAGGCGCGCCGCGTCGCGATGAACCTGGGCGATCGCAGCGCCTACATCAACATGGTGGTGCGCCCCTTCCGCCATGAAGCCACGGGCGGCGACTTCATGCTGGTCATCTTCGACGAAGTCGACGCCGTCATGAGCATCAACGAAGGCGACGACGACGCCAAGGTCCCCTCCAGCGTGCTGTCCCAGCTCGAGGCGGAACTGCAGCGCACCAAGGAGCAATTGCAGTTGACGATGGAACAGTCCGAGACGTCGACGGAGGAACTGAAGGCGTCCAACGAGGAACTGCAGGCCATCAACGAGGAACTGCGCTCCACCACCGAGGAACTGGAGACCGGCAAGGAGGAGTTGCAGTCCGTCAACGAAGAACTCATCACGGTCAATTCGGAGCTGAAAAGCAAGGTCGAGGAAACCGCCAAGATCAACGACGACCTGCAGAACCTGATCGCGTCCTCCGACATCGCCACGGTGTTCGTCGACCGCGCCATGCGCATCAAGTGGTTCACGCCGCGCGCCACCAACATCTTCAGCGTGATCGCCAACGACGCCGGGCGCTCGCTGCTGGACATCACGCACCGGCTGGAATATCCGGGCCTGGCGCGCGACGCGGCCGCGGTCTTCGACTCGCTGCGCACCATCGAGCGCGAGGTCCGCAGCACCGACAACCGCTGGTACCTGGCCCGGCTGCTGCCCTATCGCAGCGCGGAGCATCGCATCGAAGGCGCCGTGCTCACCTTCATCGACGTGACGGACCGCCGCAACGCCGAAGCGCGCATCAACGCGATGGCGCAGAGCACCAAGGACTTCGCCATCATCACGATGTCCGAAGAAGGCCGCATCACGAGCTGGAACACCGGCGCGCAACTGATGTTCGGCTACACGGAAAGGGAAGCGCTGGGCAGGGACCTGTCCATCATCTTCACGCAGGCGGACATCGATGCCGGCATTCCCACGCTGGAACTGCGGCGCGCGCGGGAAAACGGCTACGCCACCGACGAGCGCTGGCACCGGCGCAAGGACGGCACGCGCATCTTCTGCGTGGGCGGCGTCAATCCCATCGACGATCCCGTCGCCCCGGGTTTCGCCAAGATCGCGCGCGACATCACCGCGCAGAAGCAGATGGAGATGGACCAGGTGAACCGGCTGGAAAGCAGCCGCGCGAACAACACGTTGAAGGACGAGTTCTTCGCCATCATGTCGCACGAGCTGAAGCATCCGCTGAACCTGATCCAGTTGAACGCGGAACTGCTGGCGCGCACCGCGGAAATCCGCGCCACGCCCAGCGCGGCGCGCGCCGCCGACGCCATCCGGCGCGCGGTGCACAGCCAGGCGCGCATCATCGAGGACCTGCTCGACATCGCCCGCGTCCAGACCGGCAAGCTCAAGCTGAACAAATCCGTCGTCAGCCTGACGGCCACGGTGGACAGCATCGTCAACGTCCTGCAGCCGACCGTGGCCGAGAACCGGATCACGCTGCTCAAGGACTACGAGTTCAATAACGCGCTGTACATCGATGCCGATCCGGTGCGCGTCGAGCAGATCGCCTGGAACCTGATCAACAACGGCATCAAGTTCACGCAGCCGGGCGGCTCGGTCACGATAGGCCTGGGACTCGACGGCCACATGGCCCGCCTGGTCGTGACCGACACGGGCGAAGGCATCGAGCCGGATTTCCTGCCCCGCCTGTTCGAGATGTACAGCCAGGGCCGGCCGCAGGACGGTTCGCAGAAGCGCATGGGCCTGGGCATCGGCCTGGCGGTGGTGCACCAGTTGGTGCAGGCCCACCAGGGGCGGATACACGTGGATTCCGAAGGCAAGGGCAAGGGCGCGGCCTTCACCGTGTGGCTGCCCCTGGCGGCGCACGTCTATGGCCCGGCCGCGCAGGAAACCTCCCTGGAAGCCGCCGGCCAGTTGCAAGGCGTCCGCATCCTGCTGGTTGACGATTCGCTCGAATTGCTGGAAGCTTTTGGCGAGTTGCTGAGTATGGAGGGCGCCCACGTGCAAACCGCGGGCAGCGGCGCCCTCGGCCAGGAAGCCCTGGCCGAGGGCGACTTCGACATCGTGATTTCCGACATCGGCATGCCCGAGATGGACGGCTATGCCTTCATCGAGGCGATGCGCGCCATGGGGCACGCCATGCCGGCGATCGCGCTGACGGGGTTCGGCGCGAAAAGAGACGTCGACCGGGCGAAGTCCGCCGGCTTTGCCGCGCACGTGGGCAAGCCGGTCCCGCTGGACCAGATGGTGTCCGTCGTCCGGCGAATCCTGAATGGCGATGCGCCGGCGCAGACGGAGGCGTCGGCCGGCCGGCGTGAGGCGAAGCGTACCGGTATATGATTTGCTGACCTGATTTGCTGACCCGCGCGGATCACAGCGCAAAGGAGCGGTGATGAAGCCCGATCGTCCCAAGCCTGATCATGCCGTTACCCGGCGTCAAATGCTCAAGACACTGGGCGCGGGCCTGCCGGGCGCGACGCTGATGGCCTTTGCGCCCGAGGCGCCGGCCCAGGCGGCAGCGGCCGACACCGCCGCAGCGCCCGCGGCGCCGGCCGCCACGACGGCCGCTCCCACCTGGAAATTCTTCAACGCCGACGAAGCCGCCCTGATGGACGCCATCGCGGCGCGCCTGATACCCGCCGACGACCTCGGCCCGGGCGCGAAGGAAGCCGGCGTCACCGTCTTCATCGACGGGCAGTTGGCCGGCGCCTGGGGCGCCGGCGATCAGTTCTACCGCAGCGGTCCCTTCGCGGCCGGCACGCCGCAACAGGGTTACCAACTGTCCTACACCCCGGCCGAAATGTTCCGCACCGGGCTGGCCCGCTTCCGCGCCGCCGTCCATGCCGAACACGGCGGCAAGGACTTCGCCGCCCTGGACCCGGCCACCCAGGACGCCCTGCTCACGCGCATGCAGGCCGGCCAGATGGACTTTTCGCCGCTGCCCGCGGCGACCTTCTTCGCCGCCCTGCTCGACGCCACCATCGAAGGGTTCTTCTCCGATCCCATCTACGGCGGCAACCGCGACATGGTGGGCTGGAAGCTGGTGCAGTTCCCGGGCGCCTACGCCAGCTACTCCAACGATATCGAACGCCATGGCGTGGCCCTGGTGCGCGCCCCGGTCTCGATCGCGGACGGCCCGCGCCACGCCATGGACATGCCCGGCATGCCGGACATGCACGCCCCCGCGCCGCAAAGCGCCCCGGCCGCCGCCGCGCCGGCTTCCCCGACCAAGGAGCCCCGATGACCCGCAGCCTGCCCGCCGTGGACGTCGCCATCGTAGGAGGCGGCTGGACCGGCTCCATCATCGGCAAGGAACTGGCCGCCAACGGCCAGAAAGTCGTGGTGCTGGAACGGGGCGAACCCCGCTGGCCCTCGCCCGACTTCCAGGGCCCGATGGTGCATGACGAACTGAAATACACCCGCCGCCATGCCCTGCACCAGAACGCGGCCCAGGAAACCTACACCTTCCGCAACAACACCGGGCAGACCGCCTTGCCCATGCGGCGCTGGACCTTCGCCTATCCCGGCACGCACATGGGCGGGGCGGGCAATCACTGGTCGGGCGCCTACTACCGCTTCGACGAAGTCGAATTCCAGTTGCGCTCGCATTACACGCAGAAGTACGGCGCGAAGATTTTCGAGGAAGACATCACCGCGCAGGACTGGCCCGTGCGCTACGAGGAGCTGGAGCCCTATTACGACCGATTCGACAAGCTTATCGGCGCCTCCGGCTACGCCGGCAACCTGAACGGACAGAAGCAGGACGGCGGCAATCCCTTCGAGCCCTGGCGCTCCCAGCCCTATCCCAATCCACCCATGAAGGTGCCCTATGCGCCGGCGCTGTTCGGCGAAGCGGCGCGCAAGCTGGGCTACCACCCTTATGTGCAGCCGTCGGCGCTCTGTACGCGGCCCTACGTCAATCCGGAAGGCCTGCACATGAACGCCTGCGTCTACTGCGGCTTCTGTTCGAACTACGGCTGCGAGCATTTCGCCAAGGCCTCGCCGCAGGTCTGTATCCTGCCGGTGGCCATGAAGCTGCCGAACTTCGAGATGCGCACGCGCACCCACGTCCTGCGCGTGGAGCTGGACAAGGACAAGAAGCGCGCCACTGGCGTGACCTATATCGACGAGTCGGGCCAGGAGGTCTTCCAGCCCGCCGAACTGGTCTTCCTCTGCGCCTTCAGCATCAACAATATCCGCCTGCTGCTGTTGTCCGGGATCGGCAAGCCTTACGATCCGGCCAAGGGCGAAGGCGTGGTCGGCCGCAACTACACGCACCAGACGACCTCCGGCGTCGGGCTGTTCTTCGACGAGAAGACGCCCATCAACCCCTTCATGGGCGCGGGCGCGGTGGCCGTGACCATGGACGACTTCTGTAGCGACAACTTCGACCACGGGCCGCATGGCTTCGTGGGCGGCGCCTACATCCAGATCCAGGTGGTCAGCGGCACACCCATCGGCAACCATCCGGTGCCGGCGGGCACGCCGAGCTGGGGCGCGCAGTGGAAGCAGGCCGTGCGCCGCTACTACAACCATTCGATCCCCATCACGATCACCGGCTCGGCCCTGCCGACGCGCGGCAGCTACCTGGACCTGGACCCGACGTACAAGGACGCCTGGGGCCAGCCGCTGCTGCGCATCACGTACGACTTCCCGGACAACGACATCCGCATGTCGCAGTTCGTCACGGAGAAAGGCGACGAGATCGGCAAGGCCATGCGCGGCGTCGTCAAGACGGAGCCGGCGCCGCGCAAGCGGCCCTATACGGCGGCCAGCTACCAGTCCACGCACCTGACCGGCGGCGCCGCCATGGGCGCGGACCCGCGCACCAGCGTGGTCAACCGCTATGGCCAATGCTGGGACGTGCCCAACGTCTTCGTCACGGGCGCTTCCCTGTTTCCGCAGAACTCCTGCTACAACCCCACCGGCACCGTGGGCGCGCTCGCGTACTGGCTCGTCGACGCGATCAAGCGCGACTACCTGAAGGCGCCCGGCCCCCTGGTGCGAGTCTGACATGAACGCCAACATGGCCGCGCTGACCAAAGGCGCACTGTCCGTAATCGTGGTGGTGGGCGTGGGGGTGGCCGCCATCGCCGCGCTGATGCATATGTCGCCCGACGCGGGACCGCGGGCGGGACGCGGGGCTCCCGTCGCGGCGGGAGGTGGGTCCGGCACGGCCGCCGCGCCGGGCGCCCAGGGCAATGCGCCGGCCGCGGCGGGCGGCGCCCAGCCACCCGCTCCGACACCGGCCAAGGTCGCCGTCGCGCCGCCGCGCAAGGCCACCGACTTTTCCCCGGCGGACGAGCCCTGGCGCCATGCGCTGGAGACCGGCACCGACACCGCGACGGCGCAGTCCATCGCCAACGGCGGCAAGAGTTCGGCCGGGCTCGCCGGCTGTTCTTCCTGCCACGGCGCGCAAGGCGTCCCCGCCCCGGGGACGACCTTTCCCGCGCTGGCGGGATCTTCGCCCGAGTACCTGGCCAAGCAGCTCATGGACTATCGCAGCGGCGCGCGCCAGAACGTGATCATGGCCAGCATCGCGAAGGGGCTGGACGAGGGCGAGATAGGGTCGCTCGCGCGCTACTACGGCAGCCTGCCGGCGCCCGCGCTGCCCGCGCCGTCCACGTCGGGCGGACGCGGCCAGCAACTGCATGATTTCGGCGACAACGCCCTGGCCCTGGCGGCTTGCGCCAACTGCCACGGCGCGCGCGGGTCCGGCGAATCGCCCCTGCTGCCGCGCCTGGCGGGCCAGCCCACGGCCTATTTCACCAGCCAGATGGACGCCTTCCGCAACGGCAGCCGGGCCAACGACGACGTCGGCACGATGCGGGCCATCGCGCAACGGTTGACGCCGGCCGACACGGCGGCGCTGGCGCAATACTACGCCGGCGCGCAGTGAGGACGGCGGGCGCGGCAGGCAGCGGCCGGCCACGCTGTCGACGGCATGCGCTCGCCGCATCTTCCCCCTACTGCGGCATGCTCGTTTTGTGCGGAACCTCCGGCGCGGGGATCGGGGGCGGCGGGGGTTGGACGCTGTCGGGATTGCGCGGGGGCGGGTCGGAAGGCTTGCGCGTGTCCGGCTTGGGCGGGGGCGGCGGTGACGTGGGCGGGGTCGCATCGCGCTGTTCGCCCCGCTGCTCGCCCGGTCCGACCGCGCCGGATCCCGACGGGCTGGTGGCGCCGGACTCCGGGTGCTTCCATTGACCACCCTGCCCGCCTTCCGGCAGTTGGGCCACCTGCACGGGCGCGCCCGTCTGCGCCCGCGCTTCCACCGTCCCGGCCGCGCAAGCCATGCCCAGCAGCGCGGGCAGCAGCAGCCCGCCCCGCATCGTTCTCTTCAGTGTGTATCGCGACGCCATGGCTCTCTCCTCGATGTCGCGCGCCGCGTCGGCGCGGCGCCACCGGGAAGGAAGCAAGCGCCATGCGCGGCCCCTGCCCTGCAGCACCCAGCCCTACAGCACCCTGCCGTACCACCACAGCGACAACAGCGCCGCGCAGGCCGCCAGCAGCGCGCCCAAGGCCGCGAACAGGGCCGAGATCTCCACCAGTTCGGTCTTGTCGAACGCCAGGCGGGCGCTGAGCATCCGGTACACGCGCTTCAAGCCCTCGGCATCCTGCGCCTGGAAGTATTCGGCGCCGGTCATGTCGGCCACCTGCTTCAAGGCCTGTTCCTCCAGCCGCACGCGGGCCGACCAGCCTTCCACGGAAATCACCACCCCTTCGGGCGTGCCGATGCCGACGGTGTAGACGCGCACGCCATGGTCGGCCGCGACCCGGGCGGCCTCGACCGCTTCCGGGCCGGTATTGTTGTCGCCGTCCGAGAGCAGCACGATAGCGACGGACCGGTCCGAGCCAGGGGCGACCGGTCCGCCCGCGCCGGCGGCGCCGGTTTCCGCGCCGTTGGCGGGAAAACGCCCGCTTTCGCGGTTGGCCGCCCCGTTGCCACCGTTTCTCGCGCCCGGGCCGCTCCCGTCCATGCGCGGCCCGGCCTGCGGTTTCCCGCCCTTGGACTTCGCGGCATTGTCGGCCGATGCCCGCATGAAGCCGTCGACGTCGATTTCCCCCCTGGGCAGCAAGGTCGCCAGGGCCATGATCAGGCCATTGCCCAGCGCCGTCCCGCGCTGCGGCTGCAAGCGGTCCAGCGCGGCGATCACGTCGTCCTTCTTGCGCGTGGGCCGTTGCGCCACCGACGCGGTGCCCGCCACCGAGACCAGGCCCACGCTGACCCCCACGGGCTGGTCCGCCAGGAACTGCTTGGCCGCCTCGCGCGCGGCATGCATGCGGTCGGGCTTGATGTCCTGCGCGCGCATGCTGCCCGAGGTGTCCATGGCCAGCACCACGGTCTGGATGCGCGAGGGCAGCTTCATCATGGCCTGCGGACGCGCCACCGCGAAAAGGAAAGCCGTCAGCGCCAGCAGCATCAGGACAGGGGGAGTATGGCGGCGCCAGCCGGAGACGCCCTGCACGGCCAGTCCCGTGGCCTTGAGCGTCGCTTGCCGCGTGGCCGCGCGCCGGCGGCGGCGCCGCTCGTAGAGGACGAACAGCAGCGCCACGACGGGGACGATCGCCAGCAGCCACAGCATCCGGGGCCAGAGGAAACCGATCGAGGGCAGATGGTTCAGCAAAGCCTGCATAGCGACACCGTTAGTCTCATCTCCGCTTGCGGCGGCGGGCAAAGTCCAGCAAGGCGAGATCCAGCCGCTGCGCCGTGGTCAGGGCCAGGCAGTCGACGCCGCAACGGGCGAAGGCCTGCGCCAGCGCCGCCTCGCGCGCCGCGGCCGCGGCGCTGAAGCGCTCGCGGAAACCGGCATCGTGCGTATCGACCAGCAACTGGTCGCCGGTCTCCGCATCCTCCAGCACCACCAGGCCGGCGTCCGGCAAGGCCATTTCCAGCGGATCCGACAGCCGCACCGCGATCACTTCATGATGCCGGCTGAGCATGCCCAGCGGCGCTTCCCAGCCCGGCTCGCTGATGAAATCCGACACCACGAACAACAGGGACCGCCGCTTCAGCACGCCGCGCGCGTGGTCCAGCAGCGCGCGCAATCGCGTTTCGCCGCGCGGCGCGGCCGCCGTGCCGTGCAGGCGATCGAGCATGTGCAGCAGGTGCCGCCGTCCGGACCGCGCCGGCAGCACGGCGGGCGGCGCGTCGGCGACGCCGTTGTACAGCATGCCGCCCACGCGGTTGCCGTGCCCCGTCAGCAGGCGCCCCATGACGGCGGTGAAGTCGCTCGACAAGGCGCGCTTGCGCACCTCGCCCGAGCCGAAGTCCACCGAGCCGCTGAGATCGAGCAGAAACCAGGCGGCGATTTCCCTGTCTTCCTGGAACTCGCGCACCTGCGGCACTTGCAGCCGCGCCGTGACGTTCCAGTCCATGTAGCGCACGTCGTCGCCCGGCAGGTATTCGCGCAGATCGGCGAAGTCCAGGCCGAAGCCGCGGAACAAGGTGCGATAGTCGCCTTGCAGCAGGCCGTCCAGGCGGCGGATGACCGTCCATTCCAGCCTGCGCAGCAAGGCGTCGGCCCGGCCGGCCTGGGTCGAGGCGGACCCGTCCGGCGCGGACCTGCCCGCCGCCTGCGCGGCGGCGGCCTCGGCGGGGGGCGCCGCGCGCCGCTCAACTCGCCGCCACCCGAACATGGCTTTCCAATGGGCGCTCGGGCGCCGGCAGGGCTTGCAGGATGCGGGCGATGAGCTGGTCCGGCGTGGCGCCGTCGGACAAGGCCTCGTACGACAGCACCAGCCGGTGCCGCAGGACATCCGGCACCAGGTCCACCACGTCCTCCGGCAAGGCATAGTCGCGGCCGCGCAGGTAGGCCAGGGCCCGCGCGCCCTCGATCAGCGCGATGCTGGCGCGCGGGCTCGCGCCGAAGGTCACGTAGCGCTGCATGTCGGCCAGTCCGCAATTGGCGGGCGCGCGCGTCGCGCCGACCACGCGCACGGCGTACTGGATGAGCTGCGGATCCACGTACACGCGCCGGCATTCGTCCTGCAGCAAGGCGAGCTGCTCGGGGATCGCGACGGGATTCACGTCGATGCGCGGCCCCGTCACCCGGTTCACGATGACCACCTCTTCCTCTTCGCTGGGATAGCCGACCAGCACCTTCATCATGAAACGGTCGATCTGCGCCTCGGGCAGCGGATAGGTCCCTTCGGTCTCGATGGGGTTCTGCGTGGCCATCACCAGGAAAGGCGCGGGCACGGGATGCGTCTCCCCGGCGATCGTCACCTGGCGTTCCTGCATCACTTCCAGCAAGGCGCTTTGCACCTTGGCCGGCGCGCGGTTGATTTCATCGGCCAGCAGGAGGTTGGCGAACACCGGCCCCAGCACGGTGGAGAACTCGCCGGTGCGCTGGTTGTACATGCGCGTGCCCACCAGGTCGGCCGGCAGCAGGTCCGGCGTGAACTGGATGCGCTTGAACGAGCCGCGCATGGTCTTGGCCAGCGTGTTCACCGTCAAGGTCTTGGCCAGGCCCGGCACGCCTTCGACCAGCAGGTGGCCGCGCGCCAGGATGGCGACCAGCACCCGCTCCAGGAAATGGTCCTGGCCGACGACGATGCGCTTCACCTCGTACAGCAGGCGCTCCATCAGATTGGCGCTATCCGCGGCGCCCGTGAGAGCTTGGTTCATAGTCCTCCGCCTTCAGAAAGGTGAAATTCCCACGGCGTTGCCCGCGCTTTCAATGGTGGTGGCAAAGCCGATGCCGACAAAGGTCTTGGCGTTGGTGGGGTTGAGGATCGCCGTGACGATGCCCACCACTTCGCCGTTCATGTTCACCAGGGGACCGCCGGAATTGCCCGGGTTCGCCGCCGCGTCGAACTGGATCAGGTGATCGAGGTCCTGGTGGTTTTCCTCGGACACGAATTCGCGGTCCAGGCCGGACACCACGCCGGACGACACGGACGGCCCGATGCCGAAGGGAAAGCCGACCGCGACCACTTCGTCGCCCGGCGCCAGGTTGCGGCTCGATCCCAGCGTGGCGGCCGGCAGGTCGTCCGGCAGCGACGTCGCCTTGACGACGGCGAGGTCCTTTTCCGGCTGCGCGCCCACCACCGTGGCGTCGGACTCGTGGCCATCGTAGAACCTGACCCTGAGCCGGGCCGCGCCGGCGATGACGTGGTAGTTGGTGAGGATGACGCCTTGCTCCGTGATGACGACGCCCGAGCCTATGTTGACGCACTCGTCGTCTTCATCCTCGTCCTTCCTGGCCTGGTCCTTGTTGGCCTGCTCCCTGGCCTTGTCATTGTCCGCCCGTTGAGGATCCGTCTTCGGATCGTCCGCCTTGGGCGGAACGCCGCCCTGGTTGTCCGCCTTCGGACTGTCGGCCGGCGGGGCATCCGCTTTTTGCTGATCCGTGTTCCGTCTTTCAGGGCCGGCCTGCGGCTTGCCGTCGTCCGGCGCATTCGGCGCGGCGTTCGGTGCATTCGGCACATTCGGTGCCGCGTTCGGCGTATTCGGCACATTCGGCGCGGCGTCCGGTGCATGCGGCACGTTCGGCGCATTCGGCGCATTCGGCACGTTCGGCACGTTCGGCGGACCCACCGGCGGCTGCGCCTTCGCTTGCGGCGCGGCCTTTTCCGCGCCCGGCTTTTCGGGCGGCTTGGGGTAGGCGATGATTTCGACGACCGAAGCGCGCACGGCTTCGGCGGCGCGCGCCGGACGCGACGGCAGGCGCTTGGTCTGCAAGGTGTGGAGCACGGCGGAATCGATGTCGTCCTGCGTCAGGGTGCGCAGGCGCGGCTGCATCAGCCAGGCGATGCCCAGGCCTGCAACGAAAACCAGCGCCACTACCGCCGCCGCCCATCCGTAACGCGCAACTCGTTTCATGGTTGCCACCGGAATTCCTTCCCGTCGTGGATGTAAAGTACCATCGTCCCACGGACCCGCCAAGGAGAACGACATGCGGTTTCTCTGGCCGGAATTGCTCTGGCTGCTGCTCGCGCTTCCCCTGCTGGCGGCGGCATATCTTTATGTCCTGGCGCGACGCAAGCGCGCCGTCGTGGTTTACCCCAATCTGGCGCTCGCGCGCACCGCAATGGGGCAGTCGCAAAAACTGCGCCGGCATATTCCGCCGCTGCTGTGCTGGGTGGCGCTGGGCGCCGCTTTGCTGGCGCTCGCGCGGCCCAGCGCTACCGTCACGCTGCCCGCCGACACGTTGACGCTGGTGCTGGCGATGGACGTATCGCGCAGCATGGAAGCCGGCGACGTATCGCCCACGCGCCTGGCCGCGGCGCAGGAAGCCGCGCGCCATTTCGTCGACGGCCTGCCGTCCAGCGTGCGGCTGGGCATCGTCTCTTTCGCGGCGTCGGCCACCGTGGTGCAGCCGCCGACGGAAGACCACCAGGACATGCTCGACGCCATCGACAGGTTCGAGTTGCAAACAGGCACCGCCACGGGCAGCGGGCTCATCGTCGCGCTGTCGACCTTGCTGCCCGATGATCGCGCGGACCTGGACGCCTTGCTGCTGAACGACCAGTTCTCCTCCTTCGGGGGGATACCCGCGCCGCTGGGCAAGAACAGCGAAGTGGAAGCGGCGCGCAAGCGGGAAGAGGAAAGGCCGCCCGCGGAACCGGGGTCTTACCGGAACGGCGCCATCATCCTGCTCACCGACGGCCGCCGCACCACGGGGCCGGATCCCATCAGCATCGCCCGCATGGCCGCCAAGCGGGGCGTGCGCGTCTATACCGTGGGCTTCGGCACGCCGCAGGGCGGGACGGTGGCCGGCGACGGCTGGTCCTACTTCATGCAACTGGACGAAACCACCCTGCGCGCCATCGCCAGGCTGACCGGCGGCGAGTATTTCCAGGCGAGTTCGGCGGGCGACCTGAGCAAGGTCTACAGCAATCTCACCACCCGCTTCTCGCTGGAGCGCCGCGACACCGAAATCAGCGCCCTCCTCGCCGCCGCCGCGGCCCTCCTCCTGCTGCTCGCCTGCCTGTTGTCGATCCGCTGGTTCAGGCGCTGAGCGTGTGCGGCGTGTGTCATGCAAAAGCCGCGCCGCCGGTAGTCACGCCGACGGTGCAGCGTCCGTTTTACGCGAACCCGGAACATTCCCAGGCATGCCAGGTTGCATCGCTGCTACCAGTCAGTGATACCAAGCTTGATTCAAAGAATGGCCTGCAATCCTTTGTCGGCAATGATATTGAGAAGCTTCAGGGCCGGCCCGGTAGGATGGGTGTCGCCTTGCTCCCACTTCCTTACGGTCGACGCCGTCGTATGCAACAGCAGAGCGAATACGGGTTGGCTGCAATGCAGCCCCTCGCGCAGATGCTTGATATCGGTAGCGCTCAGCTTCCGCACGGGAGGCGGACAAATGGCGTCGAACTCGCGCATGGTCACCTTGCCGATCGCGCCGGCTTGCAACAACGCCGCCATGTCCTCACGCAAGGATTCAATGAGCTTGCTCATCGCAACATACCTCCAACAAAACACCCGCTTGCACGGCTTTCGTCAATTCCTCGAAGGAAAGTGCGAGAAACACCTTCCCGGCGTACTGAAGCGCCTTCTTTTCGCCTGACGTTACATTCGCTTTGTCATTCTTCGGGAATCCATGCAGAAAGACATAGCGCGCGCCCATTCTCGCCGATAGCAACGTGCGGTATCCGCCTCGCTTGCCCTCGCCAGGACGCGCCACCCGCATCTTGTACAGGCACCCTCCCAAATCCGCATCAACGAGGCCGACCTCCATCTCCTTGACGGCCTGGCAAAGAACACTATCGAGAAGCCTTTCACCGCGCTGCCAGCGAGCGAAATCCCTTCGCTTCAACACTTTCATCTTGCCCCCAAAGTATACCCGAAACGGGTATATATATCCCCACGCCTCAACATGGGCGCGCAGGCGTATGTGGCAAGACCAAGCCAATCGTCCGGCTTCGCGTTCTGACGCAGACCCGCGGTCGATAACCGGAAATATTCAGTGTTGCAAAGAAAAAGGCCGCTTAAAAGCGGCCAAGGAATACGTTGCAGTCATCGGCGGCGGGCCTTTATGCCGCCGATGAGAGGTGCTGCGCGGGTCAGGCGATCGGCGCGCGAACCCGGCGTGTGCGGCGTTGCCTCAGGCGTTAGCGGCCTGGGCCTGGACGCCGTTGCGGAGGTCCAGGACTACGCGGGAGGGGACCTGGCCGTGTTCCAGGCGGTCGAGCACCGTGTTGATGCCGGACAGCGGCGCCAGTTCGATGTCGGCCTTGACCGCGCCTTCCGCGGCGAAGGACAGGGCTTCCACCATGTCCTGGCGGGTGCCGACCAGGGAGCCGCGGATGGTGATGCGGTTGAGCACGACGTCGAACAAGGGCGTGGGGAAGTCGCCGGGCGGCAGGCCGACCAGGACGCAGGTGCCCAGCTTGCGGGTCATGGCGATGCCCTGGTGGAAGGCGGGGATGGACGGCGCGGTGATCAGCACACCGTGCGCGCCGCCGCCGATTTCCTTCTTCAAGGCCGCCGCCGGATCGCCCTGCTTCGCGTTGAAGACCAGGTCCGCGCCCAGCGTCTTCGCGTGCGCGAGCTTGCCGTCGTCCACATCGATGGCCGCCACGTGCAAGCCCATGGCCTTGGCGTATTGCACGGCCAGGTGGCCCAGGCCGCCGATGCCCGAAATGGCGATCCATTCGCCCGGCCGCGCCTCCGTTTCCTTGACGCCCTTGTAGGTGGTGATGCCCGCGCAGACGATGGGCGCCGCCTGCAGCGGATCGATGCGTTCCGGAATGTGGGCGACGTAGCCCGCCGCGGCGAGTATGTATTCGGCGAAGCCGCCGTTGCGCGTATAGCCGCCGTACTCGGCGCTATCGCATTGCGTTTCCCACCCCTTGCGGCAGAACTCGCAGTGGCCGCAGGCGGAATACAGCCAGGGGACGCCGACCCGGTCGCCCTCCTTGACCGTGGTCACGCCCTCGCCCACCGCGATGACGCGGCCGATGCCTTCATGGCCCGGCACGAAAGGGACGTGAGGCTTGACGGGCCAGTCGCCCTTGGCGGCGTGCAGATCCGTATGACAGACGCCGCAGGCTTCGGTTTTCACCAGAATCTCGCCACGACGCGGGGCGGGAATCGGCAACTCTCGCATAACCAGCGGTTGGCCCAACTTCTCGACGACCGCCGCAATCATGGTGCTAGGCATGGCATACCTCCGTGAAAGTAGCATCTGACCGTGGACCAATGTACGCAATCCCCATGGGGCGCGCCTTGATGGAAATCATGGCATCGGGATATTTCGCCGGATCCGCCGCTGTTGTTTTTCGCACATTGCACGAATTGTGTCGTCCGGGTTATAAATGATAACTATTTCTATTCAATCCACCCGACAAGTCAGGACCGCTCAATAAGTGGCGGTTGCCCGATGCCGACCGCCGACCTCTCCGCACAGCACGATCTGCATACGCTGTACAGCGACCATCACGGTTGGCTATTCGGCTGGCTGCGCAAGAAGCTGGGCAACAGCTTCGACGCCGCCGACGTGGCGCAGGACACCTTCGTCAGCGTCATGACGGCGGACGCGGCCCAGGCCATCCGCGAGCCCCGTCCCTTCCTGGTGACCGTCGCGCGCCGCCTGATGGCGCACCGCCACCGCCGGCGCCTGCTCGAATCCAGCTACCTGGAAATGCTGGCCGCCCTGCCGGAAGAACTGGCGCCCTCGCCGGAAGCCAGGCTGCTGGCGCTGGAAGCCTTGCAGCAGATCGACCAGGTGCTCGACGGCCTGCCGCCCAAGGTGAAGGAAGCCTTCCTGCTGGCCCACCTGGAAGAACTGAGCTACGCCGCCATCGCCGAACGGCTGGGCGTCTCCACCAGCTCCGTCAAGCAATACCTGACGCGCGCCAACCGCCAGTGCCTGTTCGCGCTGGCCTTCTAGCGTCTTCCCGCGTCCGCCCCCGCCCCATGCCGCCGTCCTGTCCGCCCGCCCAGCCTCCCCTGCCGGCCGACCGCCGGCCGCCGGCGCGCGCCGCCGCGGCCCCCGCGCCGCCGCCCATGGCCTGCGGCCAGCCGATCAGCGAAGCCACCGCCGACGCCGCCGCCGAATGGCTGACGGTCATGATGTCCGGCGAGGCCACCGACAACGACCGCCATCGCTGGCAGCAGTGGCGCGCGGCCGACCCCGAGCATGAACTCGCCTGGCAGCACATCGAGGCGGTGACCCGGCGGCTGTCGGCCATGCAGCCGCGCGCGGCCTACCAGACCCTTTCCCCGTATGCGGGGGCTGGCGCCCGCGGGCGCCGCAAGGCCATGCGCCTGCTGCTGTGGGGCGGCGCGTTCGGCGTCTCCGCGCTGCTCGCCTCGCGCACGCAGACCTGGCGGCAGGCGGCCGCCGACTACCGCACGGGCGTCGGCCAGCAGCGCGCGGTCGCGCTGAGCGACGGCACCCGCATCCTGCTCAACACCGACAGCGCCATCGACGTGCAATTCGACGGCCAGCGCCGCCTGGTGCGGCTGGTGGCCGGCGAAGCCATGATCGTCACCGGCCACGCGCCGGTCGACGGCAGGCCGGATACCCGTCCCTTTATCGTGCAGACCGGCGAAGGCCGCATCCGCGCCCTCGGCACGCGTTTCCTGGTGCGGCAGGACGACGGCTACAGCGCGGTCGCCGTGGTGGAGAACGCGGTGGAAATCACGCCCGACGCGGTGTCCGCGCAACCGCTGGTCCTGCGCGCGGGCGAGCGCACCACCTTCACCCGCGACGCCGTCGACGGCGCCTCCGCCCTGGCCGACCGCGACCTGGCGTGGACGCGCGGCCAGATCGTCGCCGAGGACCAGCGGCTGAGCGACTTCCTCGCCGACCTGGGCCGCTACCGGCCCGGCTTCCTGCGCTGCGACCCCGCCGCGGCCAGCCTGCGCGTGTCCGGCGTCTTCCCGCTGGAAGACACCGACCGGATCCTCGACATGCTGACGAAGGTCCTGCCGGTGCGCGTCCATCGGCGCACCCGCTACTGGGTGACCGTCGAGGCGCTGTCCTGATCGAAGCATCGGAGCATCGGGGCATCCAATGGGTAGGACGCCCCCGGCAGGGGCCCCCTGGCGCGCCCGCCTTCCCCGTCGTTACAAATTTTTCTCCAAAAACCGACGCATCCGCCTGCCCGATCCGGTTTCTCGCGGCACCTATCCCATGAGGACTTCATTTCCAACTTCCACCTTGTGGGGAATCCATGCCGATCGTCGGTCGCCGCCGCGCGCATTCCAGTAGCCACCACCACAGTAGCCGCCACCAGCATCCGGTGCCGTTGACCCGGGACGCCTTCCAACCGCGTCCCCTCGCCCGCGCCCTCGCCGCCGCCACCTGCGGCGTGGCCTTGTACGCCGGCCTGCCGGTGATCGCCCAAGCCCAGGCCCAGGCGCAATCCGCCGCGCCGCAGGCGCAGGCCGCCACCCGGAGCTACGACATCCCCGCCGGCCCGCTGGGGCCCGCGTTGCGCAACCTGGCCAGCTCGGCCAACGTGCTGCTGACCTTCACCGAAGACCAGACCAGCGGCAAGCGCACGCGCGGCATCAATGGCCGCTACACGCCCGGCGCCGCGCTGGCCACGCTGCTGGCCGGCACCGGCCTGGAAGCCGCGCGGCAGGACAACGGCGGCTACCTGCTGCGGCCCGCCCCCGTTTCCGGCGCCACGTTGCCCGACGTGCGGGTCACCGGCAGCGCCATCTCCGACGCCACCACCGAAGGCAGCGGCTCCTACGCCGCGACCACCGCGACCGTGGGCAAGATCCCCGTCCCGATCAAGGAGATTCCCGCCTCGGTATCGGTGCTGACGCGCGAGCGCATGGACGACCAGAACGTCGCCACCATCCAGCAGGGCCTGCGCTACGTGACCGGCGTGGGCGCCGTGGACTACGGCGACGGCACCGGCTACTTCCGCGCGCGCGGCAACCAGATGGGCATCGAGTTCGACGGCGTGTCGATCATGAACGGCCTGCAATACCAGCAGCAGTTCGACATGGCCATGTACGACCGCGTCGAAGTGCTGCGCGGCCCCGCCGGCGTGACCGACGACGCGCTGGGCCAGCCCGGCGGCACGGTCAACCTGGTGCGCAAGCGCCCGCAGGACGCCTTCCACTTCTCCAGCGAAACCCAGCTCAGCACCTTCGGCGGCGTGCGCCAGGTGCTGGACGCCGGCGGGCCGCTGAACCAGGACGGCACGCTGCGCGGCCGCGTGGTGCTGGCGGGCAACAACTCCCAGCAGTCCGTCGACGTCACGCGCAACAAGAACGGCATGGGATACGTCGCGCTGGACTACGACTTCTCGCCGCGCACCACCCTGTCCTTTTCCGCCGGCTACCAGGTGACCAAGATCACCGGCCTGGACTACGGCGCGGGCGGCGTCGCCAACGACAGCGGCACCGCGCTGGTCGGCCGCGTGCCCGGTTCGTACCACGACAACTACAGCCCGGACTGGAACCACTCCTACGAAGCGATCAAGGAGGCCAACGCCAACCTGGCGCACCGCTTCGACAACGGCTGGACCTGGGACTCGACCGCGTTCTACCGCGAAGCCGAACTCAGTTCCAAGTACGCCTACTCCGGCCCCGCCGCCACCGCCGACGGCCTCTCGTACTTCGGCGACCAGCGCCAGCTCGCGACGATGAACTGGGCGGGCCTCGACACGCACGTGTCCGGTCCGATCCAGGCTTTCGGCCAGACGCACATCCTGACCGTGGGCGCCAACTACGCGCAGGCGAACGACCGCAAGAAGTCCGGCTTCGTGGCGGTGGACGGGCCGTACGCCGACGGCATGTTCAGCCTGTATCACCCCAACCAGGTTCCCGAAGTCAGCGTGCCGTTCGACAGCGACGCCAAGGACCGCCTGCAGCAATACAGCTTCTACACGCAGGCCCGCGTCAAGGTCGCCGATCCCGTCACCCTGGTGCTGGGCGCGCGCGAAGCCTTCCTGAAGGAACGCACGAAGGACATGCTGGCCGACCAGCCGAGCTGGGACACCATCGCGCACGTCAGCCACCGCTTCCTGCCCTCGGCGGGCCTCGTGTGGGACATCACGCCCTCGACCACGGCCTACGCGAACTTCTCGCGCTTCATGACGGCGCAGACGGACACGACCTATAACGGCGCGCTGCTGCCGCCCCGCACCGGCGAGCAATACGAGATCGGCCTGAAGAATTCCTTCTTCGACGACCGCCTGAACACCACCGTGGCCCTGTTCCGCATCAAGGACAAGGACCGCGCGGTGACCGACCCCGACCACGCCATCGGCAGCATCCCAGGCGGCAAGGCGCGCAACCAGGGCATCGAGCTGGAAGTCGACGGCCAGCCGACGCCGAACTGGAACATCTACGCCGGCTATACCTACCTGAACGTCAAGTTCGACAACGACGAGGCCAACCTCACCGACGGCACCGATCCCAAGCACCTGTTCAAGCTGTGGACCAAGTACAAGTTCACCGACGGACCGCTGCGCAACGTGAGCGTGGGCGGCGGCATGCTGGCGCAGACCGCCATCACGCGCGGCGTCACGCAAGGCGGCTACGCGATTTTCAACGCGACGGTGGGCTACCAGGTCAACCGGAACGTGGACGTGTCGATCGCGTTGAACAACATCTTCGATCGCGACTACTACATCCGCCCGCCCGGCAATTTCTACAGCGTCTACGGCGACGGCCGCAACGCGATGCTGACGCTGCGGTACCACATGTAGGGCGTGCAGGGCGCGTAGGGTGTGTAGGGCGTACGGCCCGGTTCACACCCCGGCCCGGCGCAGGGCCGCCTCGGCCTGCGCCGCCGCCGCGCGCAGCAGGTCGGCCAGCAAGGGTATGCGCCGCGCCGTCACGCGCTGGCTCATGGCGGCCACGCTCAGCGCCGCCACCGGCTGGCCCGCCGCATTGCGCAGGGGCAGCCCCACGGCGCTCACCCCCAGGTTCAGGCGATTCCGTATCACCGCCAGCCTGGCCTCGCGCGCCTGCGCGCAGGCCGCGGCCAGGTCTTCCACGGTCAGGTTGCGGTAGCGGTCCAGCGACGGCGCGATGCGTTCGATGATGTGCGCCTGCTCTTCCAGCGGCACGGCCGACAGGATCGCCAGGCCGCCCGCGCCGATGCCCAGCGGCCGGCGGCTGCCCACGTCCAGCACCAGCGTCTTGATCGGAAAACTGCCCTCGCGGCAGTGCATGCAGACGGCGTCGAAACCGCTGCGCACGACCAGGTAGATCGTGTCCTCGGTCTGCTGCGCCAGCGCGGCCATGGCCGGCTCGCAAAGATCCCTTATGTCGTACATCATCGAACTGGCCACGCCCAGTTCGAAGGCCAGCGGCCCCAGGCGGTAACGGCGCGTCTCCGCGTGGTGGTCCGCCAACCCCTCCTGCACCAGTTGGCGCAGCACGCGGTGCGCGGAGGGGTGCGGCAGGGCGGCCCGCGCGGCGATCTCGGTCAGCGCCAGCCCGCGCATCCCCGCGCTGGCCAGGATCTTCAGCAGCAATACGCCCCGCTTGAGGGAGCCGCCCTCCACAGTCGTGTCCATTTATCGGAATTTCCTCTGGTCGAATCCGGCCGATTAGAAAACAATCCCGCCATGGCGTCCAGGCATGGGACTCGTCCGGCCCAGACGTATCGTGATGGAGACGACCGCTCCGCGGCGGCAAGGATGTTCACTATATGAACATCCTTGCTCAAGAACCCGCGGGGCGGCCCACGAAAGAACAACCCGGCGTCCACCGCGCGTCCGCCCCTGGCGGGCGATGCGCCCCGGACGCCCCCTTGCACAGGCAGCACACGCATGACGACCGATTCCGGCACCGCCCTCCTGGCGGGCAAAATCGCCCTGATCACGGGCGGCAGCAGCGGCATCGGCGCCGCCACGGCGCGGAAGCTCGCCGCCCAGGGCGCGACGATCGCGATCGGCTACCACCACGGCGCCGATCGCGCCCAGGCCTTGCTCGAAGCGCTGCCCGGCGCCGGCCATCTCACCCTGCGCCTGCCGCTCGCCGACGACGCCGCCCACCAGCATGCCGCCCAGGCCCTGCGGACGGCCTATGGCCGCCTGGACATCCTGGTCCTTTCGGCGGGCTACACCCAGCGCATCCCGCATCGCGACGTGGAGCAACTGACGCCGGCGCTGTACAACGAAATCCTGCTGGCCAACGCCGGCGGCCCCTACGCCATCACGCGCGCCATGCTGCCGCTGCTGCAGGCCTCGCGCGACGCCGTGGTGATCGGCGTCTCCTCGGTGTCCGCCATCACCGGCTCCGGCAGCAACATGGCCTATTGCGCCGCCAAGGCGGCGCTGGACACCACGCTGCGTTCGCTGGCGCGCGTTTTCGGGCCGATCCGCTTTCTCAGCGTCTCTCCCGCCTCGGTGGATACCGGCTTCGTAGCGGGACGCAGCCGCGCCGACCTGGAACGGCATGCCGCGAACATTCCGCTGGGCCGCGTGACCTCGCCGGAGGACGTGGCCGACAGCATCCTCGCCGCCGCCGCGCTGCTGCGCACCGCCACCGGCGTGCGGCTGGTGATCGATGGAGGGCATACGCTGTGACCGCGCCCTGCCCGCCGATCGACGCCACCCACGATCCCGATTTGCGAAGCTGGGTGGATAGCGCCAACGCGCCCGGCTGCGACTTCCCCATCCAGAACCTGCCGTTCACCCGTTTCTCCCCCGACGGCGAAACGGCGCCGCGCATCGGCGTCGGCATCGGCGACGCCGTGCTGGACGTGGGCGCCGTCGCCCACCTGTTCGAAGGCCCCGCGCGCGATGCCGCATCGGCCTGCGGCGCGCCCTGGCTCAATGCCTTGATGGCCGTCGATCCGGCGGCGCAACAGGCCTTGCGCGCGCAGTTGTCCGCCCTGCTCGACGCCCGCCAGGCGCGGCACCGCGCCGCCGTGGCCGCGGCCCTCCATCCCCTGGCGCGGGCACGATTGCACGCGCCGGCGCGCATCGGCGGCTATACCGATTTCTTCGCCTCCATCCACCACGCGACCAACGCCGGCAGCCTCTTTCGCCCCGATGCGCCGCTGCTGCCCAACTACAAGTACGTCCCGGTGGCCTACAACGGCCGCGCCAACAGCGTCGGCGTGCACGCGGAGGTGACCCGTCCTTGCGGCCAGGTCCGGCCGCAACCCCAGGCCGGCGAGGCGCCCGTCTATGCGCCCAGCGACCGGCTCGACTACGAAGTGGAGCTGGGCGCCTATATCGGCCGCGCCAGCAGCGCCGGCCAGCCGGTGCCGGTAGGCGATGCGTGGAACCACGTCTTCGGTTTCTCGCTGTTGAACGACTGGTCGGCGCGCGACATCCAGGCCTGGGAGTACCAGCCGCTGGGCCCTTTCCTGGGCAAGAGCTTCGCCACCGGCGTATCGCCCTGGATCGTCACGGCCCAGGCGCTCGCCCCCTTCCGGACCGGCGCCGCGGCGCGCCCCGCCGGCGATCCGGCGCCCCTGCCGCATCTGCACGACCCGCGCGATCAGCAGTCCGGCGGCATCGACATCACGCTGGAGGCGCATCTGCGCAGCGCCCGCATGATCGCCGAGGGCCTGCCCGCCCTGCGCCTGTCGCAAGCCAACACCCGCACCCTGTACTGGACCGTCGCGCAAATGGTGGCGCACCACACCAGCAACGGCAGTTGGCTGGACACCGGCGACCTGCTGGGCTCGGGCACGGTCTCGGGCCCCGAGGCCGGAAGTTGGGGCAGCCTGCTGGAGCTGACGCGCGGCGGCGCGCAACCGCTGGCCTTGCCCAATGGCGAAACGCGACGCTTCCTGGCCGACGGCGACGAGATCACGCTCACCGGCCATTGCAGCGCGCCGGGACGGGCGCGCATCGGCTTCGGCGAATGCCGGGCCCGGGTTCGCGGAGCCGGCGACGTGACAAGAAACTAGTCCAAGTCCAAATTCAGGAAACGAAACCCCGACACGGACGCGTCCACGAGAAGGCGCGCATGAACAGGAGACGACCATGGTCGACACATCCACGCCGCCGCTGGCCTACCTGAGCGGCTTCGGCAATCGCTTCGAGACGGAAGCGGTCGCGGGGGCCCTCCCCGTGGGCCGCAATTCGCCGCAGCGCGCCCCGCATGGCCTGTACGCGGAGCTGATTTCCGGATCGGCGTTCACCGCGCCGCGCGACCACAATCTGCGCACATGGATGTACCGCATCCGGCCCTCCGCCATGCACCGCCGCTTCGACGAGATTCCCGCCGGGACGTGGCGGACCGCGCCCTTCACCGACGCGGTCACACCGGCCAACCGCCTGCGCTGGGATCCCTGGCCCATGCCCGAGGCGCCCACCGATTTCATCGACGGCATCGCCACCATCGCCGGCAACGGCGACGCCCATGCGCAAAGCGGCGTGGCCGCGCACGTCTACCGCGCCAACCAGTCCATGACCGACCGCTACCTGCTCGATGCGGACGGCGAAATGCTGCTGGTTCCCCAGGAAGGCGGCCTGCGCGTGCACAGCGAATTGGGGCTGCTGGACGTCGCGCCCGGAGAAATCGCGGTCATCCCGCGCGGCATCCGCTTCCGCATCGCGCTGCATGACGGCCCCGTGCGCGGCTATATCTGCGAGAACTACGGCAACCCTTTCCGCCTGCCCGAGCTGGGGCCCCTAGGCTCCAACGGCCTGGCCAACGCGCGCGACTTCCTGGCGCCGGCCGCCGCCTATGAACAGCGGTCCGGCCCGGTCCGCATCGTCAGCAAGTTCCTCGGCCGGCTGTGGGAAACGCGGCAGGATCATTCGCCCCTGGACGTGGTGGCCTGGCACGGCAACCTGACGCCCTACAAATACGATCTCGCCCGCTTCATGGCGATAGGCACGGTCACCTTCGACCATCCCGATCCCTCCATCTATACCGTGCTGACCTCGATGTCCGACACGCCGGGGGTCGCCAACTGCGACTTCGTCATCTTCCCGCCGCGCTGGATGGTGGCCGAGGACACCTTCCGGCCGCCCTGGTTCCACCGCAACATCATGAGCGAGCTGATGGGAATGGTGCGCGGCGTCTACGACGGCAAGG
The DNA here is from genome assembly GCF_002261225.1 of Bordetella genomosp. 10. Taxonomy (NCBI): domain Bacteria; kingdom Pseudomonadati; phylum Pseudomonadota; class Betaproteobacteria; order Burkholderiales; family Alcaligenaceae; genus Bordetella; species Bordetella genomosp. 10. Next base: position 1,387,323 of record NZ_NEVM01000005.1, read on the forward strand.
CGGAAGGCTTCGTGCCCGGCGGCGTCAGCCTGCACAACAGCATGCTGGCCCATGGCCCCGACGCGGCCACCTTCGAGCGCGCGAGCGCGGCGGCGCTGGCGCCGCACAAGCTCGAGGACACGCTGGCCTTCATGTTCGAAAGCCGCCACGTCTTCCGGCCCACCGCCGCCGCCTTGCAGGCGCCCAACCTGCAACCCGACTACGACGCCGTCTGGAACGGATTCACCGCGCATTTCGACGGCGGACCGCCGGCCGCGTAGCCGCGCAAGCCCACGCACACCGACAAGAACCACGGCCGCGACGGACAAGGCCAGGAGGAGACAAGCACATGGACACCCAACGCCGACACCTGCTGCGCGCCGGGCTCGCCCTGGCCGCGGCGAACGGCCTGGCGCCCGCGCTGGCGCGCGCCGCGGACTATCCCAGCCGGCCAGTGGAGCTGGTGCACGGCTTCGGCGCCGGCGGCAACGCCGACGTCGTCTCGCGGCTGGTCGCGCGCCAACTGGCGCCGCTGCTCGGGCAGCCGGTCATCGTCGAAATCAAGAGCGGCGCGGGCGGCCGCATCGCCAGCGATTTCGTCGCCAAGGCCAGGCCGGACGGCCAGACCCTGGTCATGCTGACTGGCGCCCACACGGTATCCGCCGTCCTGACGAAATCGCTGACCTACGATCCGGTCAAGGACTTCACCTTCCTCTCCACCGTCTCCGCCTTCCCCTTCGCGATCGCGGTGCGCGCCGACCATCCCGCCAAGACGCTGCACGACCTGCTGGCCATGGCCGCCAAGGCGCCGGACCGCATCACCTTCACTTCCGTGGGCGTGGGATCGACGCAGCACATGACCGGCGAACTGCTGGCGGCGACCGCCGGCGTCAAGCTGTTGCACGTACCCTACCGCGGCGGCGGCGCCCCGGTGGAAGCGGTCATCGCCGGCGACGTCGACGTGCTCAGCGACACCCTCACGGTGGCCCTGCCGCAGGTCCGCGCCGGACGCCTGCGCGCGCTGGCGGTGACCAGCGCCAATCCGTGGCCGGGCGCGCCGGGCATTCCCACCGTCGCGGCCACGCTGCCCGGCTTCGAGGTCCAGTCCTGGCTGGGCCTGGCCGCGCCGGCCGGCCTGCCGCGCGCGATCGTCGACACCTTGAACACGGACATACGCAAGGCCCTGGCCGACGACGCCGCGCGCAAGACGCTGGCCAGCCTGGGCAGCGAAGCCGCGCCCAGCTCGCCCGAGGCCATGCGCGACATGATCGTCCGCGAAATCGCCCGCTGGGGCGACGTCGCCCGCAAGGCCAACATTCCCCCCCAATAACCCCGCTCCGGCACGCCCTCCCGACCATGTCCTTCTCCCGCTCGCTTTTCGCCGCGCTGGCCGCCGCCACGCTGGCCTTCGCCGCCCTGCTGTCCGGCGCCCCCGCGCAGGCCGCCTATCCCGACAAGCCCATCCGCATCGTCGTGCCCTTCCCGCCCGGCGGCGCGGTCGACGCCGTGGCGCGCATCACCGCGCAATACCTGACGCAATCCCTGGGCGCCAGCGTGGTGGTCGACAACCGCCCCGGCGCGGGCGGCGCCATCGGCGTGCAGACCGTGGCGCGCGCCCCCGCCAACGGCTACGAGCTGTTGCTGGGCCCCATCGGTCCGCTGACCATCAATCCCAGCCTGTACTCCAATCTGACCTACGACACCGAACGCAACTTCGCCCCCATCGTCCTGCTGGCCGGCGCGCCCGGCGTGCTGGTGGTGCAGCCGTCGCTGCACCTGCGCTCGCTGCCGGACTTCGTCGCCCTGCTGCGCGAGAAGCCCGGTGAACTGCGGTTCGGCTCCGCCGGCAGCGGCAACCTGACGCACCTGATGGCGGAATACTTCCTGTCGACGGTGGGCGCCAAGGCCATCCACATCCCTTACAAGGGTTCCGCGCCGGCCATCACGGATTTCCTCGGCGGCCGCTTCGAATTCATGTTCGACGTGGTGCCGACGGCCCAGCCCTATGTCCAGGACGGCCGCTACCAGGCCCTGGCGGTGACGTCCCGGCATCGTTCGGCCGCCATGCCCAACGTGCCGACGTTCGCCGAGCTGGGCTACCAGGACGTCGACATCACGTCGTGGTGGGGATTGCTGGCCCCGGCCGGCACGCCCCAGGCCATCATCGACAAACTCAACGCGACGCTCAATGAAGGATTGAAGACCGCCGCCATGCGCGACAGCCTGGTGCGCCTGGGCGCGGATCCGCTGGACGGCACGCCGCAAGCCTTCCAGGCCCAGATCCACAGCGAACTGGCGCGCTGGAAGCAGGTGGTGGAGGCATCCGGCGCCAAGCCCGATTGATGTCCCGAACCGGACTGCCGGCCGACCACTGACGGCCAACCACTGACGGCCGCCGGCCGGCCGATCCGAATCGCCGCACGGCGCAACGAACAAAAAGGCCCGCGAATCTCCATTCGCGGGCCTTTTTGTTCATTGTTCATTCACGGTCACCGGAATGTCACATGAGATATCGACAATTCACGACCAATTTTGAATGAACACGACAAAGTGCCCACGCGTATGACACGTCCCGTCTTTTCCCCGCTCGCCCTGGCCATCGCGGCCGCCCTGCCCGTCCTCGTCCAGCCTGCCCTCGTCCTGGCCGCGTCCAGCGGCTTCGACATCGCGGCGGGGACCACCAACACCAAGGCGCAGACGCTGACCGCCGGCAGCACCGGCACGGTCGAACAAGGCGGCACGCTGAAAACGTCCGGCGTGTCCGTCTCGGTGACCGGCGACGCGACGATCGACAACTACGGCACGATACTGTCCACCGGCAAGCGCGCCATCCGCGACAACACCGGCGGCCTGACGCTGACGGTCAACAACGGCGTGGGCGCCCTCATCCAGGCCACCACCGACGACGCCTTCCAGATGAACGTCGGCGACAGCAACGTCACGCTGACCAACGCGGGCACCATCATTTCGGGCGACAGCACGACCAAGGGCGGCCAGGCCATAGACTGGAACGCCATCACCACCGGCGTCAACGTCCTGTACAACCGATCCACCGGCGTCATCCAGGCCTACGATGCCGACGCCGTGCGGCCCGGGGTCAACGGCGTAATCTATAACGACGGCCTGATCCAGTCCATCTACAGCACCGAATCCAACGACGGCATCGATGCCCAGGAGAACACGGGCGTCACCATCGTCAACGCCAGCAACGGCAGCGCCACGGTGGCGGGCACCGGCCACATCCTGGGATCGCGCCACGGCATCACCGGCGGCGCGGCCGACGACAATACCGCCTTCGCCATCACCGTCACCAACAACCTGGGCGGCGTCATCGAAGGCCAGGACGGCTCCGGCATCAATATCGACGGCATCACCTCCGTCGCCACGATCACCAACCACGGCACCATCATCGGCAACGGCGTCACGGGCGACGGCGACGGGGTGGACGTGGACGGCATCGTGAACATCGTCAACACCGGTTCCATCATCGGCAAGCAGGCCTACAACGACGTCAGCGAAGGCGTGACGGTGGGCGGCGGCACCATCGTCAACAGCGGCCTGATCGAAGGCGACAACGTCGACGGCGGCCTGGGCCGAGGCATCACCCTGGCCGGCATCGACCACGTCAAGAACGACGACGGCACCACGACGGACTTCCCCGCGCAAGGCATCTACGCCGACAGCGTGATCACCAACAGCGGCACCATCCGCGGCCAGTCGGATTCGGCCATCGCCATCACGGGCGGCGCCACCACCCATACCGTCACCATCAACAACCTGGCCGGCGGCCTGATCGAGGGCGGCGGCGCGACGGCGGCCGCCATCGCCACCGGCGTCACGAGCACCCGCATCGTCAACTACGGCACCATCCAGGCCGACAGCAGCGGCCTGGCCATCGATTTCGGCGGCAGCGACAGCAGCCTGGAGGTGCTGGGCGGCAGCGCGCGGATCGTCGGCGACATCGATGGCGGCACGGGCACCAGCACCGTGACCATCGTCCCCGGCGCGGGCAACGCCTTCACCTATGACTACGCCCTGCGCAACCTCGCCGGCGTGGAGATCGGCGCCGGCACCACCACGCTGAACGGCGCCAGTACCTATACCGGCGCTACCACCGTCGACGCCGGCGGCGTCCTGGTCGTGAACGGCTCGCTGGCGAGCGCGGTCCAGGTGGGCAGCGGCGCCACGCTGGCCGGCACGGGAACCGTGGGAAGCACCACGCTCGCCAGCGGCGCGACGCTGTCGCCGGGCGCCATGAGCGCCGCGGGCGCGAGCAGCATCGGCACCCTGACCGTCAATGGCGATCTTACGTTCGCGCAAGGCTCGACCTATGCCGTGCAGGCCGACCCCGCCGGCAGCGCCAGCGATCTCGTCCACGTCACCGGCCTGGCGACGCTGGCCGGCTCGGTGGTCCACGTCGGCACGGACGGCAACTACGCGCCCTTCCGCACCTACACCATCCTGACCGCCGACGGCGGCCTGAGCGGCGCCTTCGATACGGTGCAATCCAACTATGCCTTCCTCACGCCGACCCTGTCCTATACGGCCAACGACGTCGACCTGACCCTGGAACGCAACGACACGGCCTTCGAAAGCCTGGGCGTGACGCGCAACCAGCGCGCCGTGGCCCGTTCGCTGGACGGTCTCCCGCTGTCGAGTTCGCTGTACCGGCAAGTCGTCACGCTGTCCGGCGGCGACGCGGCCCGGGCCTTCAACCTGCTGTCCGGCGAGGCCCACGCCAGCAACGTCGCCGCCTTGCAGACCGTGTCCGCCACCACGGTGGACCTGCCGCTGTCGCACCTGCGCGCCAATATGGACGCCGGCATGCAGGCCGGCCAGCCGACGGCGGACCTGGGCCGGGGCGACGCATCTTCCCTGCCCACCTCCGGCGCCTATCCGGTCTGGGTGCAGGTCTTCGGCAACTGGAGCACGCTGGGCGGCAGCAATGGCGTCGCCAGGACGTCGGCGACCGACGGCGGCGTCTACATCGGCGCGGACCGCGACGTCGGCGGCGGCCTGCGCCTGGGCGGCGCGCTGGGCTACACCGGCAGCCATCTCAGCACGCGCGACGTCGCCTCCAAGGCCGACGTCGACAGCTACACCGCCACGCTATACGGCGGCAAGGCCTTCGCCGCCGGTCCTGGCCAGATCCGCCTGAGCGGCGGCGCGGCCTACACCTGGCACGACCTGGACACCAAGCGCGGCGTGAACGTCGGCGCCCTCGGCGAAACCCTGACGGCCGATTACCACGGCAGCACCGCGCAGCTCTTCACCGAGCTGGGCTACAAGCTGCCCGTCGCCGAGCGCGCCAGCATCGAACCCTTCATCGGCGCCGCCTGGAGCGACATGCGCCTGCGCAGCTTCTCGGAATCGGGCGGCGCCGCGGCCCTGGACGGCCAGAGCAGCCGCAACCAAACCACCGCCACCACCCTGGGCCTGCACGCCAGCACCGATTTCAACGCCGGCGAAATGGCGGGCACCTTGCGCGCCACGGTGGGCTGGCGCCACGCCTTCGGCGACGTGCAGCCGCGCACGACGCTGGCCCTGCAGGGCAGCGACACCTCCTACTCGGTGACCGGCGCGCCCATCGCGCGCGACGCGCTGACGCTGGCCCTGGGCGCGGAAGTGGCCGTCACCCGCAGCACCAAGGTCGCCCTGACCTATGCCGGCCAGTACGGCGGCGGCAACCGCCAGAACAGCGGGCTGATCGACGTCAGATATCGGTTCTGAGGGGTTACTTCGCTTCGCCTTCGGCGGCCGGCTGGACGTGGTTGATCAGGGCGGGCCAGGTGTTGATCGACAGCAGGTGGCAGTAGATCAACGGCAGCCAGCCGTTCGCGCGCCAGCGCAGGAACGTCTCGTCGGGCAGCTTGTTGAACCTGGCCTCGTCCACCACCTTGAAGCCGGACAGGGCCAGGCGCTGGCCGCCGGCCAGCGTGATGTCGGCGCGGTTCTCGACCAGCAGATCGGCCTCGGCCAGCGCGGCGGAGAACTCCGTGGTGTAGGCGTGCTGGTTCTGGTAGTCGCGGCAGAAATCCAGCGCGCTGCGGGCCAGGGCGGTAGGCTCGCCGGCTTCGTCGAAGAAGGGATTGTCGCGCCCTTCGACCACCGACGCGGCGGCCTCGTCCACGCACAGCGTGAACTGGCTGCGGTCGGCGTTCTCGGTGAAGATGAAGGGATAGCGGCGGATGTACGCCGGGATGTAGGTGCCTTCGCGCCACTTGCCGGCGGCGTCGACGAACAGGTTCTCCCCCGCGCGCACGCCCAGCACCGCCACCGGCGCCGGCTGCGGGCCATCGGTGAAGACGATGGGGAAATGGCGGCAGGCCGTCGGCAGCTCCGTGGCCACCAGGGGCACGGCATTGGTCTTGGCCGCGTAGGCAAAGCCCTTGTCGCCGGCCAGCGACAGATTGCCGTGCAAACTGGCGTTCAGGGGGCGCGGCTGGACGTAGAACAGCGGCAGCGTATTCGCCGCAGCCGTCGTATCCGGGGTCGTATCCGGGGTGGTATTCGTGGTAGTCGTCGTATTCGTAGTCATTGCCGGGTATCCGAAAAATTCTGAAATCCTGAAATCCTGATGCTGCGTCAGGCGCCGTCCTGGCCGGGCGCGGAGGAAGAAGCGTCATCCCCGCCCTCCTGCGTGGACCCCGCCTCGGGCATGCGCAACACCGAGGGATCCGCGGCGGGCGCATTCAAGCCCCTGTTCAAGCCGGCGGGCAACTGCCACAGCGCCATGTCGACGGACGAGACCTTGAGCACCTGCGGATCGGCATAGGCGCCGAGCGCATCCGGGCCGTAGGCGTTGTTCGACACCGTACCACGGAACAGCGAATCGACACCCGGCTTGGTTGGGGCGACCCAGCGCGGCGCCGTGGCGGCCGTGACGCGCTGGACCACGTCGTTCGGTCCCCAGGGCGTGTCGTTCATGAAGTACGGCGCCCCCGCCAGCGGGCTGGTCACGAAGGCCGCCGCCACCGCGCCGGAACGGCCGCCGATCGAGCCGTACACTTGGGCCGAGCCCGCCGTGGGCACGGCCAGCACGCGCACGTTCAGCTTGTGGTCCGGCGCGGCGTCGTTCAGGCCGATCTTCAGCGTGCCGCCGGCCGGCTTGGCCAGGGTGGGCGCGCCCAGCGTCAAGGTCGCCATCGCCTGCGGACCATACAGCCCGGTGGCGGTGATGTCGCCCTGGGTCGAGATGGCGACGCTGTTGCCCTGGATCCGGCCCACCGCGCCCAGCTCGACCGAGTCCCGGGCCAGCAGGCGCGCCGGCAGCAACAGGGTCGCGCCGCCGCGCTGCGTGAAACTCGTGGCCGCGCTCACCGTGGAGCCGGCCGCGAAGTTCACCGTGCCCGCCGCATCGGTGCTGGCGACCTTGATGGCGCCCGCATCGGCGCTGACGTCGCCGCCGAAGGCGAAGCTGCCGCCGGAGAGGTCGATGCCGTCCGGCCCCGTGGCCGTCAACTTGCCGCGGTAGGCGGCGGACTGCGCCTCCAGTTGCTGCACGCGGTAGGCGCTGACGGCGCCGTTGAACACGATGGTGTCGACGGCGCGCAGCGTCAGGGCGCCCACGCCCGTGACGTCGCCCGCGGCGGAGATGGCGTGCGCCGCGTCGATGGACAGGTTGCTGCCCGCGCCATCGAGCGTGCTGCCGAAGACCACCGAGCCCGCGCTGCTGGCCAGGCTGGCCGGCGCGCCGGCGCCATCGGCGTTGAAGGCCACGGCGCCGCCGTAGACCTGGTCGCCCACGGTCCGCACCGTGCCCGCATTCGTCGACGTGTTGCCGTCGATCGCCAGGCCGCGCAGCGCGGCCGTCGCGCCCACGTTGCCCGCGATGGCCGCATTGCCGGCGATGTGCAGGCCCTGCGCGCCCGCGGTGGCCGCGTCGACCCCCGCCAGCAGCGCCACGTTGGCGCCGGTCAGCGTGGTGTCCGTGCTCAGCACCAGGTGCTGGCCGTAGCGCTGGTCGCCCGTCGTATCGACCGAACCGCTGTCGATGGCCAGGGTGCCGGTGGCGCCCGTCCGCAGGGAAGCGGCGCGGATGGTGCCCGCGAAGTGCGTGTCGCCGCCCGCGTCGACCGACAGGGCGCCGGCCCGCGTGGCCGCGCCGATGGCGCCGTCGAAGGAAACGTCGCCGGCCGCTTGCACGGCCAGGCTGCCGCCGCCCGCCGCGGCGCTGTCCACCGCGCCGCCGAAAGCGATGTCGCCCGCATGGCTGGTCAGCGCCTGATCGCCGGCCAGGGTGACCGCGCCGGCATACGTCTGCCCACCCGTCGTCGCGATGCTGCCGTCGTTGAAGGTCGTCGCACCGCTGACCTTCAGCGCATCCAGGGCCTGGCCGGCGCCGAAGGCGCCGCCCAAGGTGGCGTTGCCGTCGATGGTCAGGGCATGCGCGCCGTCGCCGCCGTCCAGCAGCGCGACTTGCGTCCCCTTCAAGACGGTGTCCTGGCCCAGCACCACATGGCTGTCGTAGTGCTGCGCGCCGGACGTGACGACGCTGCCGTTGTCGAGCGTCACGCTTCCGTGGCCCAGCGTGGTCAGCGATGCCGCTCGCACGGCCCCGCCGAAATGCGTGGCGCCGGACGTGTCGACCGTCAGGGCGGCGAGCGGGTCGACGTCGCCGCCCACGCCCGCGCCGGCGGCGAAATCGACGTCGCCGCCCTGCGCCGCGATGCCCAGGGCATGGCTGCCGCTGACCGAACGGGCGAACGAGACGTCGCCGCCCTGCGTGGACAACTGCTGGTCGCCGGCGACCAGGACGCGGCCCAGGTAGGACTGGCCGCCGCTGGTCGCGATGCTGCCCTGGCCCAGGATGGCGGTGCCGGTGACCGTCAGGCTCGACAGCGCCTGCCGCGACCCCACGGCGCCGGCGATCTTGCCCAGGCCGTCGATGGCCAGGGCGTGCGCGCCATCCGCGCCGCCGTTCAGGTGCACCTCATAACCGGTCAGGACCGTGTCGCGGCCCAGCGTGACGTGGCCGTTGTAGTTCTGCTCGTCGACCGTCTTCACCGCGCCGCCGTTCAGCGCCACGTTGCTGGCGTCCACGGTGAGCGAGGCCAGCGCGATGCCGCCGCCGACCGCGCCGTTGAAAGCGGCGTCGCCGCCCCGCGCCGTCACGGCCAGGGCATGGGCGCCGTCGACGCTGCCGCCGAACAGCACGCCGCCCGCGGCCGTCGTCAGCGCCAGGTCCGCGCCCAGGACGAGGTCGCCCTGGTATGCCTGCGCGCCGACCGTATTGATCGAAGCGGCCCGGATGCCGGCCGGTCCCGTGACGGTCAGCGCCGCCAGGGCCTGGTCCGCGCCCACGGCGCCCAGCACTCGCGCCCGGCCGTCGATGGTCAGGGATTGCCCGCCCGCCGTGGCGGCGTCCGCGCCCTGCTTCAGGGTCACCAGCGCGCCCTTGAGCGTCACGTTCCCGCCCAGCACGGCCCGTTCGCCGAAGTACTGGTCGCCGGTCGTGTCGACCACGCTGCCGTCGAGCGCCAGCGTGCCGGGATCGTCCGTCGCCACCGCCTGGGCATACACCTTGTCCTTGAAGACCGTGGCGCCGGCGGTACGCACCGTCAGGTCGCCCAGGCGGGCATCGGCGCCGTCGCCGACCGCGCCCACGAACGCCACGTCGCCCGTGCCGGCGTCCACCGCGAGGCCATGGGCGCCGCCCGCCGCGCTCGCCAGCGTGCCGGCGAACCGGACGTCCGCCCCTGCGCCATTGGCGCCGCCGATGGTGTCGATGCTCACCGCGCCGCCCAGCGTCGCCGCGCCGTTCACCGTGAAGGCGGCGTTGGCGGTCGTGTAGGTCCCGGACAGCGTGGTGGCGCCGTTGTAGGTCTGCGCGCCCTCGGTGGCGACGCCGGCGATGCGATTGCCGCTGCCGGTCACCGTCAACGCGGCCAGGTTGGAGGCGGGACCGGCCAGGGTGACCGAGCCGGCGCCGGCGTCCAGGCCGAGGTCGTAGCCGCCGCCGTCGAGCGCGCCGGCCACCTCGATGCCGCCGGCGGCGCCGGTCGCCGTCAGCGTGCGCGGACTGCCCGCCAGGCCGGCGCCGCCCAGCGTCAGGCTGCCGTCGACATCGATGGCGCCGCCGGCCAGGTTGCCGTTCAACAGCACGTCGCCGTGGTAGGCCTGCGCCCCGTTCGTCGCGACGTCGTCCAGCGTGATCCGGTTGCCGCTCACCGACAGGCTGCCCATGTCGGTGGCGACGATGTTCCTGTCGATCTCGACGTTGCCGCCGGTCGACGTCAGGTCGACGTGGCCGCCGCCGCCGGCGACCAGGGTGTCCTGGATCGCCAGGTCTCCCGTGGTGGTGACGCCGATGTCGCCGTTGGCCGTGGTCAAGACGCCCACCGTCAACGCATTGCCGCCCGACAGATAGAGGCCGCCGTCGCCGGTCACCGCGCCGGCGACTTCGCTGACCGCGATGTTCAGCGGCGAGTTGGCGGCGCCGATGCCGTCGCGTGCGATCAGGCTCAGGGAATGCGCCGTCAGGCTGTCGCCGCTGCCCAGGTTGGCGATCCCGCCGCGCTGCGCGAAGAGGGAGATCTGGCCGTCGACGCCGCCCGCGTCGATGGCGCCGATGCCGATGTCGCCGTTGTCCGACGTTACCGAGACGAGGCGCTGGACGCCCGTCGCCCGCACCGAAACGGCGTCGACCGTCCCGCCGGCCGACAGGGAGATATTGCCCGCGCCCTGCACGTCGGTGGCGGTCAGCTTGCCCGTGGTGGCGGCCTCGATGTCGCCATTGGCCGTGCTCAGGGTGGCGTCCAGGTCGCCGGTGTTCGCCACCGTCAGCTTGGCCGCGCCGGACGTATTGGTCAGCTTGGCGTCCAGGGTTTCGACTTCGGTCTCCAGGCGGGTGTCGCCGCCGGCCGAGCCGCTGGTGAAGGCCAGGCTGTCCGCCGTGACCTCGATCGTGCGCGGCGTGCCGCCGCCGGCCACGATGTCGGTCGTCCCCTTCAACGTGGCGCTGCCCGCCACCGTCACGCCGCCGTAGGGCAACGTCAAGGTGCCGCCCGAGGACAACAGCAGCGTCCCCAGCCCGCCGGCGATGCCGGCGCTGGCGTCCATGTCGCCCACCGCGCGGATGCTGAGCGTACCGCCCGCGCCGGGATTGACGTTGGCGCCGACCGCCAGCGTCCCGGCGCCGCTATTGTCGATGGCGATCACGCCGCCGGCGCGGGAAGCCAGGTCGCCCAGCGCCGACACCTTGGTGCGCAGGGCGCCGCCATCGGTGCTGGACAGGTCATCGACGCGGCCGATGTCGCCGCCCGCCGACGCCGTCAGCGTGGCGCCGGTGACCAGCGTCGTGTCGGTGCCGTGGATGTCGCCCGCGGCCGTCAACGTCACGTCGCCGGCGCCGCCGCCCGCGCTGACGGTGCCGATCGCCAGGCTGCCCTCGGCGCTGGCGATGGAAATCGTGTTGCCGGCGTTGGCGCCTTGCGCCTGCACGTTGCCGACGATCGTATCGCCCGCCGTGGTGATGCCGATCGCGCCGTTGCCCGCGATGATGGACGCCAGGCGGACGCCGTCGGCGCGATTGTCGTCGATGTACACCGGACCGGAGGTATTGCTCCGGGCCACCAGCGACTCCGCCGTCGTCTGCACCGTCCTGGCGTCGCCGGCCGTGGCGCCGCCGATGCCGGCGTCGGCCTGAAGCGACACCATGCCGCCGACGATGCGGGTGGCGGCGTTGCCGTCGTCGACGATGGTGCCGCCCACGCTGTTGAAGGCCAACGAGACGCTGCCCTGGCCGGCATCGATATTGCCGGCCACCAGTACGCTGTCGATGCCGCCGCCGGCGACCGTGATGCTGTTGCTGGCGATCGCGTTGGCGATCTGCAGGTCGCCCACGGCGTTGACGTTGACGTTGTTGCCCGTCACGAAGGACAGGATGGTGCCGCCGCCCGCGTTCAGGTAGACGTCGCCACCCGCGCTGTTGGCCTCGACGCGCGAACTGGTGACGCCGACGCGCGTCGTCGACGATCCGACGTTGCCGCTGGCGTTCAGCGTGACGCGGTAGGCCTCGATGTCGGAGCCCGTCGCGCCGACGATGTTCCCGTTGCGCGCGGTCAGCGCGACTTCGCCGTTCGAGGCGTGGCCGCCCACGCCGCCCACGTCGACGACGCCGACGGTAATGTCGCCCGACGCGGCGCTGACCCGGATGTCGTTGCCCACGGCGTCGGTGGCCGAGGTCACGCTGGTCAGCGTGATCGGACCCGCCGACGTGATGTTGGTCGACCCGTCATGCACGCTGGACGTCAAGCCGCTCGTCAGCGAATCCAGGATGTCGAGGTAGAGCGAACCGGCGCCGGAGACCGACGCCGACACGGTCTTGAAGGCCGCCGACAATTGCAGGCCCGCGGTTTCCGAGCCGATGCCGTTGGCCGCGCTCAGGGCGATCGCGCCCGTGCCGGAGGTGGTGATGGCGCCGCCATTGGACAGGATGCTGCCGGCGTTGGCCGACAACGTCAGGTCCTGGCCGGCGCCGTTGCTGACCTGGCCGATCAGGATATCCCCCCCGGTCGCCGCCACCGACAACGCGCCGCCCGCGTGGACGTCGTCCAGGCTGACCGTGCCGGCCTGGTTGATCCAGATGCCGTCGGCCGACGACGCCGTCAGATCGGCCACCTGCGTGTTCAAGACCTGGTTCGCGGCGTTCCCGGCGCCGATGGAGCCGCCGCCGCTGGCCGTGGTCAGCGCCAGGTCGTGCGCGGTGATCAGCGAACCGGCGCCGGTGGACAGGATGCTGCCCGCCGAATTGCCGGCGCCCGCCGTGAGCGCGACCGATCCCGTCCCGGCATAGATGGTGCCGACACGGATGTCGCCGGTGCCCGTGAAGTTGAAGTTCAGGCCCGTGCTGTCCACCACCGCGGTCAGCGTCGTGCCGCCGCCGTCCGTCGCGGCGAAACTCAGCCCGGCCGCCGACAGGACCATCGCGCCGGCGCTGGCAGCCTGGACATCCGCCAACTGGCGGTTGATCGTCAGGTTGGCGAGATCGGCATTGTCGCGGATATAGAAATTGCCGCCGTTGTTGATCGTCAGCGTATCGGTATCGACGTTCACCGTCGCGCCGTTGGCGCCTATGGCGTGGCCGAATGCGGCGGCGGTCAGCGTAACGCTGTCGCCGGCGACGCTGTTGCCGCTGCCGCCGACGATGTCGCCGCGCTGCGCCGTCAGCGTCACGTCGCCGCCCGCGGTGATGGCGCCGACCGTCAGGTTGCTGTTGCCCTGGGCCTGCCCCGCGGTCAGGACGATGTTGCCGGGCGCCTGGGCCGAGGTCACCGCCAGGCCGTAATCCTCGGTCAATGCGATGCTGCCGTCGGCGCCGTGGGCGGCCTGGGCCGACAGCGTGACGGTCGTCGTGCCGTTGCCCAGGGCCGTCGTGCGGATGGCGCTGACGTTGCCGATCGAGCCGGCCGCGCTCAGCGCAACCGAGGTGGCGCCGTTGATGGTGCCGCTCAGGATGGAGCCGCCCTGGTTGTCCATCGAGAACGAATGGCCGGCCAGGAAGATGGTGCCCAGCGCGATGTCGCCGGCGCTGTTGCTCAGCGCGCTGTCGCCATTCGCGATGAAGCCGTTCATCGTGGTGTTGCCGTTCAGGGCAATCTGGATGCCGCCGTCGCGCGAAGTCGCGCTGAGGGTATCGACGTCGGTGTCGATTTCATTGCCGGTGGCGCCGATGGACGTGTCGCCCGTCAGCGTCAGCCGCGCGGCGACGATCCTGGTGGCGTCGTCGCCGTCGCCGACCAGCGCGCTGTTGATCGCGTTCAGGCCGACGTTGTCGAAACCGGCGTCGATGGCGCCCACGGTCATGCCGCGGTCGCTGCTGACGCTCAGGGCGATGCCGCCGGCGTCGGCGATGTCGTGCACCACCATGCCGCTGCCGTCGTCCGTGACGTTGAACGTCAGTTGGCCCGAGCGGTCGCGCAACGGCGCATCGATATCGTAGGTCCGCGCGGACGTGCCGCGCGCGTCCACGGTAAGCGCGTCGACGTGCGTCTGGTCGCTGACGTAGACGTCGCCCGCGTTCCACACGCTCAACAAGGGCGCATCGACCACGATCGAACTGCCCGCCGCGCCGATGTTGCCCTGCGCGCCGACGGTATTCAGCGCCACCTTGCCCGCGGTGACGTTGGCGGCGCCGGCGCTCGTCGCCATGATGTCGGCGGAACTGGTCAGCGTGACGGTGCCCGTGTGCAGCACGTCGATGCTGCCCACCTGCTGGCCGCGTTGCGAGCGGAAGGAGAAGTTCAGGCCCGTGGCGTCGGCCACCTGGTTGATCAGGTAGTCCACGCCATCGTCGCCGACGTTGAACGTCAACCGGTCCGCGCTGATCCCGTACTGCGTGGGCATGGCGGATTGGGCGGTGCTGGTGATGGAAAGCGTGGACAGGTCCCCGTCGTTCGCGACGTAGATGTTCGCGCCCGCCGTCAGGCTGAGCGCACCCGTGACGGTGTCGATGGAATTGGCGATCGCGCCTATGCTGGCGCCCGCGGTCAGGGATATCTGGCCCGCGGCGATGTGGTCCTCGCCGCTGGCGTCGATGTTGAGGATGGAGCCGCTGCTGGACAGACTGACCGACTGCGCGGGCCCGGTGTCCAGGACGCCCACCCGCAGGTTCCGGTCGCCGCTGAAGGCGAAGTCCAGGCCGGTCGAATCGGTGACCTTCGACAGCACATATTCGCCGTTGTCCGTCACTTCGAAGTCCAGCCCCTTGGCGACGACCCGCAGCACATTGGGGTTCAGCGCGGCGGCATGGGTCGAGTTCAGGTCCAGCCTGAACAGGTCCGAGGCATTGTCCAGCACCAGGTCGCCGCCGCTGCTGGCGGTCAGTTGCCGCGTGTCCGTCAGGACGGCCGCGCCGTCGGCGCCGATCGACCCCGCCGCGCTCAGCGACAGGATCGGGGTGACGAAGCGGCCACTGCCGGATTGCTGGATGTCGCCGCTGGTGACGGCCACGGTCGCCGAGTTGCCGGCGCTGTTGTCCAGCAGGGTCAGCGTCTTGTCATTGGACACCCACAGGGATTGCGTCACGTTCGACGACAGCGTGTTCGCGCTGATGTACAGCGGCTGGGCCGGCGCCTCGATATAACGGCCCTGCACCGAATTGGCGTTCAGCGTCAGGTCGCCCGTGACGATGTCCGGGCCGCCGGGCAAGGTGCCGGCGGTTCCCGTATGCGTGCCGTAGATCGTCTGCGTGGTCGTCAGGTCGACCGAACCGCCGCTTCCCGTCTTCACGAGATCCAACGTCAGCGCCCGGTCGGTGGACAGCGCGAGCTTCAGATCGCTGCTGGTGGAGATGTTCGCCGTCATGCCCGCGGGGGAGGACTGACCGTTGTCCGTCAGGCTGAAAACCAGGTCGCCGCCGGACGAGATGCCGTAGCTGTTGACCTGCCCCGCGACGGTATTGTCGTGCAGCGCCGTCAACGACAGCGCGGCGAGCGTGCCGCTGTTGCTCACGAGCACCGAGCCGGCGGAACTGAGCGCCAGGTCCGTCGTCGCCGTGTGGATGGCGCCGTTGGCGCCGATCATGCCGCCGGTGCCCGTGGCGGCCAGGCTGACCTTGCCGCCGCTGATCACGCCGTTGCCGCCGATCTGGCCGACGACGCCGTGCGCCGCGCTGCGCGCGGTCAACGAGACCGAGCCCGTAGCGCCGGTGTCGATATTCCCCACGGAGATCGAACTATCGACGGCCAGCGAGAAATCGACGCCCGTCAAGGCGGCCCCGACCGCGAGACTGCCGCCGCTATAGCCCATGCTCAGCGATTGCCCGCTGCCCAGGCCGTTGAAGACGTAGGACGGAAACACGACGCCGCCGCTATAGCGCTGGGTGTAATCCAGCGACAGGCTGCTCAACGCCGCGCCGCCGTTGTCGATATGGACGCTGCCGTTGTTCGCGATGCTCAGGTCGCTCGTCTTGACGAACAGCGAGCTCGAACCGGAGCCAATGGCGCCGGTCGCGGCATTCGGAAAGCCGACGCTCTCCTGCCCATAGGCCGTCAGCACGACCTTGGGCGCGGTGATGAGGCCGCCGGCGGCGCTGGTGATGCTAGACGTCAATTCGGATCCGCCCGTGGTCGTCAGGCTGACCGAGTTGCCGGCGGTGATGACGCCGGCCTGGATGGATTTGCCGGCCGAGAAACTGAAATCGTCCAGGCCCGTGCCGCTGATCTCGGACAGCAGGAAATAAGTGCCGCCTTCGGACAAGGTATAGGTCTGGTCGCCCGCGGCGATGGCGAAAGTATGCTGGACGGCGCTGGTGTTGCCGGCGCTGATGGCCAGGCTGCCCAACCGCGTGTCGCTGGCCACGTACATATTGCCGGCGCCGCTCAGGCTCAGCGCGCGGGTCCCCACCAGGGACAGCGGGCTTAGTACATCGACATTCGCCGAACCGATAGCGCCGTAACCGGACGACAAGGCCACCGTCGCGGCCATGATCGACCCGGGGTTCTCCGCGTCGTCATTGACGATGTCGCCGTTGGTGCCCAGGCGCACGGCGCCGCCGCTGCCGGCGTCGATGCTGCCGACCCGTATCGCCTTGTTGTAGCCGGTGAAGCCGAAGTCCAGGTCGCCGCTGCTGGCGATCTGCGTCAGGTAATAGGCGCCGCCGTCTTCCGTCAGCGTGAAGGCGCCCAGATTGGGCGCGGTGATCGCGTACTGCCCGGCGCCGTAGCCGGTCTTGACGATATCCAGGCGGGTGAAGCCCGTGGTGTTGTCCACGGCGATGTCGCCGCCGCTGCTCAGCGCCACGTCGGGCGCGTTCAGCGTCAGGGCGTCGCCGACGGCGCCGATGGCGCCGCGCGCGGTCAACGCGACGACGGGCGCCGAGATCGCGGTCGCCGCGTCGCCGTCATCGAGGATGGCGCCGGCGGTGCTGGCCACGCGAACCTGCGTGCCGCCCGCCACGGAACCGACGACGGTATCGCCCGTCGCCTGCTGGTATTGCACCGCGCCGGCCGCCGAGAGGTCGGCCAGCGTGACGTTGCCGCCCGATCCCAGGGTGGACAGATAGACGTCGCCGCCGGCGGCCCGCGCCGTGATCGAGAGCGGATTGGCGCCGTTGAACAGGATGCCGCGGCGGCCCGCGTCCGGACTCTGGTAGATGGAGACGGCGACGTCGGCGCCGCCGATGGCGTCCGCGGCCGACAGCACGACGTCGTTGCCGTTGGCATAGATCATGCCGTAGCCGTTGCCGTTCAGGATGGACCCGTGCTCGGCGGTGAGCGTGATGCCGCCGTTCATGCCGTAGAGCGTGCCCGTCAACGCCAGGTTGCCCTGGACCGCGTCGATGACGACGTTGCCGTTGTAGGCGTAGATGCTGCCCAGGCTGACCGTGCCGGTGTAGTTGCTCGAACCGGTGGGGCTGGGCAACTGGATGTAGATGCCGCCGCCGCTGGCCTGGGCGTTCAGGCTGCCGGCCATGACGTCGAGATGATCGTCGCCGGCCGCCCCTACGGCGCCGCTGGCGCCGTAGGCGTTGAGGCTGACCGAGTTGGCCACCAGCACGGTGCCCTTGTCGCCGTCGTCCTTGATCGAGCCGTTGTTCGAGGTCAGCGTGACGCTGCCGCTGGAAGTCGTGTTGACGGACCCGACGGTGATGTCGCGGTCGCTGGTGAACGAGAAGTTCAGCGAGCTGGTGTCGCTGACCTGGCTCAGCGTATGGCCCGACGTGCCGTCCAGCACCTTGAACAGCAGGCTGGGCGCCTGGACCTGCAGCGTGTGGACGTCGTCCAGGCCGCTGTGCAGCGCCGTCACGGACAGGATGCTCAGGTCGGCGATGCTGCCGGCGTAAAGGTCGCCGCGCGTGGTCAGGGCCAGCGAGGAGGCGTTGGTGTCGATGGCGTCGGCCGCCGTGCCGATGCTGCCCTGGTTCGCGGCCAGCGTGACGGACGATGCCGTGACGCGCGTCATGCTGTCGCCGTCGTCGGTGATATTGCCCCGGGTGGCGGTGAAGGACACCAAGCCGCCCCCCCGGATATTGCCCAGCACCATGCCCTCGTCGCCCTGGAAGCCGAAATACGTCAGGGGGGCGCTGTAGACCTGGTTGAAGCGATAGACCGTGCCGTCGTCCTGTACGTCGAAAGCCAGGTAGGGCGACGTGATCTGCAGGACGTTGGGCACGCCCGCGACCGGGTGGCTGTTGGTGATGCCGAGGGAGGCCAGCGTCTTGTCGACGTTGTCGAGGTAGATGTCGCCGCTGTCGACGAGCGTCAACGTATCGGTCCGCGTGCGGACGTGGCCCGCCGCGTCGCCGATGCGGCCTTGCGCCGACAGGTAGAGGCTATCGCCCGCCAGCAGGTTTTCCGGCACCGCGGCGAGGATGTCGCCGCCGGCGGTGAGCGCCAGCCGGCCGATGCCGGCGTCGATCTGGTTCACGGTCACGCCGCCGGCGGCGGTGAGCGTAATGTCCTTGTACGCCGTCAGGCTCTCCAGCCGTAGCGGGCCGCCCACCTGGTTGACGTAGATCGAACCCCCGGTCGCCGTCAGCTCGCCGGCCGCCGTGCGCAGCATATTGGCGACCGTGCCTATCGTATAGGTCGGCGTGCCGCTGCTGGAATTCGCCATCACCGGGGCATACAAGGCCACGTGCGCGCCGGTGATCAGCGAAGTACCGGTCCCCTGGATGGAGGTATCGCTGGACAAGACAACGCTGCCGGCGCCGGCATTGATCTCGCCGCCGACGGAGATGGCCTGCCCTTTCAGGCTGATCGCGCCGCCGCCCGAGGTGACGCTGTTGGCCAGGAGCACGCCCGAACCGGTGATCGAGATATCCCCGTGCTGGCTCGACACGTCGCCGGCGGTCAGCGACGCGGCGCTGGAGGCCACGTCCAGCTTGCCGGCCACCGCGCCGTTCAGCGTCGACGCGGTCGTGTTCAGCGTGCGCGTGCCGCCGGCATTCTGGCCGTTCAAGGTCAATGCGCCGGTGCGGATCACGCTGGCGGCGGCGGCGTCGATATCGCCCAGCGCCGACGCCAGCACGGTCTGGGCGCCGGCGTTGAAGGCGCCGCCCAGGTAGAGGTTGCCGCCGGCGCCGATCGTGACGTTGCCGGTGGCGTTGACGTTGCCCAGGTTGAGCGCGCCGGTGTTGCCGACGTTGATGCCGCCGCCGGCCGCCGTGGCCGTCAGGCTGTTGGTCGTGGTGTTCAAGGCCTGGGAGGCCGCGCCGATGGCGGTGGCCGCCTGCAGCGTCAGGGCGCCCGCCACCAGCGGCGCGTTCGTGCCGCCCGTGATGCTCCCGGCGGTGGACGTCAGCGCCAGCGCGCCCGTCCCGACGTTCACCGTCCCGGCGACGATCGAGCGGTCGCCGGTGAACGACAGGTTCAAGCCGGGCTGGACGATGGTCGTCAGCGCATAGCTGCCGCCGTCCGTCACGTCGAAGGCCAGGCCCGGCGAGGCGACCTGGTAGGTGTTCGTCTTGCCGGTCATGGCATGCCGGCTGGCGATCGCCAGCGACGACAGCGCGCGGCCATTGGCCACGACGATGTCGCCGCCGGAAAGAATGCTCAGGATGCCCGTGTCGGTATTCACCGCGGCGCCGGCGGCGCCGACGTTGGCGCCTTCCGCGTCCAGCTTCACCGAACGGCCCGCCACGACCTGCGCGGCGGCGCCGGTGTTGTAGATCGAACCGGCGGTGGTGGCCACGTTGACGGCCCCGCTGCTCGCGTCGATCCTGTTGGCCAGGTTGATATTGCCCGACGCCGACAAGGTGATGTTGCCGCCCAGGCTGCTCAGCTTGCCGATGTTGTCCAGCGTGCTTCCCACGCCCAGGGCCTGCAGGACGATGTTGCCGCCCTGCGTCCGGATCTCCGTCTCAGGATCGACGAAGCGGATGCCGCCCGTCGCGGTCGAACTGAGCGTGAAGGTGGTGCCGCTGGTGGTCTGCAGCATGATCAGCCCGGCCGCCATCGAGTCGATGGTGATCTGCCCGGTGGCCGCGAGGGTAAGGTTCGCGTTGCCCGCCTGCCCTTCCAGCCAGCCGCGCGAAACGACGTTGTCGACCGCGCCCGTGTTCGTCGGCGCCGAGCTGTCCGTGATCTCGATGGTCTCGGGGTCGATCAGCAAGGTGCCCGCCGCGCCCTTGGGCGCGCGCAGGTCGGCCGAGCCGGTCAGGTTGATGTTCTTTTCGGCCGACACTTCGGCGAAACCGCCGTCGCCGCCATTGGCGCCGCCGCGGGCCGAAATCGTCCCCGCGAAGCTGGTGCTGTCGGTCGACCACAAGGTGACGTTGCCGCCCTTGCCCCGGTCCAGCGCGTCGGCCTTCAGCGTCGCGCCGGCGGCCACCGCCAGGGTGGCCGACTTGTTGCCGTACGCGACCGAGCCGTCGCCGGGCGCCACGCCCTGGCTGCCCAGGGCGATCTCGCCGCCGCCGGCCGCGCCGGACGCATCGATCGCCGCGCCGCCGGCCACGTTGACGTGCTGGCCGGTCACCACCACCTTGCCGCCCTGCTCGCCCGCGTTGGCGCCGCTGGCGTCCAGCGTCCCGGCCACGTTCACCGTGCCGGCGTCGCCGCCGGACAGCACGATCTTGCCGTTACGGGTGCCCACCGACCTGGCGCTGACGATGCCGTCCGTGTTGATGACGTTGTCGACCACGTCCTTGACCGCGCGCGCGGTCATCAGCACCGTGCCGCCGTCGGCGCGGATCACGCCGGTGTTGGCCACCAGCGCGCCGACCGCCTTGCCGTTCGCGTCCTTCGGCGCGTCCGAGACCACCGAGCTGGCGTCGAAGCTCAGCAACCCGTCGCCCTGGAAATCGACGGTGAAGGTGCGCGCGCCCGCCAGGGCCACGTGGCCCAGCTTGGCCTCGATCACGCCCGAGTTGCGCACGGCCGGCGCCACCAGCGCGGCCAGCCCGCTGTCCTTGATGCTGATCTGCCCTTCGTTGACCACCATCGCGTTGGTCTTGGCCGACGCCTGATTGAACTTGTAGCGGCCGGCCAGGAAATCCTCGTCGCGGATGTTGGCCGTGGTGGCCACCAGGCCGCCCACGTCCACGCGCGCGCTCTTGCCGAAGACCACGCCGTTGGGGTTGACCAGCATCACCGTGCCGTTGGCGTTGAGCTGGCCGAAGATGGCGGACGGATCGTTGCCCACCACCCGGTTCAGCGTCACGCTCTTGCTGCCCGGCTGGCGGAAATTCACGGTCTCGCCCGCGCCGATGTTGAAGTCCTTCCAGTTGATGATGGCCTTGCCGCTGCTTTGATTGACGTTCAGCGTGCCGTTGCCCTGGGTGTTGATCGT
Source organism: Bordetella genomosp. 10 (assembly GCF_002261225.1). Classification (NCBI taxonomy): domain Bacteria; kingdom Pseudomonadati; phylum Pseudomonadota; class Betaproteobacteria; order Burkholderiales; family Alcaligenaceae; genus Bordetella; species Bordetella genomosp. 10. The sequence continues at coordinate 1,408,536 of NZ_NEVM01000005.1, forward strand.
CGCCGACCCCGCGACGACGTTGCCGCCGGTGGGGTTGGCGTGGGCGCCGCCCGAGGCCAGCGAGCCGATCACCATGGCCAGCGTGGTGAGCGCGGGCAGGGAGGCTTGCCGCGGCGGGAGCGGACGGCGGCCGGCCTGGACGAAGTTGCGTTGAGCGAAGGAAGGAGAAAGGCGCTTCATGATCGGTCTCGTCTCTGCGGCTTAGTACTGGGCCGAAATGCTGAAGAAGATGCGGGGATTCTTGTTGCCCTGGGTCAGGACGTCGCTGCTCAACGGCTTGGCGACTTCCAGCGTGGCGTACACGGTCTTGGTCAGGTTGGCGCGCATGCCGGCGCCGAACGACGCCAGCTTGCTGCGCGACAGCTCGGCGCTGGCGGCGCGCGACCAGATGCGGCCGCCGTCGACGAAGGTGTAGACGTGCGCGCCGTGCGGCAGGAAGGTCGCCGAGGAAATCGCGTAGCGCAGCTCCAGCGAGCCGGCCATGCCGCTGTCCGCCGACACTTCGCCGTCGTCGTAGCCGCGCGCGAAGCTGGGGCCGCCCAGGGCGAATTCCTCGCTGGCCAGCAAGGGGCTGGCGCTGTACTGGCCGGCGAAGGTCGCCACCAGGCTGAAGCGGTCGGTGAACTGCTGCAGGCGCGTCAATTCCGCCGTGGCCTTGAAGAAGTCGGGCTTGCCGTTGACGCGCGAAGCCAGCGCCGACCCTTCCTTGCTGGCGCCCATGGTGTTCAGGCCCTGGTGCAGGGTGCCGCGCACGGCGGTGATGCCGTTCCAGGAATCGGTGCGGTCGTAGCTCAGGCCCAGGCGCAGCACGCGCAGGCGGTCGCTGGTGAAAGGCGCGCCCGTGATGTCCGTGGTGACGTTGCGCGCCTCGAACATGCCCACGGCGCGCAGGTTTTCCAGGCGCGAACGGATGATGGGATAGGTCGCCGTGGCCGCGTACGACTGCACGTCGCTGGCGACGTTGAGCTGCGCCAGTTCGCGGCCGGGTTCGCTCTTCGCGTAGTTGGCCGACAGGCCGAAGGTCATGCCCGTATCGGTCACCAGCATGTCGTAGGTGCCGCCCACGGACTTGCTGCGATACGAAGGAAAGCCGAGGCTGCCGAACAGGGTGGCGTGATCGGCGCGCTCGCCAAAGGAATTCAGGCTGATCTGGGCGGTGGCTTCGCTCCAGCCCAGGTAGGGCGACCCGCGGTTGTCCATGCCCACCCGCGCGTCGACCGCCTTGCGTTCGCTGTGCACCACCAGCACCGAACCGCCCACTTCCTTGGGCGAGGCCTCGAGCGAGGCCCGCACGGTCATGCCGGCCAGGTCGTTGGCAAGCAGAAGCTGGCGCTCGACGTCGGCGACGTTGATGGGGCGCATGCCGCGCAGGCGCCGCACCAGCTTTTCCACCGCGGCCTTGGCCGGGCCGACGTCGCCGTCATACACGACGTCCGAGATGTAGCCCTCCACCACCACGATGCGGAAACGGCCGTCGTCGATGGTCTGCGCCGGCACGATGACGCGCGTGGTCACGTAGCCGTCATTGCGGTAGCGCAGCTCGATCTCGCTGGCCACCTTGAAGGCGTCGGCGACGGTGATCGTCTTGCCCAGCAAGTCCTGGTACAAGGGACGCAATTCCTCGGCGCGGTAGTGCGTCACCCCTTCGATGCGCATGTCCGCCAGGGTGAAATGCAGCTTGTCCGCGCCGGCGGGCGCCTCGGACGCGCTGCCTTGCTGCACGGTGACGCCCGGGACGCCGGACGAGCTTTCCGGCATGACCGGCTGCGGCAGCGAGCGGCCCGGCTCGGCCCCGGAAGGCAGGCGGGCCGGCAGGCTCTGGGCCGCCACGGGCCCGGCCGCCAGGGCCAGGAGCGCGGCGGTGCCCAGCGAAGCCAGGCGGGAAAGGGAGAAAACGGGGCGCGGGGACGGAGCGTGGCGAGGCGGCATGAGTAACGGCGGAGAATTTACATTTTGAATAATCCTCCGCTATTTGACACATTTAGCCCCGATTCGTAAACAAATTTTTTACAACCATCACAATAAATAACTGCTCATCACTAAGCCTTTCCCTGGGAAGGCGCCCGCGAAACGTCCGGGAAAGGCCAAATCAAGACCGAATTTTGCGCATTTTTTTCAGGAACAGGCCGCTAAAACGTTGTTTTTGAGCGACCGTCCCTGCTCTGCCGTTCACCCGCCCCAGCGCAGCACCAGCGGATCCAGCCGCCGCGCCGCGTCCAGCAGCCCCGCGCGCACCTCCGGCCGCATGGCCGGGAAAGGATGGCGCGGCGCCTCGCAGGCGATGATGCCGCCCGCCTTCATCAAGGCCTTGGCGGTGAGAATGCCGCCTTGCCGGTTCTCGTAGTTGATCAGCGGCAGCCAGCGCTCGTACAGCCGGCAGGCTTCGTCGCGCCGGCCCGCGCGATGGGCCTCGATGATGGGACGGATGCCGTCGGCGTAGCCGCCGCCCGTCATGGCGCCCGTGGCGCCGGCGTCCAGGTCCGGCAGCAAGGTGATGGCCTCCTCGCCGTCCCAGGGCCCCTCGATCGCCTCCCCGCCCAGCGCGATCAGGTCGCGCAGCTTGGTGGCCGCGCCGGCGGTCTCGATCTTGAAATAGGACACCTGGGCGATCTCGCGCGCCATGCGCGCCAGCAGCGGCGCGGACAGCGGGGTGCCGCTGACGGGGGCGTCCTGGATCATGATGGGAATGTCGACGGCATCGGACACGCGCCGGTAGAAATCCACCACCTGGTCTTCCGGCACCCGGATGGTCGCGCCATGGTAGGGCGGCATGATCATCAGCATGGCGGCGCCCATTTCCTGCGCGCGGCGGCTGCGTTCGGCGCAGACGCGCGTGCTGAAATGCGTGGTCGTCACGATCACGGGCACGCGCCCGGCCACGTGTTCGAGGATGGCGCGCGTCAGCACCTCCCGTTCGTCGTCGGCCAGGACGAACTGCTCGGAGAAATTGGCCAGGATGCACAGGCCGTCCACGCCGGAATCGATCATGAAGTCGACCGCCCGTTCCTGGCTGGCGAGGTCCAGCTCGCCGGTCTCGGTAAACGTCGTGGGCACGACCGGGAAAATGCCGCGGTAGCGCGGCGCGCGCGTCGTCGTCATGAGGCTCACTCGATAATGTTGAAATCGTTGAGATACCCGGTCTTCAACGTCAGGCCCAATCCCGGCTTGTCGTCGTCCAGGTCGAGGAAGCCGTCCTTGGCCACGGGCTCGCCGTCGAAGATGTAGTAGAAGAGCTCGTTGCCCACTTCCACGTCGAACATGGGGAAATATTCGCTCATGGGCGAGGCCAGCGTGCTCATGGTCAGATGATAGTTGTGCATCTGGCCGGCGTGGGGGATGACCGGCACGCTGTAGGCCTCGCACAGCGCATTGATCTTGTGCGCCGCGGTGATGCCGCCCACGCGGTTGGTGTCGTACTGCACCACCGAGACCGCCTTGCGGTCCAGCAACTGCTTGAAGCCGTACAGCGAGAACTCGTGCTCGCCGCCCGAGATGGGAATGGACGTCGACTGGTTCAGCTCGGCGTAGCCGTCGATGTCGTCGGCGATCACCGGCTCCTCCAGCCAGCGCGGCTGGAACTTCTCCAGCTTGGGCAGCATGCGCTTGGCGTATTCCAGGTTCCAGCCCATATAGCATTCCAGCATCAGGTCGGTGTCGTAGCCGATGACCTCGCGCACCGCCTCCACCGACTTCAGGTTCTCCGCCACGCCCTTCTGCAAATGCGCGGGGCCGTAGCCGAACCGCATCTTGAAGGCCTTGAAGCCCTGGTCCAGGTAGGTCTGCGCTTCTTCCTGCATGGCGCGCAGGTCGGTGCGATAGAGCTTGGAGTAATAGCAGGGAATCTTTTCCTTGGTGCGGCCGCCCAGCAGCTTGAACACCGGCTTGCCCACGGACTTGCCCAGGATGTCCCAGATAGCGAGGTCGACGCCGGAAATGGCGGCCATGGTCACGCCCTTGCGCCCCCACGCCAGCGTGGCGCGGTACATGCGCTGCCAGAGGTATTCGTAGTCCCAGGGGTCCTGCCCGATCACCAGGGGCGCGAGATACTGGTCGATGATGGTCTTGGCCACGCGCGGCGCCAGCGCCACGTTGCCCAGCCCCACGATGCCGTCGTCGGTCTCCACTTCCACCACGGTCCAGCCGTGGAAGCGGAAGGTGCTCATGGTTTCCTGCGGCGAATACAGCAGGTCCATGGCGTTGGAGCAGAAATTGCCTTGCGGCGGCACGGTCTTGCCGGTCCATTCGTAGACGCGGGCGCGGACGGATTTGATCTTCATGGGAATTTCCAGCGTGAGGATGAAAAGGCGGGGAACGATGCGGACGGCGCTCAGGCCGCCGCGCGATGGGCGAGCCCCATGCGGCAGGCAATGCGCAGCGCCTGCGCCATGGCGTCGACGTTGGCCTTGCCCGCGCCGGCGATGTCGTAGGCGGTGCCGTGCGCGGGCGTGGTGATGGGTATGGGCAGGCCGCCCTGCACGGTGACGCCGCGCGAGAACCCCAGCAGCTTGAGCGCGATCTGGCCCTGGTCGTGGTACATGGTGACGATGGCGTCGAAGTCGCCGGCCTGCGCCTTCAGGAAGATGGTGTCGGCCGGATACGGTCCCTGCACCGGCAGCCCCTCGGCGTTCAGGGCGCGCACCGCCGGCTCGATGACGTCCACTTCCTCGCGGCCGCAGGTGCCGCCATCGCCGCCGTGCGGATTGAACGCCGCCACCGCCACGCGCGGCCGCTCGACGCCGTTGGCCACCAGGGACCGGTGGATCAGACGCGCGGCGTCCTTGATGCCGTCGATCGTCAGGGCGGCGGCCGCGTCCTTGAGCGGGATGTGGGACGAGACCCGCGACGTCCACAGCGTGCCCAGCGTGTTGAACTCGCAGAAGTAGCCCGTCACGCCCAGGTATTGCGCGAAATGATGCAGTTCGTCGTCATGCCGCATGCCGCCCAGCTTCATGGCGTGCTTGTTCAGGGGCGCGAAGCAGATCGCGTCCACCGCGCCGTCGCGCGCCGCGTCCATGCAGGCGTCGAGCACGCGCAGCACCGACGCGCCGCCCGGCGCCCGCGCCTGGCCCACGGCCACGTCCTCCTTGCGCACGGTGTCCATGGCCAGCATGGCCGGCAAGGACGTATCGGCCCGGCCGCGCACGGCGGCGAAACCGGACACCGGCGCCGTCGCCACGTCCACGCCCGCCACGTCCTGGCCCGCCTGCCACAGCCAGGGATCGCCCACCAGCACGATATTGGCCTGCGCGCAGGTGTCCGGCCGCGCGAGCAGGCGGGCGACGAGTTCGGGACCGATGCCGGCGGGGTCGCCCAGGGTCAGGGCAATGACGGGTTTTTGCTGCGTCTGCATGATCATTCCACGGAAATATGGTTCTTCTTGATGACGGCGGCGTAGCGCGCGTTCTCCGCCTGATGGAACTGGATGAACTGCGCCTGCGTCATGGGCGTGATGTCGGCGCCGATCGCCTCCAGGCGCTTGCGCGTTTCCGGCATCGCCAGCACCTCGTTGACGGCGTCGTGCACGCGCTGCTGGACGGCCGCCGGCGTGGCGCTGGGCATGTAGATGCCGTACCAGGCGCTCATTTCCAGGCCAGGCAGGCCGGCTTCGGCCATGGTCGGCACGTCGGGGATCTGCGGATTGCGCTTGGCGCTCAGCACGGCCAGCGCGCGCAGCTTGCCGCTCTTGACGTGCGGGATGACGGAGGACGCCGTCTCGAAATCGATCTGCACCTGGCCGCCCATGAGATCCACCATGGCCGGGCCGCTGCCGCGATAGGGAACGTGGGTCATCGTCACCCCGGCGGCGTCCTTGAACAGCTCGGCGGCGATGTGCTGGGTGCTGCCCGCGCCGCTGCTGGCGAAGTTCAACTGGCCGGGCTTGCGCTTGAGCAGCGCGATCAGGTCTTGCACCGTCTTGACCGGCAGGTCGTTGTTGACCACCAGCACGTTGGGCACCGCGCCCACGAACACCACCGGCACCAGGTCGCGGTCGTTGTCGTAGCCCAGCTTGAGCAGATGCGGCGCGATGGCGTGCGCCGTGGAGACCCCCATGACCATGGTATGGCCGTCCGTGGACTTGGCGGTCAGGTCGGCGGCCAGGGTGTTGGAGGCGCCGGGCTTGTTCTCCACCACCACGCTTTGCTTGAGCAGGGGTCCCAGCTTGTCCGCCACGGCGCGCGCCATGGCGTCGGTGCCGCCGCCGGGCGCCGAGCCCACCAGCAGGCGCAAGGGCTTGGTCGGCCAGTTCAAGGGCTGGGTCTGGGCCTGGGCCGCGCCCTGCGCCAGGCAAAAGGCCACCGCGCCCAATACGGCGCACAAACGGGTTTTCATGAGTTGTCTCCTGAGACTGGTAGGCGGTCCGCGCGGGATGCGGACGCCTGTTTTTGTGCGCCTATCTTAAGAAGGCCGGCTGTTTCCGTAAAATGAAACTTTCGAACCAACTGTTCGCTTCAGGTGATCAATCATGGATCGTCTTCCCAACATGCCGGGACTGCTGACCCGCCTGCGCATGCGGCAAATCGTGCTGTTGCTGACCATCGAGGAGCGCGGCACCCTGCGCGCGGCCGCCGCGCAACTGAACATGACCCAGTCGGCCGCCAGCAAGATGCTGCACGAGCTGGAACTGGCGATCGGCCAGCCGCTGTTCGAGCGGGTGGGACGGGGGCTGGTGCTGGCGCCGGCCGGCGAGTGCGTGATGGGGTATTTCCGCGGCATGCGCGGCACGGTGTCGTCGCTCGGACGCGAACTGGAGGAATTGCGCCTGGGCAGCGCGGGCAAGCTGTTCATCGGCAGCATCATGGCCGCCTCTCCCGGCCACCTCACCGACGCCCTGCTGCGGCTGAAACAGACCTATCCGCTGCTGGCCGTGGAGATTTCCACCGGCACGAGCGACCTGCTGATCAAGCAATTGGACGAGGGGCGGCTGGACGTCGTCATCGGCCGCATGGTGACGCTATCGCAGCGCGACTATGTGTTCCGGCCCATCGGCGAGGAAGCCCTGTCCGTCATCGCCGCCGTCGACCATCCGCTGGCCCGGCGCAAGCGCGCCAGCTTCGAGGCCATGCAGGCCTATCCCTGGATATTGCAGCCGCACGGCAGCCCCATGCGGGACGTGATCGAACAGGAATTTCGCGCGCACGATTACGAGACGCCCAAAGGCCTGATCGAATCGGCCTCCATCCTCACCACCACCAACCTGGTGATGAAATCCGCCATGCTGGGCGTGATTCCGGAATCGGTGGCCAGCCGCTATGCGCGCCATGGCCTGCTGGCCATCCTGCCCTACACGATAGGCAACGCCCTCACCGCCTTCGGCAGCATCGTGCCGCGCAATCGGCCGCTGACCGCCGCGGCGGGCCATTTCGTGCAGTTGCTGCATGAAATGGCCTCCGGCGGCGCGGCGGAGGACGCCGCGACGAAGCGCCCTCGGGAAAGGATCAACCGCGATGCGTCTCGGCCATCTTCGCCAGGGCCACGGTCAGCGCGGCGCCGCCCAGCGTCTTGATGAGGCTGGCGTGCTCGGCATAGAAGGCACTCATGTGCTCGACGATGTCCGGATTGTGCTGCTCCGCGTGGCTGGCGATCTGCGCCACTTGATCCGGGGTGACGGTGGACGCCTGCTCCGGCGTGACCGTCGGCTTGCCGCCGTCCTGCTGCTGCGTGGCTTGTCCCAGCAGGGAAGCCAGGCCGCTGCCGGCGGCGCCGCTCATGAGCGAGGCCAGCACCGCCGGTCCCATGCCGCTCAGCAACTGATTGAGCATGCCGGCCTGCTGGTTCGGATTGGCCTGGCCGAACATCTGCGCGGCGGCCTGCGCGAAGGGCGGCGTCTGGTCGGAGCGCAGCATCGCAGCCAGGCCCTGGCTCAGCAGATCGGAGGGCGCGTTCTGCGCGGCCTGGTCGAAATGGTCGGAGACGTCGCCGGCCGGCGGCGCGGCATTAGCGTTGGCGTTATTGCCGTTGGCCGCATTGACGAATTGGGAAAGCAGATTGCCAAGATCGAAACCCATGATGGGCCTCCTTGTCCACAGGAAAGAACGCGACGCGGCCGCGCGGCCTTCGCAATGCCCGCCGCGCGGTCGCGCCCGCTCGTAAAGGTTTACTTCTTCGACCTTCAGTTCTTCAGGTCGTCCGGCACCTTGCCGCCGTTCTCGGCCAGCTTGGTCATCACGGCCTTGTGCAGCCAGATGTTCATCGCCGCGGAATCATCCGTGTTCCCGGTATAGCCCAGCTCGCCCGCCAGCGTCTTGCGGGCGGCGAGGCTGCTGTCCAGGCCCAGCAGCTTCATCAAGTCCACAATGGACGTCTTCCAGTTCAGCGTCTGTCCGCTGCTGGCCTGCTTGGCGGCCAGGATGGCCTCCACGTCCACGGGGGGCAGATTGGCCGGGGCGGCCGTTGTCGCCGGCGCGGAAGCCGCAGCACCGCCCGCCGCCGCATCCGTGTTGGCCGGATGGTCCGAGGGGAAAATCTTGGCAAGAATCGTGGAAAAAATGCCCATGAGGTTGCTCCTCCATACGTTGAACGGTACGGCGAATGGTAGCCGCGCACGATGGCAAGATCGCGTCTGGACGCACATGGTTACGATTCTGGGACAACGCCACCTTGTGATTACAATTCATCCGCCACCCCGTGATCCGTGCCCCGGACCGCCTTGCTTCCCTCCCGGCCATTCCATCCGCCAATGAATACTACTTCCGACCAACGCCGCGCGGCCCCTTCCGCGCTGGGCATCGCCGTTTTCGTCCTGCTGGCCGTCGCCGGCCTGTTCTACGTGAAGTGGTCGCCCTATTACCAGCGCGCCTTCGTGGCGGCCGAGCATCACGCCATCGGCGCGTCCATCCTGATGGGCACCGAGGCCGCGCCGCCGGCGCCCTCGCTGTCGGCCGCGCTGGACTATGCCCTGGCCTACGGCAAGGCCATCTGGCAGGCCATGGTCCTGGGCCTGTTGCTGGGCTCGGCGGTCCAGGCATTGTTGCCGCGCCGCTGGATCGTCCGCGCCCTGGGCGGCACGGGGCTGGGCAGCGTCGTCGCCGGCGGCCTCCTGTCCGTGCCCGGCATGATGTGCACCTGCTGCGCCGCGCCGGTGGTGAACGGCTTGCGGCGCTGCCAGGCCGCGCCCGGCAGCGCCGTCGCGTTCTGGCTGGGCAATACCATGCTCAATCCGGCCACGCTCGTCTTCATGGGCTTCGTCCTGGGCTGGAAATGGACCGGCTTGCGCCTGGCGCTGGGCATCGTCATGGTGTTCGGCCTGGGCTGGCTGATCAACCGCATGAGCCGCGGGGAGACGCGCGGCTTCGACGAGGCGCAGGCCAAGGCCATGCAGGCGCGGGACCTGGACGACGCCGACGCCATGCATCCCTTCGCGCGCTGGCTGCGCCTGTTCGTCCGCATGGCGGTGCGCCTGATCCCGGAATACATCGTCCTCGTCCTCCTGCTGGGCGCGGCCCGGGCCTGGCTCTTTCCGCACATCGACGCCGGCATCGGCAACGAACTCGCGTGGGTCGTGGGGCTGGCGGTGGCGGGACTGCTGTCCGTCATTCCCACCGCCGGCGAAGTGCCCATCGTGCAGGCGATGCTCTCGCTGGGCATGGCGGCCGGCCCCGCCGCCGCCCTGCTCATGACGCTGCCGCCGGTCAGCCTGCCCTCCCTGGCCATGGTCGCCCGCTCCTTCCGCCCCGCCGAACTCGCCATCCTGGTGGCGGGGGTGCTGGCGATGGCATTGGTTGCGGCGGGGCTGGCGGTTGGATTGGGATTCTGAGCCGCTTCCCCGGGCCGCGCCGGCACGGGGAAGATAGCGCCGGCCGCGGTTCGAGACACGAAGCGCCGGGCTCGGGACACGAAGGGGCGGCTTCGAGGCACGAAGCGCCGGCCGCCCTAGCCGGGATCTTCGCCAGGCAGCCCGCCGGCCGCGCGCGGGCATGCCCGGCGCCGGATCAACCGGTCCAACGACAGCGCGCCGGGGCCGAGCGCCATGACGCCGGCCGCGAGGGCGGCCCAATAGAGATGAAAATTCGCCCAGCCGTCGGGAAAGACGAGCTGGATCACGCCGGTCATGATCAATAGCGCCAGCGCGGCCATCCGCGTCGCCAGTCCCACCAGCAGCAGGACGGGAAGAACGATTTCCGCCAGGGCGACGAAAAAGGCGACCAGGTCGGGCGCCGGAAAATCATAGGCCGCGCCGAGAACGTGGATCTTGAACTGATTCTCGAACAGGAACAGCGTCGCCGGCGAAAGAGAAAGAAAACCGTCCCACCGCGTCAGCCCGGAACGAAGAAAAGGCAGCAGCAGCGCGAGCCGCATCAAAGGCGGCGCGACGATCAGGGCGGCACGCCGTATGTTTTCCTCCACGGAACGAATCCACATCGCAGCCCCCTTTTTGCGCGAAACGGACGGATTCATGCGCCCCTCGCTCATACGCCCCTCGCTCATGTTTCCCTCGCTCATGCATCCCTCTCGATAGATGTCGGACCGCCCGCTTCCGGCGCGCGCCAGCTCGACACCGAACGGCTCGCGAACAGGTCCGTGAATGCGCGGGCCAGGTCGAACCCGCGTTCGTCCTCCCGCGCCCGCGCCGCCGCCTCGGCCACCGGCGCCCCGGCCGCGAGGCCGAGGATGAAAGCCGCGGTCCCCGCCGTGATGCGGCGCACCTCCACCTCGGCAAAAGGGCGCGCCACCAGCGCACATTCCCCGCCGCGAAAGATGTCTATCGCCGCCGGCACGCCGCCGTCGATGTTCATCAGCCAGATATGGACGGCGGGAAAGGATGAACGCACGATGCGCACGGAGGGATGCAGGACGAAACGCAGTCGCGGCAGCGCGCGCGGGTCGATCCGCTCGAACGAGGCGATATCGGCCGGCTGCCCCTCCGCCGCATGGTAGGCCTGCGCCCATGCCCGCTCGATACGGGCGACGTCGGACAGATACGGCAGGCTCGCCGCGGGCGGGAAAGCCTGGATGAAATCCGGGAACGTGCCGCCATACGCCAGCATCACGGGCGACGCGGGCGGCTCCCGCGCCGCGTAGAGGCGGGCCATGGCGGAGAAGAAATCATCGCCGGTAATGCGCAGCACCGCGGGATAGGCGGCCCGCAGCGCGCCGACGAGGCCGGCCACGATATTGTTCCGATAGACATTGAACCGCCTGGCGCTGGACACCCCGTCGGGTCCCGTCAGGCTGGCGGGAACGTCCAGGCCGGGATCGAGCAAGGCCTCGGCGAATGCCCGCTGGCGCGCGCCCAGCGCCGGAATCTCCCGTCTCGTTTCCATGTCGCGCCTATGCCTGCCTATTGGCGAAGGGACTGAACGGGCCGCCGCAGGACGTTCTCCCACAAGCGGCGCAAGCTGTCCACGCCACCTGCCGTCGAACTCCACAGCGTGGCGTCGCCGACCAACAGGTTCCCCCTGAACGTCTCCGGCCGGGATTGCAGCAACGCGTCGAACGTCGCGCGCCCGCGCGCGAACGGATGCGGCGGGGCGGCGGGATCGATCCGCTGCCGCGCCAGGACGTCGAGTCCGGCAAGGGCGGTGTCCAGGCGCTCGAGCTGGGGCAGGTGCGCATGCAGGTTGAAGGTATCGACGTTCCGCAGGAGGCCCAGCCGGTCCAGTTCCGTCTCCACTTCGATGGGCGCGGGCGTCCCGTCCGCCTGCGCCAGGGGCCTGAGCCCGAAGCGGTTTTCCACCGGCACGCCCAGGCCCGCGAGCAGCGAGCGCGCGAATCCGCCGAACTGCTGGCGCGCCGGAATGGTCCTGTCGCCGTGATGCAGGAATTCCGCGATCCGGCATGACAGGCGCTCGCCCTCGGGCAGGCCGCCGGCCTCCCCGATGTCGTGATGCGGGCAGACGAAGGCGACATGGTCGGGCTGCCCGAGAAACGCCCGGAGCGCCTCGATCTCGCCGGGGCCGGCCTGCTGCGCCGTCCGGTACGAATCGAAGCTGATGACGACGAGGGTATCGACGCCGTCGAGAAGGCGCGCGTCGAGCGGGGTGAACGCGCCGTCGTCCGTCACCCGTTCGACCTCCCTTGCCTGCCGGCCGGCAAGCGTGGCGGCCAAGTCGACGAAGGCCTTGAAATTGCCCTTCATGATGTGGTCGAGAAAGCCGCCGATGCCCTGCTCGAACCGGCACGGGTCCGAGAACTCATGGAATTTCGGAAACCCCATGCGGCGGCTTTCGAAGAGGGCCGGGAACCGGTCCTCGATCACGTCGAGCGGCGCGCCCGTCTCTCCCGGCCGGCTCCACGCATAATAGACAAGCACCTGTCTTCCGGTCACGTCTCCGTTAATTCCGTTCATCGGCGTCGTATTCATCGTCGTCGCATTCATCGGTATTGCATTCATCGGCGTCACACTCATCGGTATCGCATTCATCGGCCTCACGCGAGGATGCCCGGCCACGGCGCATGCGCTCGGTGGCCGTCGCGCGCGTGCGCCATGGCCAGCCGCACGACGGCGTCCGCGCGCGCGGCCTGGGCGTGCAGCGTGGGCCAGTCCGGGACGTTTGCGTCCCATTCGATCAACGTGCGAACCGGCCCCGTCTTGCGGATCGCGTGCGCGAACAGCGCCCAGACGACATCCGCGACGGGGCGGTCGTGCGTGTCGATGAGAAGCGGGCGTCCCCGCTCGTCCTGCTCGCGCGCATGGCCGGCCAGGTGCATCTCCTGGACGCAGGCAAGCGGATAGGCGTCGATATAGGCAAAGGGATCCGATTGCTGGTTGATCGAGGAGACGTACACGTTATTCACGTCGAGCAGCAGGCCGCATCCCGTGCGCCGCGCGACCTCGGCGATAAACTCGGTCTCCGCATAGGTGCTTTCCTCGAAGGCCAGGTAGGTCGCGGGATTCTCCAGCAGCATCCGCCGGCCCAGCGTCTCCTGCACCTGGTCGACGTGGTCCGCGACGCGCGCCAGGCTTTCCCGGGTATACGGGATAGGGAGCAGGTCGTCGAGAAAACCGCGCTCGTGGCCGGACCAGGCAAGGTGTTCGGAAAACAGCAGGGGGGAATAGGCGGTCACCAGGGTTTTCAATCGCCGGAGATGCTCCGGGTCGAGGGAGTGGTCCGCGCCGATCGACAGGCCGACGCCATGAATGGATAGCGGATAGGCGTCCCGCACGGCCCGCAGGAAGCGGTGGGGCGGACCGCCCTCGCCCATGTAGTTCTCGGCGTGGACCTCGAAGAAACCGATGTCCGGTCTCGATTCGAGTATCAGGCGATAGTGCTCCGCCTTGAGCCCGACGCCGGCGAGCTCGGACGGATGAAGGCTGTCCACGAAGGGCGGCGGCGTCGGCATGGCGGCAGTGGCGCGATTTGAACGAGCGGGCCGGATCCCGAAGACCCGGCCGCCCATCCCGTTCAGGCCTTGGGCGTCAGGCTGCCCGGGCCCTTGGGCGTGGAAATGCTGGTGCAGGTGCCCTTGGGAACCAGCTTGAAGGCATTGCCCTGATAATCCACCGTGCTCGTCCCGGCGCAGGTCGTGCCGGCACCGGCATAGCAATCGTTCTGCCCTTTCAGCGCCGCGCCGAAACACGGCTCGACCTTGCCGGACTTGACGAGCACGGTGTGTTCGGCCTGAATCTTCTTCTGCGCCTCGGTGAATTCCTGCGCGCGCGCCGGCGTGGCGGACACCGCGGCAAGAGCGGTTGCGAATGCGCTGGCGAGCAGCGCGGGGGTGTTTTTTTGACGGGCCATGCGACGACTCCAGGTGAGGATAAGTATGCAGGCGGCATTGCATCACCGCCCGGCCAGCATACGGAGCGGCGCGGCCGAAGGATTGCACGATCTTGTGCCGTTTGGCACGTAATTGCGAGGGCAAGCCCACGGCATCACGGCCTCACGGTCTTCCAGTCTTACGGGCTCGCCGCCGAGGGCGCATCGACTTCGCCCGTGGCTAGCGCCAGGCCGGCGATGGCCGACAACGCGCCGCGATAGCTATCCGTGCAGGCGTTCTCGGCCAGCAGTATCCGGTCCTGCGCCTGCGTGGCCTCCGTCAGCGTCCCCACGCCGTTGCGGTAGGCGGCCAGCGCGGCGTCATACGTGGTCCGGGCGGCCTTCATCAACGCGGCCGCCGCTTCATGCGACGCCAGGCTGGTGCGCAGCGCGTTCCGGCCGGCGACGATCTGCCGCGCCGCCTCGTCCCGCGTGCGCGCCAGCCTGTGTTCGGCGCTCGCCGCGTCATTGCGCGCCTGCATCAGCACGGCCGAACGCAGCCCGCCGTCATAGATCGGCACCGTCACGCCGAGCAGGACGCTGGATCCGAACCGGCGGTTGTCGAGGTTGACGGTGGCCGATTGCTGGCCGACCGCGGGAATGGCGTCGATGGAGGACCGGCTGGCGTTGTACGAAGTCGACGCGGACAGGAAGATCTTGGGCAGGAAGGCGCTCTCCGCGGCCCGGGCCCTGGCCTGTTCGGCTTTCATCGCCGCGTAGGCGCCCAGCACGTCGGGGCGGCGCGCCAGCGCCCCGGCGACGTAGACATCCACCGAGACATCGAGATCGGGCGGCAAGGGGCGATCGGGCAGCGCCGCGATGCGCGGTTTCGAAAGCGGCGATATGCCCAGGGCCGTGACCAGGCCCAGGTAGGCGTCGCTTTCCACACCTTGGGAGGACACCAGCGCCAGCCTGGCCTGGGCGACGTTCTGTTCGGCCTGCGCGGTTTCGATGACCGTGCCCACGCCGCGCTTGTAGCGGGCTTGCGCCGCGGCCAGCAGGACGCCGGCATCGGCCAGCGTCCGCCGGAAATTGCCGGTGCGCGCGCGCGCCGCATCGTATTGGTAATACGCGACGCTCACCTCGTGGATGATCCGCTGGTGCACGCCGGTCAGCGCGACGTTGGCGGCGACGGCGGCCTGTTCGGCCGCCTGCACGCGCGCGTCGCGGCCGCCGAAGTCGAACAGCAGCCACTGCAAGGACAGCGCGGCGACCCCGGCGTGCAGCGTCGAGCGGGAGGACGAGGACGACGACTCGCCGGAAAAGCTGGCCGAACCGCTGCCATGGCCGCCGATGTAGCCGCCCATGGCGGTGGCGGCGAGATAAGGCAGGTAGGCGCTCTTGCCGATGCCCACCGCCAGCGCGGCATTGCGCGCGGCATCCCAGGCGATGAAGGCGCGGGGATTGCTGGATTGGGCCAGGTCGATCAATTCGGGCAAGTCGTAGTCATGCGCGGGATCGAGCGCGGCGGCGGGCGGCAGTTGCGCCAGCGTCCTGTTGGCCGGCAGGGTGTACGCCCTCCCCTTGCCCGCCAGGAGCGAAGGCGGCGCGGCAAGGATCTCGCCGTTTTCATCCGTCCCGGGCTGCCATGCGCCGTCGGACCGCGCCGGGGCCAGGTCGATCGAGGAGGTGGCGCAGCCGCCCAGGCCCAGGACGGCTGCCAGCAGGATCGGGCACGCCGGTCTGGCGCGCGGTTCAGGCCGGCTCATGGGCGGCGGACTCCTTGAACATGAGATCGGCGGCGATGGCGTCAAGCCGTCGCAGGTGGGCCCGCAAGGCCCTGGCGTCGCCGGCCGAGTGATCGCCCGAGTGATCGTCCGCCTGAACACCCTCCTGACCGCCCGCATAGCCGCCGGCCAGGAAAAGCGGCGCTTCCAGCGTCGACAGTTCCGCCAATGCCCTGCGGCGGACGGCGACCCAGTCCGCGCCGGGCCGCACCCCGGGCGGCTCGTAGGGAATCAAGGCGAGATCCTGCGCGATGGCCTGGCCGCGCGCCAGCGCGTCGGCCGCCTGCGCGCGCCGCTCCACGTCATCGGCCAGCCGGGGAATGCGGCGCCATTGCCGCAACAGCGCGGCGAAGGCGCGGTCGACGCGGCCGGCGACGCTCACCGGCCAGACGCGCGTGAAGACCAGGTAGACGACGGCATTGCCCAGCAGGATGCCCAGGGTGCGGTCGCGCGCGACGGTCAGGTCGAACCCCGGCGCCGGGCCCTGCAGCACGCACAGGAAGAAGGCAAAGGCGATTTGCAGGCCCGCGTAGGCGATGCGCGGGGAGCCGGCGGCGACCCAGGCGGCGGCGGCGGCGCCGGCGAACACCAGCAGCATCAATGCGCCGATCGAATCGATGGCCGGCACGATGAACACCATGGCCGCGGTGCCGGCCAGCGCGCCCACCGCGCAGCCGGCCAGCCGCAGCGTGAGCTTCTGCACGGTCCCGGCGGCCGTGTCGAGCGACACGACGTAGCAGGTGATGAAGCAGGTATGGATCCCCTGCCAGTCCAGTTGCGTATAGAGCAGATAGCAGAACATGGCGGCCGCCGTGGTTTTCAGCGCATAGGCCACGTGGTCGGGATTGGTGCGCGCGTCCGGCAGGAAAAACCCTTTCCCGGGCCGCGCCGCGGGCGGCCGCGCCGGAAGCGCCCCGGCGCGGGGCGCTTCCGTGAAATGAGCCATCGCCTCGCACAGGTGGACCCATGCGGTCCGGGCCGAAGGAGGCAAGCCGGCGGGTCCGGGCAAGCCTGGCGCGATGTCGACGGGATAGCCGCCGCGGGCCAGCATGGCCGCCATGGTTTCCAGCGAACCGGCCGCGGATTCGACCAGCGCTGCCGGCAGCGTGGCCGTCGGCTCGCCGGCCAAGACCCGGACGGCCAGCAGGATGGCCGTGCTCGCGGAGGTGGCCTGGCGCAAGGCGGCGGCGTCGGCGGCATCGGCGCTGCCCTCCAGCCTGGCCAGCCTGATCCAGGTTTCGATCTGCGCGTTGCCTTCGCGCAGGCAGGCGTCGAAGTCGTCCGGGGAGGCATCCGGCCGCCGCAATCGTCCGGCCGCCGCCCTCAGGCGAGCGGCGATCCGCAAGCCCGCCAGGCGGCGCGGCGAGGGCGCGAGCAGCAGGTTGACGCCTATCGTCACGCCGGCGGGGATGGCCACCGCCAGCCAGACGTACAGCAAAGCGCGCGTGGCGGCCTCGCCATAGGGCAGCAGGCCGAGCTCGTCCAGCCCGAAACCGACGATCATGGCGAGTATCGCGCCGACCGGGCGCAGTTTGCTCGCCGAGGTCAGGTAGAGCAGGACGGCGGAAACGACCGCCATACAGGCCAGCCGCGCCGCCGGATAGTCGAGGCTGCATGCCGCGATCAGCATCACCAGGCCGATGAAGATCGTGACGAGCAGCAGCAGGACGAGGACGAGCGCCACGCTGCCCACGCGATCCGCGCGATTCAGGAAGAACACGACGTAGGCCGAGATGGCGATTTCCGGCGTGCCGTGCATGGCGGCGACCAGCACCACCAGGGCGCAGATCAGCGCCAGGCGCAGGGACAGCGCCGCCCGCCCGGGAAATGGCGCCAGCAAGGCCGCCGGGCCCGTCCAGGCGCGGGGTCGCGCTTCAGCGGCAGGCCGGGCCATGGCGCACCTCGACGACGGCGCTGGCGCCCACCCGCAACAGCCTGCCGTCGGCTGCTTCCAATTGCACCCTGACCGGAAACCGCTGCGCCACGCGCACCCAGTTCACCGACTTCTCCACCAGGGGCAGCGAACGCGGCAGGTTCACACGCTCGACGTCCAGCACGCCGGCGCCGATGCCGGCGACCTTGCCCGGCAGGGCGACGCGCCGGTCGATCATGGAATAGACCGTCGCGCAGTCTCCCGGCGCGATGCCGGCAAGCTCGGTCTCCCGGAAATTGGCGACGGCGAACCATGCGCCGGCATCGATCAGCGTGAAGACAGGCTGGCTGGGCGCCACCGTCTCGCCGGCCAGGACGGTCAATCCGGCGACGTAGCCCTCGTGCGGCGCCCGCACCACGGTATCCTCCAGCGCATGCCGGGCGCGCGCCAGGGCGGCCTCGCGCGCGTGCAGCGCGGCCACGGCGTCGGCATCGTCGCCGATCGTCTGGGAGGCCGCGTCCTGCTGCGTCTCGGCCTGCCGCAGCGACGCCGCGGCGTCCTGCCGCGCGACCTGGGCCTGGTCGTATTGCTGCGCCGGGACGAAGCCTTGCGCGGCCAGCGGCGCCAGCCGCCGCGCCGTGCGGTCGGCCAGCCCGTAGTTGTGCTCGGCCCGCTGCCGCTGTTCCCGCGCGATGGCGGCATGGGCGCGTTCGCCGATCAGGGTCTTGCGGCGGGTCTCCAGCGCGGCCTGGGCGACCTCGACGTCGGCCTGGGCCTGGGCCACGGTGAGCCGGTAAGGCACCGGGTCGATCTCGAACAGGACGTCGCCCTTGGCCACGCGCTGGTTCTCGCGGACCGCCAACCGCACGATACGGCCGCCCACCGGCGCGGCGACGTGGACGTAGTCGGCGTCGATGGTGGCGTCGTCGGTGGACGGATAGCTGGCGTTGCGATGCCAGGCATAGGCCACGGCGGCGGCGCCCAGGACGATGATCGCCGCCGCGACGGCGCGGCCCTTGGCGGAAGACTTCCCGATACCCGCTTGCTTCATCGTCATCGGCTCAACCCGCGCCCAGCGTCCAGACCAGCACGGCGGCCACCAGGCCGAGGGCGCCGCAGACGGCAAGCTGGAAAGGGACGGTCCGCGACCACCCTGTCGCGACGAACAGCCGGTGGGCCGCCAGGGCGGCCACGATGCCGAGCACCGCGCTCAACAACCAGTGCGGAAAGTAAGCCCCGAACAGGGCATAGGACGGCGCACCCATCGATCGCGTTCCCCGGCGAAAAAACATCCTCTTGCCGCGCGCCCATCGCGCCGCGGTCCCGCGAATACGCTTCCCTCAGGAGGCGCTGAAACGCGATTCCTGCAAATCCACTTCGCGCACCAGTTTCCTGGCCATTTCGTCCGCCAGGCGGCCCGACCGCACGATGCGGAACAACTCGTCCCGCTCGGCGCCCAGCGCGAGCAGGCGCAGCCTGCGCTCCATGGCGTCGACCGTCCGGCCATGCCGCGCCTGCGCGCCGGCGGGATCGCGCAACTCGACCTGCCGCCGGTAATGCGCGATGAGCCGGGCGGCGGCCTGCGCCGAAAGACCGGCATCGTCGCTGCCCTGCTCCGGTTCCTGGAGCGCGCGCTCCAGCGCGGCAATGGCCGCGCGCGCCGCCGCCGACCGCGCCTCGTCCTCCTGCAGCAGCTCCTGCGCCGCCGGGACGACCCGCATGCCGCGCACCGCGTAAGGCAGCCCGGCATTGGCCATGATCAAGGTCACCACGATCACGCCGGCGGCCAGCAGGATGGCCAGGTCGCGCGCCGGAAACGGCGAGCCGTCCGCGAGGGCCAACGGCAGCGTCATCACCCCGCAAAGCGTCACCGCGCCGCGCGCGCCGGCCAGGGAGGTGACGGCAACCACGCGCCAACCGGACAAGCCGGCCGCCGGGCCGTCGCGGCCGGCGCGCGGCCGTACCAGGCGCCAGGCGATCCATGTCCAGAGCGATCGCAGCGCGAGCAGGACGCCGCTGATGGCAAGGACGTACAGGAACAATCGGCCGCCGCCCTGCTCCCCGCTCTGGCGCAGCGTCTGCCCGGCGCGGGCGATCACGTCCGTGAGCTGCTGCCCGAGAAGAACGAAAATCACCCCGTTGCCCAGGAACTGCAGCGCGTCCCAGACCGCCGCGCGGCGAATGCGCGTGCCCGCCAGCGCCCGCCCCGCCATTTCCTCGTAGCTCATCACGATGCCGGCGGTCGCGGCGGCGAGGATGCCCGACGCCGCGAACCGTTCGGCCACGGCGTAGGAACAGAAAGGGAGCAACAGGCTGATCAGGATCTGCGTGCCGGTTTCCTCGCCGAAATGCCTGGCCGTCCAATCCTTCGCGGCGTTCGCCAGGAGCGTCATCGAGGCGCCGGTGGCGACGCCCCCGGCGAGCAGCCACAGGAACGCGCCGCCCGCGGCGGCAAGCGAAAACGATCCCGTCACCGCCGCCGCGACGGCAAAGCGCAGGCAGACGAGGCCGGACGCATCGTTCAGCAGCGCCTCGCCCTCCAGCACGTGCATCAAGCGCCTGGGCATCGCCACCCGCTCGGCGATGGCCGACACGGCGACCGCATCGGTCGGGGAAAGCGTCGCCGCCAGGGCAAAGGCGACGGGCAGCGGCATCGGCGGGATCAGCCAATGGATGAAGAACCCCGCCGCCACGACCGTGAATATCACCAGGCCCAGCGAAAACGCGCAGACCGTCCACTTGTCGCGCAACAGTCCTTTCTTGGAAATCCGCCAGCCATCGAGGAAAAGCAGGGGCGCCACGAACCACAGCAGGAAGACGTCGGGCGCGAGCGAGACGCGGAAATCGCCGGCCTGGGCGGCCAGGGCGCCTGTCGCGATCTGGACGACGGCGAGCGGCAGCGGGATCCTGGCGGCACGCTTGATGAAACTGCTCGCGATCACGCACACGAGCACGACGAGCGTGACGGTATTCGTATCCAATGCCTGGCCCCAGCAATCGTTTGCTTCCTGTCATGGCTGGGCGGCGGCTTCCCGCGCCATTTCTCCCGCCCATGCGCCGCGGATCGGCGGACAAGCGGATGGTACGGGCGGCCGGCGCGGCGAGGATTGCACTTTCTTGCTCTATTTGGAAGAAAAGTGCGGCCGCGCGCTTCCGTTCGACCCGTCCCTGGAAGACGGCCCGAAGGCGATGGCGGCAGAACGCATACGCCGCCATTGCCGGCGGGCGCGCGCCAAATTATGCTTGGCCTGCGTTGACCCGGCCGGCAACGATGGCCGCCGGCCGCCCATCCAGGAGTGCACGATGACTGAGAACCTCTCGTCCCCGCCGGCGCGCACCGGATTGATCTCGATCGAGGAAATGCTGTACGTCCGGCCGCAGCGGCCGTTCGCCACCACGCGCGGACGGGGATGGGGCGGCATCACCGTCGACGTCCATCGCCCCTATTTCGATTGCTGCGAGCGCTATCCGGGACTCGATCATCACCTGATCACCTACTGTCCAGCCGGCAGCGCCCGGCTGGTCCAGCAACGCGACGGGAAGGTGCATAGCGAAATGATCTCGGCCGGCACGTCGCTCATCATGCCCGCCGGCTGCGATTCCTTCTGGGAGGGCGACTCGGGCCACTCGGTCCGCTTGCGCATTCCTCCCGGGCTCATCGCGCTGGCGGCGGAACAGCTCGGCCCCCGGAACACGCGCCTGGAAATCCGCAACGTGTTTTCCGTGCGCGATCCGGTGATCGAACGCCTCACGCAAAGCCTGGTCCTGGAGCTGGACATGGCCGCGCATCCGGCGCAGACGTTGATCATCGATTCGCTATCGACGGCCTTGGGGGCTCACCTGCTGCGCAAATACAATGCCTTCGAGGCACGGGAATCCTCGCGGGACCGTTCGCTCGGCCAGATCGAGATCGCGCGGCTGACGGCCTTCATCGAAGACAACCTCGACCAGCCCATCTCCCTCGACGACCTGGCCGCCATCGTCAATGTCAGCCGCTTCCACTTCAGCCGCCTGTTCAAGCGCACGGTCGGCGTCTCGGCCATCCACTTCGTGGAGCGCTGCCGGATCCTGCGCGCCCAGTCGCTGATCACGGGCACCGATCTGCCGCTGGCGGAAATCGCCCTGACCACGGGTTTCTCCGACCAAAGCCACTTCACCCGGCGATTCCATCGCCACGTCGGCTGCACGCCGGCCGCCTACGCGCGGGCGCAGGGACGCCGGCGCTCGGCGCGGCTCGACAGGAACGAGCCGGTGCGGCCCGGTTGATCCGGTCCCGTTCATTTCCCACCGGTCGGCAGGCCCGCAAACCTACAGGTAATACTCCCGCGCCAGATGCTCATGATCCCGCTCCAGCGCCGCCGCCTCCCCCTGCGCCACCACCTGCCCCGCGCGCAGCATATAGAAGCGGTCCACCACGCTGGCAGCCAGCCGCATGTTCTGTTCGACCAGCACCAGCGCCACGTCGCCTTCGCGCTTCAGCGCCTGCATCATCGCGCCGATTTCCTGCACGAATAGCGGCGACAGCCCCGCCGACGGTTCGTCCAGCAGGATGATGCGCGGTTCGGCCATCAAGGCGCGGCCGATGGCCAGCATCTGCTGTTCGCCGCCGGACATGGTGCAGGCACGCTGGTCGATGCGCTCCTTCAGGCGGGGGAAATAGCCGAACACCCGTTCCAGGTTGCGCGCGTAGCGGGGCTTCGCGCGCGCCAGGCAGCCGAGGCGCAGGTTGTCCCGGACGCTCAGCGACGGAAACAGATCGCGGTCCTGCGAAACCTGCAGCAAGCCGGCGCGGGCGATGCGGTGCGGCGCGCCGGGTTTCATCGCTTCGCCGAACAGGGTCACCTTGCCGCTTTCATGCGGCAGGAAACCCGACAGCGCATTCAACAGCGTCGTCTTGCCGGCGCCGTTCGCGCCCAGCAGGCCCACCGCCTCGCCCTTGCGCACGGCGATGTCGATGCCCGCCAGGGCGGGTACCCGGCCATGCCGCACCGTCAGGCCGGCGACCTCGAGCAGGATGTCAGGCTTGGCCAAGATATGCCTCCAGCACCGCCTTGTTATTGCGCACGGCCTCGGGCTCGCCCTCCGCCAGGCATTTGCCGTAGTTCAGGACCAGGATGCGATCGGAGACGGCCATCACGATATCCTGCACGTGCTCCACCAGCACGACGGCGATGCCCTCCGCGGCCAGCCCGCGCAAGACGATGCCGAGATGATGGCGGTCGCTGGGCGACAGCCCCACCGCCGGCTCGTCCAGCATGATGAGCTGCGCGTCCGCCACCAGGGCGCGGGCGATTTCGACCAGCCGCTGCTGCCCGAAGGAAAGATCCCCGGCGACGCGGTCGGCCAGTTCCTCGATGCCCAGGCGCGCCAGGATGGCGCGCGACCTGGCCACCGCCTCGCGCTCCGCGCGCCGCGCCGACGGCGCGCCGAGCGCGGTGCGCCAGAAGGCGTGCGGAATGGCGAGCTCGAGGCCGGTCAGCACGTTTTCCAGCACGGTCATCTCGCGCAGGATGCCGTTGTTCTGGAACGTGCGCCGGATGCCCAGCGCGGCAATGGCGTCGGGCGCCCGGTCCAGCAGGGACTGGCCCTTGTACGAGATCAGTCCCGAAGCCGGCCGCACGAAACCGGTGATGGCGTTGAACACCGTCGTCTTGCCGGCGCCGTTGGGCCCCATCATGGTGAAGACCTCGCCCTGCTCCACCTGGAACGACAGGTCGTTGACGGCGGTCAGGCCCGCGAAGCGCACCGTCATGTTCTCGACACGCAGCATGGGGCTACTCCTGGTACAGGCGCTCGCGCGCGCCCGGGATGCGGTCGGCGATCAGCCCGCCGATGCCGCGCGGCATCAGGAACAGCACCGCCATCAGCAGCAGGCTGAACACGATTTCCTCCAGGCCGGGAAAGTTGCGCAGCAGCTCCGGCGCGCCGGTCAGCAGCACGGCGCCGACGATGGAGCCGGCCAGGCTGCCCAGCCCGCCTATCATGACGATGGCGAAATGCATCAGCATCTGCGACAGGCCGAAGGTATCCGGCGAGACCCGTCCATTGAGCAAGGCGTACAGGCCGCCCGCCAGGCCGACGACCAGGCCGCTCCAGGCAAAGGCCACCACCTTGATGCGCAGCACCGCCACCCCGGTGGAGGCCGCCGCGGCTTCGTTGTTGCGCACCGCGACGAAGGCGCGCCCGATGCGCGATTTCACGAGGCAGCGGGTGGTGCCCAGGCCCAGCAGCACCACGAACAGGAAGACATAGTATTTGCCGGTCTCGTTCATGGCGCGGCCGAACAGCGCCACCTGCGGCACGTTGAAACCGCTGGCGCCATAGGTCAGGCCGTCGGCATGCACATATATCCAACGCATCAACTCGCCGAAGGCCAGGGTGACGATCGCCAGGTAGTAGCCACGCACGCGCAGGGCCGGCAGCCCGACGACCACGCCCGCCAGACCGCCGACCGCCGCGCAGACCGCCAGGGCCAGGGGATAAGGCAGCCCCAGGTGCGCCATCGACAGGCCCGCCGCGTAGGCGCCGATGCCGAAGAACGCGGCGTTGGCGAAGGCCAACTGGCCCAGGTAGCCGATCACCACATTGAAGCCGATGGCCGCCAGGCTGTACACCAGCATGGTGTTGACCACGAATTGCACATAGTTGTTCACGGCCAGCGGCAAGGCCAGCAGCAGCGCCAGCGCGGCCAGCCAGGGCAGCCTTCTCGTCCAGCGTCGTTCAGCCACGATCGCGTCTCCAGTTCCCAAGCAATCCTTGCGGACGGATCAGCAGCACGATGATGATGACCACATAGGCGGTGATTTCCACCAGCGCGCTGGATACATAGCCGCCCGCCAGGTTTTCCAGCACGCCCAGCGTGACCCCGCCCACCACCGCGCCCGGCAGCGAGCCGAATCCCCCCAGCGTCATGGCCGCGAAGCCGCGCACCAGCATGTGGCCGCCCATGTCCGGGTACACGAGGGTATTGGGCGCGATCAGGATGCCCGCCAGGGCGCCCATGGCCGCGCCCGCGCCCCACATCAGGTTGCGCAGCAAGGGCACGTTGATGCCGGACAGCGACGCGCCGCGCGGCGTCTCGGACGCGGCCTCCACCACCTTGCCCAGCTCCGTCTTCTGGAAGAACAGGAAGGACGTCGCCACGACCGCCAGCACCACGGCCATGATCAGCATGTCCTGCGGCGTCAGGACCACGTCGCCGAAGAACACCGGGTCGCCCGCCATCAAGGGCGGCAGCGCCACGACCTCCCGTCCGTAGAAGAAGCGCGCGATGCCCTTGAACAGGTAGGACAGCGCCACCGTCATCATGGCCAGGCTGATGTGCGGCGCGTGCTGCAGCGGCCGCATCAGCCCGCGCTCCACCGCCATGCCCGCCACGAACAGCAGGCACAGGGAAAACAGCAGGCTCAAGCCATAGCCCCAGCCCAGAGTCTGCAAGGGCACGAGCACCGCGAAGGCCCCGAGCATGAAGAACTCGCCATGGCAGAAATTGACCACGGTGGTGGAGCGGAAGAGGATGGTCATCCCCAGGGCGATGAGCGCATAGACGCATCCCACCGCGATGCCGCTGACGATCAGTTGCGCGAGCATGATGGCTAGTCGTCCGCGTGGCGCTCAATGACCGGCGGGATAGGCGGAGACGATGGTGGGCTTGCCGTCCTTCATGTAGATCATCTTCCCCTGCTTGATGCCCGCATGGTCCTGGGCCGTGAAGGTCAGGGGGCCCGACTGGATGCCTGGATCGAAATCATGCAGCTTGTCCAGCTCCGCCATGAACTTCTCGCGGGTCAGGTCCGGGCCGGCGTTCTTCAGCGCCTGCACGATCGCCAGCGCGCCCGTCATGCCCATGAAGCTCAAGGTCTCGACGGGATCCTTGGGATGGGCGGCGACGTAGATGTCCTTCCACTTCTTGAAGCCCGCGGAATCCAGCGTGGCCGACAAGGGATAGAACACATACAGATCCCGGGTCGCCGCCGGATTGCCGACACGCTTGACCATGTCCTCCAGCGACACGCCCTGCGTCGCGATGGTCGGCGCCTTGATGCCGTACTTGTTGGCGTCGCGCAGGTAGATCGTCAGCTCGGGCGGATACAGAATCGCCAGCACGGCGTCCGGCTTGGCGGCGCGCAGGCGCAGCAACTGCGAGGTGGCGTCGGTGCTGCCGCGTTCCAGGTAGACCGTCTCCACGGGCTCCAGGCCCCTGGCCTTCAACGCCGCGATGGCCGGCACGATGTGCGACTTGCCCCATTCGTCCGAGTGGCTGATGATGGCCACGCGCTTGGCGCCGGGCTTGGTCAGCGCGAAATCCACCATCGATTTCGCCACCGTGGCGGTGGTCGCGATCGGATGGTAGATATTGGCCTGGAAAGGCGTGGAGATATCCGTGCTGGCCGCGCCCAGGACCATGAAGGGCAGGTCGGGATGATTCTTCAGTTCCGGCTTGATCGCCATCACGGTGCCGCTGCACCAGCCGCCGTGGATCATGAAGACCCGGTCCTGCGCGATCAGCTTCTTGGTGGCCGCGATGGTCTTGTTGGGATCGCAGGCGTCGTCCTCGACCACCACCTCGATCTTGCGGCCGTTGATGCCGCCGTTGTCGTTGACGTTCTTGTAGATCGCCGTCGCCCCCAGCAGCGGCAGCGAGCCCACGGCCGTCGATCCCGTCAACGGGCCGAACATGCCGATGCGTATGGTGTCCTTGGTGACGCCCGGGACGTCGGCGGCGTGGCCGGCGAGCGGCAAGAGCGCGAACGCCGCCACCGCCAGGCGATGGCGCAGGTGTTTACCTAGCATGATTGTCTCCTTGTCGATTCTTGTGTCGTTTTTACTGTCGCTGTTACCGTCGTCTTTGCCTGGCCTGGCTGGCCTGGCTCGCGGCCGCCGCGCCGGACAGGCGTCCGAACACCGCCCCGCGCAACACGGACGTCGCGCCCGTGTAGGTTCCGTAGTACAGCCCCACGGTCTCGCCGGCGGCATACAGGCCGGGAATCGGATCGCCATCCGTATTGAGCACCTGGCCGTGGGTATTCACCTTCAGCCCGCCGAAGGTAAAGCAGTTGCCGCAGATGATCGGGTAGGCCATGTAGGGCGCCCGGTCGATGGGCCGGGCCCAGTTGGACTTGCGCGGCCGGTAGCCCTCGCTCGTGGCCAGGCCGTCGGTCCGCAAGGGATCGAACGCGCCGTCGCCGCAGGCGCCGTTGTAGGCATCGAGCGTGGCCCGCAGGCCGGCGGCATCCACGTCCAGCGCCACGGCCAGTTCCGCCACGCTCCCGGCGCGCACCGGCGGCTGGTCAGAACGCACGCAACTGCGCCAATTGGGCACGTCGTCGATGCGCGCATCGAACACCGCCCAGGCGATGCCGTCGGGCTGTTCGTGAATGACGCGCGTGATCGATTCGTAGGTCGCGTCCACGGTCGCGGGCGCCTCGTCGATGAAACGCTCGCCGCGCTTGTTCACCAGCACGCCGTAGTTGAAGACCAGCACGATGGGCTCGGGCGCGCCGGAGCGCGGATCGAGGGGTTCGGCGTGGAACTGGCCGAAATCCCCGGACGGCGCCGCGCCCGCGCTCAAGGCCATGCGCAGGCCCTCGCCCTTGTTGTAGTAGCCGCCGCGCGCCACCGGACGGAGATAACGCGCGCGCGGCCCCAGGTACTGCGTCAGCATTTCCGGGTTGCCCTCGAAGCCGCCGCAGGCCAGCACCGTGGCCGGCGCGCGCAGCGCGAAGGGAAGCCCGTCCGGGCCGGTCGCCCTGACGCCGGCGATGGCGCCGTCTTCATTGCGCAGGAATTCGCGCGCCGTCGTGCGGTAGAAGAAATCCGCGCCGTTCTTTTCGGCCCAGGCCGCCAGCGCCTCGACCAGCGCCAGGCCGCCGCCCACCGGCCCCATGCGGCTGGTGCAGGTCGTGATGAAATAACCCGGCAGGAAATCGAAGCGCACGCCGAAGGTCTTGAGCCAGGCGATCGCCTTGCCGGCGTTGTCGGCGAAGGTGGAGATCAGCTCGGGATCGGCGAAACCCAGCACCTTGACGATGGACGACCAGTTCTCGTAGGCGCCGGCGGCCTCGGACACCAGCTCCGGGTCCAGATAGTGCCCGGCGTTCTCGGCGAAGTGCGATTCGAAATCGTCGGCGACCTCCGATTCGCTTTTCATGCGCATCATGGCTTCGGTCCAACGCGTATTGCCACCCCGGTCCTCCAGCGGCGCGCGCTCGAGGATCGCCACGCGCGCGCCGGCCTGCATGGCGGTGACCGCGGCGCTCAATCCCGCGATGCCGCAACCGACCACGACGACGTCGTAGTCCCGGCTTTTGTTCTTGCTGTCTGTCTCGCTCATTGGTATACCCTCCTGTCGCTACGCCATCCCCCCCGGCGGCGTTATCGGTCAGTATTTGCGCACAAAAGGATTCGGCATATCCAGGTCGGAGGACATCCACACGCTCTTGACCTCCATGTACTCCTTCACCGATTCGAAGCCCCCTTCGCGTCCCAGGCCGCTGTCCTTGTATCCGCCGAACGGCGTCATGTAGCTGGTCGAGCGGTAATTATTGATCCACACCGTGCCGGCGCGCAGCTTTTCCGACATCAGCATGGCGCGATGCAGGCTCTTGGTCCAGACGCCGGCGGCCAGGCCGAAGCGGATGTCGTTGCCGATGCGGATGGCGTCGGCCTCGTCCTTGAACTTCAGCACCGCCAGCACCGGCCCGAACACCTCTTCCTGCGCGATGCGCATGTCGTTCCTCACGTCCGCGAAGATGGTCGGCTCGACGAACTGGCCCGCGCCGTATTCCGCCCCCGACAACGCGCGGCCGCCGGTCACGCAGCGCGCGCCTTCCTGCTTGGCGATGTCGATGTACTGCAGCACCTTTTCGTACTGCGGCCGCGTGGCCACGGGCCCGATCTGCGTATCGGCCTTCTTCGGATCGCCGATCTTGGCCGAGCGGGTGATTTTCTCGATCCTGGCCAGGAATTCGTCGTGGATGGACTCCTGGAGCAACAGGCGCGAGCCCGCCATGCAGGTCTGGCCGCCGGCCGAGAAAATGCCGGTGATGACCCCATTGGCCGCGCGGTCCAGATCGGCGTCGTCGAACACGATGTTGGGCGACTTGCCGCCCAGCTCCAGCGACACGCGCTTCAGGCCCTCGGCCGCCGTCGCGTACACGCGCCGGCCCGCCGCGTCGCCGCCGGTGAAGGCGACCCGGCCGACGTCCGGATGTCGGATCAGCGGCTCGCCGACTTCGGCGCCGTAGCCCGTCAGGACGTTGATGACCCCGGGCGGGAAGCCCACTTCCCTGGCCATCTCGGCCAGCACCAGCAGGGAAGCCGGCGTGAACTCCGAGGGCTTGCAGACGATGGTATTGCCCGCGCACAGCGCCGGCCCCAGCTTCCAGGCCGTCAGCAGAAGCGAGGAATTCCATGGGGTAATGCTGGCCACCACGCCGATCGGCTCGTAGCGCACGGTGTTGAACACGCCCGGCTTGTCCATCGGCACGACGTGTCCCTGGATTTTGTCCGCCAGGCCGCCGTAATAGTAGAAATACTTGGCGCAATACTTCACCTGGCCCAGCACTTCGCTCATCAGCTTGCCGTTGTCCCGGCTTTCCACTTCCGCCAGGCGCTGCGCCTCGCGCTCGACCCGCTCGCCCAGCTTGTAGATCAGGCGGCCGCGATCGCTGGCCGACATGCGCGACCAGGGCCCCTCCTCGAAGGCCGCCTTGGCGGCGGCCACGGCCCGATTCACGTCCGCCGCCCGGGCGCGCGGCACTTGCGCCCAGGGCTTGCCGCTGAACGGGTCGTCCGTCTCGAAGCACTCGCCGGCCTCGGCGTCCACCCATTCGTTGTCGATGAAAAGTTTGAAGTGCTCCATTTGCCCCGACCCTCTTCAATTGCGGTTATCGAATCAGTTCGTCGATTATGATCAGGTGGTCACAGGGACGGAACTGAGGAATCATCAGCAATAGATGCGGTTTCGTCATCGATCCGGCCCGGAGGGAGGAGACCCCCATGAAGCGCAAGATCCCGAGCACCGTGGCGCTGTCCATCTTCGAAGCGGCGGCGCGCCACGAGAACTTCGCCCGCGCGGCCGACGAGCTCTGCCTGTCCGAAAGCGCGGTCAGCCGCCAGATCGCCGCCCTGGAAACCTACCTGGACGCCCGGCTATTCACCCGCGTGGGACGGCAGGTGGTCCTGAACGACGCCGGCCGCTACTACGCCAACCGCATCGCGCCGCACCTGGAGGAGATCGAGCTCCACACCCAGACGTTGATGGCCAATCGCGGCGCCGGCGGCATACTCGAACTGGCGGTCATCCCGACCTTCTCCAGCCGCTGGCTGCTGCCGCGCCTGCATGAATTCCGCGCCCTGCATCCCGACATCACCCTCAACTTCAGCGAGAAGCCCGAGCCCTTCCTGTTTCGCGGCACGCATCTCGACGCGGCCCTGCATTTCGACCATCCCGCCTGGACCGGCGTGGTCAAGCTCGATCTCTTCGACGAAGAAGTGGTGCCGGTGCTGAGTCCGCGCCACTACAGCCTGGACGCGCTGAACGATCCGGCCGATCTCGGACGCCTCACCCTGCTGCACAAGGCCGGCAAGAACGACGTGTGGCGGCGCTGGTTCGAAACCGCCGGCGTGCGCGACGAGCGCGCCCTGCGCGGCATGCGCTTCGAGCTGTATTCGATGGTCATCGAGGCGGCCTGCGCGGGCCTGGGCGTGGGCCTGGTGCCGCGCTTCTATGTGGAACGCGAACTCAAGAGCGGCGATCTCGCCATTCCGTTCGACATCGCGGTCAAGCATGCCAAGCGCTATTGCCTGGTGTATCCCGAATACAAGAAGGAATCGCCGGCCGTCATCGCCTTCCGCGACTGGGTGGCGGGATTGGCGCGGCGGTTCTTGCGCGAGCATTCGGCGGGCCTGCCGTCGCTGCCCGCCCCGGGCGCCGATGCGCTCAGTGGTCCTTGCGATTCATCGCTTCGAATTTCTGCGTGATGAAATCCACGAAGACGCGCACGCGCGCCGGCAAGAGTCGGGAGGTCGTCACGATATACAGCGGCACGGGTTCGAGTTCCCAGTCGGGAAGCACCCGCTGGATGCGGCCGGTCCGCTCCAGCACGACGCCGTGCGTCTGGCCGAGCAGGCCGATGCCCATGTCCTGCGCGACGAGCTCGCGGATGACCCCGCGGCTGTTGGTCACCATGAGCGGCGTTGGCTTGACCCACTCGGTCGCCTCCCCATTCTTCAACACCCATCCCCTGACGGGATCCGGTTCCGGCGTGAACAGGCACTGATGCTTCATCAGGTCGGCGGGCGTCTCGGGGTGCCCGTAACGGGCCAGGTAGGCCTTGGACGCATAGAGCCGCCAGTTCAGCATGATCACGCGCCGGGCCACCAGGCGCGCCGTCGGCGGCGGCTCCCCGATGAAGATACTGGCGTCGAACCGCTCCCCCGCGAGATCCGGCAGGCCGGCGGTCAGGCAAAGGTCGAAAACGATCTGCGGGTAGGCCTCGCGGAACTGCGCGAACAGGGTGTCGACGAAGTAGACCGCGAAATCGCCCGGCATGCTGACCCGCAACTGGCCGGAGGGCGTGGAGTTCTCGCTGCCCAGTTCGGTGTTCACCGCGTAGGCCAGCCGCAGGAAGTCGTTGATCTGCGCCACGTAGCGCGCGCCCGTCTCGGTGAGCGTGACGCGGCGCGTGCTGCGGTTGAGCAACTGCACGCGCAGCTCCGCCTCGAACTCGGTGATGCGCCGCGACAAGGTCGACGTCGGGACGCCGGTCACCTCGGACGCCTTGGTGAAGCTGCCCGCCTTGGCGACTTCCGCGAACAGCGCCATGTCCCGCAGGCGATCGATCTCTTTCATCATGACTGCGAATCTCCCCTGCTCAGGTCCTGGCCTTGCTGTCGCTATACGCCTGGGCGCTGGCCTGGAGCCGGCGCAGCACCTTCACCGCGATATCGATTTCGCCGACCGGGATGTCGCTCAGCAGTTCCGCGCGCAACTGCTGCATGGCGTCGCCGAGTTCCTGCGCCAGCGCATCGCCCTCGGGAGAAAGCACGACGCTCTTGCTGCGGCGGTTGTCCTTGTGTTCCGTGCGCAACAGGACGCCCATCTCCTCGCCCTGGTCCAGGACGCGGACCATGGCCGCGGCGTTGATCCCGATCTCCTCGGCCAACAGCTTCTGCTGGGCGCTGCCGCCATGCCGCTTCAGGTACAGGACCACCAGCCCCAGCGACATGGAGAAGCCATAGTGGGACAGCACCGTCGTGGCCGCGCCCACCCAGGCGCGCCGCGCCGGCTGGACGGCGGCGGTCAACGATCTCATCAACTGGTCTTTGTTTGCGTGCATGGTATGTTGTTCGCCGGAAAGATGCGGAAAAACGGAGGAATAAGCCACCCAGGGCAAGGCGTTGGATCGATTATACATTTACAAGGCAACAGTTCACAAGTAAACTGTTCACTTGTCATGAAATCCATGGCGCCCTTTTCCCGGATCGGGGGTGGATAGGCCACTAGCCCGGATCCTCACGCTCAAAGACATCGCCGCAATGAAATTCTCCGCCGCCCGCGCCCGCGCCCTGACGCTCCGGCATCTGCGCAAGGATTTCTTCCCATGGGCCATCGCGCTCGCCGTGGGAATCGACTACTTCGACAACACCCTGTTCGGCACTTTCACCAGCTATATCGCGGGCGGCATCAATGCCTCTCCCGACGAACTCGTGTGGTCGTCCACGGCATACGCCACGGCATCGGTGCTGGGCATCGTGCAGCAGCAATGGCTGGCCGAGCGCCTGGGCTATCGCCGCTATCTCAGCATCTGCCTGCTGATGTTCGCCTTGGGCTCGCTGGCGGCCTCGTTGAGCGAATCGTCGCTCGAACTCGCCCTCGCGCGCGGTTTCCAGGGGTATTTCATCGGCCCGATGCTGGGCACCTGCCGCATCATGCTGCAAATGTGCTTCACGCCGCAGCAGCGCCCCGTGGCGACCCGCATCTTCCTGCTCAACATCCTGGTGGCAAGCGCGTCGGCGCCCTTGATAGGCGGGTACCTGGTCGCCTATTTCGACTGGCGCGCCCTCTTCATCTTCCCCACCATCGTGGGCGCCATACTGGCCGCATTCGCCTTTCTCATCGTCCCGCACGTCGGAAAGCTGCGCCCGGAACTCCGCAGCGCGACGCACCTGTGGCCGTACCTGGTCTTTGCCTGCGCCCTGGGCGGATTGCAGATCGTCGCGCAGCAGGTCCGCTTCGAGATTTTCAGCAGCTCGCCGATGTTTACGCTGCTGACGGTGGCCGGCGTCGCGGCGCTCGTCTGGGTGGCCCGGCAGCAATGGCGCCATCCGCGCCCCCTGCTGCGCCTGCACGCGCTGCGCGAAGGCCCCTACCGCATGGGGATGCTGCTGTACTCGTGCTATTACATGCTGACCAACGCCATCGGCTACCTGGTCGCGCGCATGATCCAGGGCGGCTATGGCTACCCCGTGGAGAACGCCGGCCGCCTGATGGGCCTGACGTCGTTCGGGTCGGTGGTCATGGCGCTTCTCTATTTCCGCTACGCGAAGCTGGTCCCCAGCAAGAAACTGCTGATCGTCCCCGGCTTCGTGATGGCCGCCGCGGTCTGTCTATGGATGAGCCTGCTGCCGCCCGACGCCAGCACCGGGTGGCTGCTGCCGCCGCTGATCGTCCGCGGCTTCCTGCTGATGTTCATCGCCCTGCCGACCGCCAGCGTCGCGTTCCAGATTTTTTCCAACGACGAATTCAATCACGGCTACCGCTTCAAGAACATCGTCAAGCAGTTGTCGTACTCCTTGTCCACGGCGGTCGTGATCATTCTCGAACAGCACCGGATCGCCGTCCACCAGACGACCCTGACCGAATTCGCCAACCCCTCGAACCCCGTCTTCAACACCACGGCGCAAACCATGGTCCGCACCTTCGAGGGGCGCGGCTACGATCCCGCCACCGCGGGGCATCTCGTCCTCGAATGGTTGAACGGCGTCATCGCCCACCAGGCGACTTTCCTGAGCCTGCTCGACGGCTTCGACGTCATGATCGTCCTGGCGATCATCGCCGGACTGCTCGCCATGCTGCAACGCCAGATACGCTGACCGCAAGCAGCGTCTCCCGATGAGCGACGGCGATGGCGCGCCATCGCGGGCTGCGGGCTGCGGGCTTGACCCGGTGCGCGGCAAGCCTCGGCGTTCAGGCCGGGGAAGAATAGCGCGGACGCCGTAGGCGTCCTTTGCTGCGGTCAGCGTGGCGTCTGCTGCTGCTCGATGTACTGCCGGATGATCTCGATAGGCGCACCACCGCAGCTTCCGGCGAAGTAGGACGGCGACCACAGCGCACCGCCCCATAGCTTCTTGCGGATGCTCGGGTAGTTCTTCTTGCGGATCATGCGGCTGGAAACACCTTTCAGGCTGTTCACCAGCGCCGACACGGCCACTTTCGGCGGATAGTTCACCAACAGGTGAACGTGATCGTCCTCACCGTCGAACGCCACCAGTTCCGCCTCGAAGTCGGCACAGACGCTGGTGAAGATGCTGTGCAGGTCGTCCAAGATGTTCTTGGTGAACACCTCGCGGCGGTATTTAGTCACGAAGACCAAATGGACGTGCATCAGAAAAACGCAGTGCCGTCCGTGTCGAATATCGTTGTCATTGAGCATAGGCCAAGAGTATGATTCAGCCATGCAACGACTTCAAGCCTGCAAGTTTGCGCTACGCCCAGACGGTCGGCAGGAGCGGCAAATGCGCCGCTTCGCTGGCTCGTGCCGGGTCGTGTTCAACGAGGCGTTGTCATTGCAGAAGGCGCGTTACGAGGCGGGCAAGAAGAAACTTGGCTACGCCGGGTTGTGCAAGGAACTCACAGCATGGCGCAACGGTGCGCTGCTGCCCTCGGGGCGCACCGCCCCTTGGCTGGCCGATGGGCCGGTACACACACAGCAACAGACGCTCAAGGATTTGGAGCGGGCCTACACCAACTTCTTCGCCAAGCGGGCCGACTTCCCGCGCTTCAAGAAGAAGGGTCAGTCCGACAGCCTCCGCTACCCCGATCCGAAGCAGATCAAGCTCGATCAGGGCAATTCCCGCGTCTTCCTGCCCAAGCTGGGCTGGCTGCGCTATCGCAACAGCCGGGATGTGCTGGGTGCGGTGAAGAATGTCACCGTGAGCCTGTCTTGCGGCAAGTGGTTCGTCAGCATTCAGACCGAACGCGAGTTCGAGCAGCCCGTACCCAACGGTGGCGCGGTTGGCATCGACATGGGTATCGCCCGGTTCGCCACGCTCTCGGACGGCACGTTCTACGCGCCACTCAACAGTTTCAAGCGGCATGAGACTGCTTTGCGCAAGGCGCAGCAGGCAATGAGCCGCAAGACCAGGTTCAGCAACAACTGGAACAAGGCGAGAGCCCGTGTCCAGCGCATCCATACCCGCATCGGTAACGCTCGCCGCGACTTCCTGCACAAGACCACGACCACGATCAGCCAAAACCACGCGATAGTGTGCGTCGAGGACTTGCAGGTGCGGAATATGTCCAGGTCAGCGGCAGGCACGGCAGATGCGCCGGGAAGAAACGTGCGGGCCAAGTCCGGCCTGAACAAGTCCATCCTCGATCAGGGCTGGTTCGAGTTCCGCCGCCAACTGGATTACAAGCTGGCGTGCAACGGCGGGCATCTCATCGCCGTGCCGCCGCAGAACACGAGCCGCACCTGTCCGTGCTGCGGCCATGTATCGGCGGAGAACCGGCAGACGCAAGAGCGGTTCGCGTGCGTCGAATGTGGCTTCGAGGAAAATGCCGATTTGGTCGGCGCGATCAATGTTCTCAGGGCGGGGCACGCCCGTTGCGCCTGTGAAGTGAGCGGTGCGGTTATGCCGCCAGCAACAGGAACCCACCGAAGCGACTCATCCCGGCTCGATGCCGGGTTGAGCACCGTAGGAATCTCCCGACTTTAGGCGGGGGAGGATGTCAAGAACGTATCGGCGTTACTTATCGTTCCACCCAGGGGATGGAGTTCCCCTTCAATTGCCGCTCTGGCTGATGACTCCTACCGTGCTCATACCCAAGGTCATCCCTATCGACTTCTTCGCAGCCTGGAGCCACCGTCATGGATGAAGCAAGAAACAATGCCCTGATCCACCTCTACAAGAACAACGTAGAGCTATTCCAGAAGCTTACCGACCTGATGGACCGGTCGGGACGGCAATGGACCGAGCAGCAGCGAAAACACCTGCGCGCCGCGATCGCGGACACGGAGATGGAGCTGATGGAATTGCTCTCGGTCGCCGATACGTCGACGCTCGTCGCCACGCAGGCGCGGATCGTCCAGCGCCACTGGGAAGGACGCCAGCGCCTGCTCCAGGATCTGTTGCAGGACATCGCGTCGGGATCGGAGATGAAAGGCGAGCTGATGGCCGCGCTCACCGAGTGGTACCAGGGCGTACTGGGCATGGGCGCCGCCGACATGACGCCCATCACCGCCCCGTGGATCGCCTACCTGAACCAGTTCTCATCGCTGATGCCGCGCGCGCCGGAAGATGCCGGCGGCAAACGGCCTTCGCGGGGGAAGTGAAGCGCGGCGGGGGCGATGCCGCCCCCGCCACGTTCACCCCTCGAACTTGTCCAGGACCGCGCCCGTACTCGCGCTCGACACGTTGAAGGCGAATTTCGCCTGGACGCCCCGCGCGTATCGCGGCGCGGGCGGCGTCCACTTGCGCCGGCGCGCGTCGAGCTCGGCCTGCGGCACGTTCAATTCCAATAGCAAGGCGTTGGCATCGATCGTGATCGAATCGCCTTCCTCGACCAAAGCGATATTGCCGCCCACGGCCGCCTCGGGCGCCACGTGCCCCACCACCATGCCCCAGGTGCCGCCGGAAAACCTGCCGTCCGTGACCAGCCCCACGCTCTCGCCCAGGCCGGCGCCGATCAGCGCGCTGGTGGGCGCCAGCATCTCGGGCATGCCGGGACCGCCCTTCGGACCCAGGTAGCGCAGCACCATCACGTCTCCGGGCCGGATCCTGCCTTCGAGTATGGCCTGCAAGGCGGACTGCTCGTCGTCGAACACCCGGGCCGGCCCCGTCATCGCGGGATTCTTCAAGCCGGATATCTTGGCGACCGAGCCTTCCAGGCTGAGATTGCCCTTCAGGATCGCCAGATGCCCTTCCGCATAGACGGGATCGTCGACGGCGTGAATGACGGCCTGGTCCGCGGCCGGGCGATCGGGGACGTCCTTCAAGACTTCCTCGACCGTCTTGCCCGTGATCGTCATGCAATCTCCGTGCAGCAGGCCGGCGTTGAGCAACAGCTTCATCACCTGCGGGATGCCGCCGGCGCGATGCAGGTCGACGGCGAGGTAGGCGCCGCTCGGCTTCATGTCGCAGAGCACCGGCGTGCGTTGCCGGATGCGCTCGAAATCGTCGATGCCGAACGCCACCTCGGCGGCATGGGCGATGGCCAGCAGGTGCAGCACGGCATTGGTCGATCCCCCCGTCGCCATGACCACGGCCACGGCATTCTCCAGCGACTTCCGGGTGACGATGTCGCGCGGCTTCAGGCCGTCGCGCACGGCCTGCAACAACACCCTGGCCGACTCGCGCGCCGACTCGCGTTTCTCGTCATGCGGATTGGCCATGGTCGACGAATACGGCAGCGACATGCCCATGGCCTCGATGGCGCTGGACATGGTGTTGGCGGTATACATGCCGCCGCAGGAACCCGTTCCCGGAATGGCCTTGCGTTCGATGGCGGCCAGGTCGTCGTCGCTGAGCATGCCCGCGGCGTTCTGTCCCACGGCCTCGAAGACGCTGACGATGTTCAGCTCCTTGCCTTTCCAATGGCCGGGCAGGATGGTGCCGCCGTATACGTAGATGGCCGGGACGTTGGCCCGCAGGATGCCCATCATGCCGCCCGGCATGTTCTTGTCGCAGCCGCCGACCACCACCACGCCGTCCATCCATTGCGCCTGCACGCAGGTCTCGATGCAATCCGCGATGACTTCCCGGCTGACGAGGCTGTACTTCATGCCCTCGGTCCCCATGGCCATGCCGTCGGCCACCGTGGGCGTGCCGAATACCTGGGCATTTCCGCCGGCCGCCTCGATGCCTTCGATGGCCGCGTCGGCCAAGGGCTGGAGGCCCGAATTACAGGGGGTAATGGTGCTGTGGCCATTGGCCACGCCGATCATGGGTTTGGCGAAATCGGTGTACTTGTACCCCATCGCGTAATACATCGACCGGTTCGGGGCGCGCGACTTGCCCTCGGTGATGTTCGCGCTGCGCGCATTGGCTTTTTTCTGTGTCATGGTCCACCCCATTGCGCGGGTGCCGGGACGAACCCCTACCCACGCCCGCTTATGGCGATTCGTAGGAGTCATCAGCCAAAATGGCGCTTGTAAGGGGGAACCCCATCCCCACGCGAACAATAAATAATACGCCTGTGCGGGTCAATAGGCGGGTCAATAGGCGGGATGCCGTGGCGGCGGCCGGACCGGACTTCATGGTGCTACCATTTTCACGCGATACGCATCAGCAGGAAGCGCCGCCGGCGCCTTGCCGGCGGCGCCGCATCTTCGTCATCGAGCGTGCATGGATTCCTCACCCCTCGCCGAACGCTTGCCGCCCATGCGCCTGCGGGCGCGCGACTATCTGCTGTCGCGCCAGTCGCCGGAAGGGGGGTTTTGCGCCTATCGCGGCTATTACGTCGAAGAGCCGAATCTTGCCGATACCTGGCGCGGCGTCAGCGCATGGCGCCTGCTGACCGGCGAAGCGCTGCCGCAACGCGACCGGCACGCGGCCTTTCTCGCCCGCACCGGCATTGCCCCGCAAGCGATTTCGCTCTACCAGCGCGTGCGCGCGTTCCAGGCGCTGCGCCGCGCGGACCCGTCGCCCGCGCAAGTGCGCGACGCCGTGGCGGCATTGCCGCTATCGCTGCCGCAAGGACCGGTCCCGTCGCTCCAGGCGCCGCTGCGCCAGCTCAGGCAGACCCTTTGGCTCAAGCGCCATTTCGGCCTGGACGATACGCAGGCCGACGAAGCCGCCGTTGATTTCCTGCGGCAATGGCAGGCCGGGAATGGCGGCTATGGCCGGCCGCCGAACCTGCACGATACGGCGGAAGCGCTGGCGCTGCTGCACGCCTGCCGCGCTTCACCGGACCAGGCCTGCGCCGGCTTCGTCCGCCGCGTCGAGCTGCGCGCCTTCGGCTTCCGGCTGACGGCGGCATCGCTCTCGCCCAGCCTGGAAACGACGTGCGCGGGCCTGAACTGCTGCGTCTATCTCGGCATCGTTCCTCGATATGCCGACGACGCGGCGCGATTCATCGTCAACTGCCAGGCGGGCAGCGGCGGCTTTGCGCTGCGCCCCGACGCCAAGCCCGGCCTGGACCTGACCTACCTGGCGCTTTGCACGCTGGGACGGAGCGGTTACCTGGGCACGGCGTCCACCCCCTGATCTCCACGCCTCACATTTTTGAAAAGAGAAAACATGGTCTGGCTGACGCTGGTGCGGCACGGCGAATCGCAATGGAACCAGGAGCAGCGGTTCACCGGGTGGGCCGACGTCCCCTTGACGCCTCGCGGCATCGAACAGATGCGCATGGCCGGCGCGGCCTTGCGCCAGCGGGGTCTCGGCGTGGACGTCGCGTATACGTCGGCATTGACGCGCTGCGTCCATTCCCTGGAGATTCTCCTCGAAGCGATGGGACGCCCCGACGTGCCGCGGCACATCGACTGGCGGCTCAACGAACGCCACTACGGCGCCCTGACGGGACGGTTGAAGGCGGAGGCCGAACAGGAATACGGCGCCGCCGCCGTGCGGCACTGGCGGCGCGCTTACGACGGCCAGCCGCCGGCCGCCGACGAGGCGGCGCAGGCCCGGTATCGGCAAGCCTGCCATGCCGGCGCCCTCGCGGTTCCGCTGCCGTCGAGCGAATCGCTGTGCCAGACGGTCTCGCGCGTGTCCGCGGCCTGGCGGGACGCCATCGCGCCCGCGTTGCGGACGGGCGCCTCCGTTATCGTCGTGGCGCACGGCAACAGCCTGCGGGCCCTGACGATGCTCATCGAAAAGCTGTCGAGCGCGGACGTCGTGCACCTCGAGATCGGCAATGGCGAGCCGTGCCTCTACGAACTGGATGCAGCCCTGGCGCCGATAACGAAGCACATCCTCGCCCAGGCCGCCCCCACCCGCTCCGAAATCCTTTGACGTAGAGCCCCGGATGCTTCGCCCGGTTTCCCCGCGAACCCCGGGGCGCACTTGACGGACCAGGTGACTTTTTCTATCGTCTCGCATGGGGATGGAGTTCCCCATTAACTGCCGTCCTGGCTGATGACTCCTACCGGGCGCGTCGACCGCGCACCGAAAAACACCTCAACAGGATGGTAGTCGCATGAACACGAAAATCGCGAGCCTGCTGTCGAACATCGAGTTCGACGATGACGCATCGGTAGCGGCCCTTCATCATCAGGACATCGCCGCCGCGTTCTCCCTGGCCTTGCCGGACCGTGAATGGGTCCTGCTGCACATTCTCTACCCGCGAACCGACGCAAAGACCCACGCCAGCCAGCAGGCGCTGGTCCATGCCTTGCACGGACACGGCCTGCACGTCGTGGCCCGCCTCATCGAGGACGGCACGCACTATCTGCTGTTCCACGACCATCGCAAAGCGTGGAAGGTCTACCAGGAGATCCGCGGCGCTTCCCTTGCCATCGGCGTGCACCTGTACTTCCTGGGCCTGCACGGCGCGGCCGCCGAGGATGCCCTGGAGGCACGCGCGCACCAGCACCCGCACGCGGGACCGCATGCGGACCCGCGAACGCAGGGAGGCCATCCGCACGCCATGTCCAAGACCCGGTATTGAAGCAGCGCCCCGCGGACCATGGGCAATGGACGAGGCCTTTCCAACGCCGACGCGCGCACGCTGCTGGCGCAGCAGGGCTATAACGAGATCCGGGAACCGCCGCCGAGCCGCGTCCGGGCGATCCTGAAGCGCCTGTGGGGACCGATTCCCTGGATGCTGGAAACGGCGCTGGCGCTGGAGATCGCGCTGGGCAAGACGGTGGAGCCCGCGATCATCGCCGGCTGGCTGGCCTTCAGCGCCATCCTGGGGGGCGTGCAGGAACGCCGCGCGCAATCGGCGCTGGAACTCCTGCGCTCGCGGCTGCAAGTCAATGCGCGCGTGTTCCGCGACGGAAGCTGGACGCTCCTGCCGGCGCGCGAGCTCGTGCCCGGGGACCATATCGCCGTCGGCACGGGCGACCTGGTTCCCGCCGACTGCGTCATCGACGACGGAACGGTGGAGGTCGACCAGGCCGCCTTGACGGGCGAATCGACGCTCGTGGCGCGCGGTCAGGGCGAAACGATCTACTCGGGCTCGACGGTCCGGCGCGGCAAGGCGACCGGCGCCGTCACCGCGACCGGCGCGCACAGCTATTTCGGGCGCACGGCGGAATTGGTCCGCACCGCCGGTTCGGCCAGCCATCTCGAACGGTTGCTCTTCGCCGTGGTGCGCTACCTCGTGTCCGTCGACGCGGTGCTTGCCGCGATACTGGCGGCGGTCGCGCTGGCGCGCGGCGAGCCCCTGCTCCCGCTCATCCCTTTCTTCCTGATCCTCGTGACGGCCACCGTTCCCGTCACGATGCCGGCGGCGTTCACCGTGGCCAATGCCGTGGAAGCGCGCGCCCTGGCGAAGAAAGGCGTGCTCGTCACCGGCCTGTCCGCGGTCCAGGAAGCGGCGACGATGGACATATTGTGCGTCGACAAGACCGGCACGCTTACGCGGAACCGGCAGGCGATAGGCGGCATCCACGCCTTCCCCGGCGAGTCCGAACGGGAGGTCCTGGCCTGGGCGGCCGCGGCTTGCGACGAGTCCACGCAAAGCCCGCTCGACCTGGCGATCCTGAATGCCTTGCGGCAGCGGGCCATCCCGCCGCCGGCACGAGAGAAATTCGTTCCTTTCGATCCGGCGGCCAAGCGCTCGGAGGCGTACTTGCGGTCCGGCGATGACGGCGCGGCGGTCCGGGTCGTCCTCGGCTCCCCGACGGTCGTTGGATCGATGGCGACGCAGGCGCCCGACTTCACGGCGTGCGTCGAGGAACTGGCGGCCACCGGCGCGCGCGTCCTCGCCGTCGCGGCGGGACCCGAACACGATTTGCGGCTTCGCGGGCTGATCGCGCTTTCGGACACGCTGAGGGAAGACGCCCCCGCGCTCATTGAAAAGATCGAGGGGCTGGGCATCAAGGTATCGATGGTGACCGGCGACACCCTGGCGACCGCCGTCGCGATAGGCAAACAGGCGGGGCTCGGGGATAACTTCGCCGATGCCGAAAAAGACCTGGACACGCCGCTTCGCTTCGACGGCTACGCCAACTGCTATCCGGAAGAAAAATTCCATCTCGTCCAGGCCCTCCAGCGCGCGGGCTGGATCGTCGGCATGACCGGCGACGGCGTGAACGACGCGCCGGCCCTGAAGCAGGCCGAGGTCGGGATTGCCGTGCAAGCCGCCACCGACGTGGCGAAGGCGGCCGCCCAGGTCGTTCTCCTCGGCCCCGGGCTCGAAGGCATCGTCTCGGTGGTGTCGGGCGGGCGCCGCGTGTTTCGGCGCATGCTGACCTGGACCATCACCAAGGTCGCCCGCACCGTCGAGCTGGCCGCCTTGCTGACGTTCGGCTACATCGCGACCGGCTATTTCCTGACCCCGCTGGTTCTGATCGCCATCATCATCGTGTTGAACGACGTTGTCACCATCACCCTGGCCACCGACAGGGCCTGGGTGTCGTCCCGGCCGGAGCGGTGGAACATCCGGGAAATCGCGACGCTCGGCGGGATCCTGGCGGTCGGATGGCTGGCCCTGGCCTTCGCCATCCTCGGGTTCATGCTTACGGTATTGAAGCTGCCCCCCGCCCAGGTCCAGACGGCGATGTTCGCCTATCTGATGTATTCGGCCCAGGCGACCCTCTACATCGCCCGCACGCCGGACCGGCTCTGGTCATTGCCGCCCGGCAGGTATGTCTGCGCGGCGACCCTGGGAAACGTCGTGCTGGCGAGCCTGCTGGCCGGCGGCGGCCTGCTGATGGCCGCCATTCCCGCCATGCTGCTGGCGGGAATGCTGGGATCGGTCCTGCTGGCCGCCTTGCTGCTCGACCAGGTCAAGATCCGCTTCCTGCGCAAGACGGGCCGGGCGGAAAACCGGCGGCCACCGCCCTAACGGCCGGCGCCGTCCGCCTTTTGTCCCTGCAGCATCGCGGCGATCATCCGCTTGCGCGCCAGCGTATAGGCGGGGCTGCGCAGGCCGAACGCCATCGCGCTGGCGATCAGGTCGGAGACGGCCGCGGCCACCGCCGGCGCGGCGAGCGGCAAGGTCGTCAGGAACCTGCACATATCCTCGACCAGGCCATGCTTGGACGGCAGGTCCGGCGTCCTGTCGAGCAGGACGTGCATGGCCTCTTCCCATATCAGCAGTTCCGCCAGCCGG
This sequence comes from Bordetella genomosp. 10, assembly GCF_002261225.1. Taxonomy (NCBI): domain Bacteria; kingdom Pseudomonadati; phylum Pseudomonadota; class Betaproteobacteria; order Burkholderiales; family Alcaligenaceae; genus Bordetella; species Bordetella genomosp. 10. The sequence goes on from NZ_NEVM01000005.1 coordinate 1,451,283, forward strand.
CTCTGCGTGCTCGAGGACTGGAACGGCTCGATGACGCGCGGCGCCTGCCGCAGGAACCAGTCTTCCAGTGCCGGGGCCGGCATGGGTCGGGCGATCACGAAGCCTTGCACGCAGTCGGCGCCCAGGATGGTGATGGCTTCCAGCAGGTCGCTGTCCTCCACGCCCTCGACGATGACCTTCTTGCCCAGGCCATGGCCCAGGCGGGTCAACTGGTAGACGAAGCGCAGGGTGTTGAACGGTTCGCGCTCGGTATGGCTGACGATGCTGCGATCGATCTTGATGATGTCGAACGGCATCTCGCGCAGCCGCGCCAGGCTGCTGTAGCCCGAGCCCAGGTCGTCCTCGGCCAGCTTGACGCCCAGCGCCTTGTAGCGCAGCAGCGCCTCCACCACATTCACGCTGGATGAGATTTCCTCGCCTTCCAGCAGCTCCAGGGTCAGCGCGCCCGGCGGGCAGGCGTATTCCCGCAGGGCGCGGCCGGTGGCCTTCACGTAGCGCTCGTCCTCCAGGGCCGCGGTCGGCAGGTTGACGGCGATGTCCAGCGCGATGCCCTTGCGCAGCCACTCGGCGCGCTGTTTCAGCGCCTGGTCCAGGCCCTTGACGTACAGCTTCAGGAAATCCTCGGAAGACAGGGCCGGGAAGAACTCCGCGGGCGTGAGGACCATTCCGGTGTCGCGCAGCCGGGCCAGGGCCTCGACCTTGATGACCTGGCCGGTGCGCAGATCCACCACCGGCTGGTAGTACATCTCCAGGCCATCCTTCTGCAACAGTTCGAGCCAGCGGCGGCGCGTCGTGTACGGAATGGCGATGGCCGGTCCGCTCCAGGTCTCCAGGCGGCTGATGCCGAAGGCGAGCAGCGACTGCACCTGGGTCAGGAAAAAATCCTGCTCCTGGGAGGACAGCCCGCCCGGCAGCCGGCAATACAGCGCCAGCACCGAGATCACCGTCTGGCTGTTGGGCGACACCAGCGGAATGGAAATGCTGGAGCGTATGCCCTTGGGCCCGACGACGGTGCGCCAGGCGCGGACCTTCTCGTCCGTGAAATAGTTCAGACTGCGGTGGATGACGCCGGCGTTCCATGCCTGCTCGGTCGGCCCGGGCTTCAGGGGATTCTCGCCCGCCGCGAGCCAGTCGAGCTGTTGGCGCTCGATGGCGTCGAGGAATTCGGTCATGCCGGCGCCGGCCTGGGCCTCGACCTTCAGCAGATTGCGCTCGTCGGGGCGCAGGAAGATGGCGCCCGTGATGCCGTCGTGGTTGCTCAGGATCTCCGCGGTCTGGGTAATGAGGTCGGTGTAGTTGCGCGCATTCCAGGACAGTTCGCTGATCCTGGACAGCGTCTCCTGCCGCCCGGCCTGGATCTGCTGCGCGGCCTGCATCTGCCAGCCCAGGTCCTTGAGCAGGCGGCGGTTCAGCACGGACAGCGCCTGGCCGTGCTGGGTGGTGTCGATGTGCTCGCGCAGGATGGCGTAGAGCGAATCCAGGCTATGGACCAGGTTTTCCCGCGACAGGCCGCAGATGGCGTGGATGCGGCCCACGTGCATCGCGATGCCGTGGTGCTGGTCGGCGGTCAGGTGCGGGGAACAGAGCTGCGCCAGGTTCTCCGCCTGCTTCTTTTTCAGGTGCGCGAGTTCCGCCGGCGAAAGGCTGTTGATCAGGTGCTCCGCGCCGGGCATGCGCGAGAGGTTTTCGTAGAACTGCTCGACGATGGCCGACAGATGCGGCCCCACGGCTTCGCTGAGGCGCGCCAGGGCCGGCTCGGCGGGCGCGCCGTACAGCGGGGAAGACCTGTCCTCGGCCAGCGCCGGCTTCGCGTGCCTGGCCGCCGCCGAGCCGGGGACAGCCTGCTCGGGCGGGCCGGACGGCGGCGCGTAGAAGCGGATCTGGCTCTCGCCGGCGTCCTTCGCGCGGTACATCGCGATGTCCGCGTGGTGCAGCAGGGTTTCGAGGTCCGTCCCGTCTTCGGGATAGATGGCGACGCCGATGCTCGCGCCCAGGTCGATCCGGGTCGTCGGGTCCCCTTGCAGGTAGAAAGGCGCGCACAGCACGTGCAGGATGCGCTCGGCGGCGGCGGTGACCTCCCGCGTGTTGCCGTGCCGGACGACGACCACGAATTCGTCGCCGCCCAGGCGGCCGACGAAGTCCAGGCCGCGCACGGCGCGCTGCAGGCGGGAGGCGACCTGGCGCAACATGGCGTCGCCGATCAGGTGGCCTTGCGTGTCGTTGATCTGCTTGAATCGGTTCAGGTCGATGAAAAGCAGCGAGAAGTGCGAGTCGTTGCGCCGCACCTCGTCCATCACCCGGCCGAACTCCAGCTCGAACCGGGCCCGGTTGGGCAGGCCGGTGAGCGCGTCGTGATACGCCAGCTTCTGGATGCTGCGCTGCATGTCCTCGTGCTCGAAGGCCAGCGTGCACAGGCGCAGGCAGATCTCGGCGATCTGGTGGTCGAAGGGCGTGGGCTCGTGCGGGCGTCTGTAGTAGAAAGCGAGGCTGCCCAGCACGCGGCCGTCGCGGCGCTTGATAGGCTGCGACCAGCACGTGCGCAGGCCCAGCGGCGCCACCAGGGTTCGAAAATCGCGCCAGTTGGGATCGGTCTCGATGTCGCGCGTGAGGTGGGGCCTGCCGTAGGTCATCGCCACGCCGCAGGTGCCCACGGTCGGGCCGATCTGCTCGCCGTCGACGCCCTCGTTGTAGCTGGATGGCAGGCTCGGCGAGGCCAGCGGCCGCATCCGCTGGTGCTCGTCCAGGCGCAGCGTGCTGGCGATGATCTGGGGCGCCAGCCGCTCCACCTCGGAGCACAAGGCATACATGATGTCGGTCAGCGGCGCATTGCTGGCCATGAGCTCCAGAATGGCGTCCTGCAGGGTCAGGAAAGACATGACTTCAGACGCTGGCGACGAATGGCCGTCCAGCGGCGTGGGCGCCTGGGAAGACGTTCCTGCGTTCATTCGATGCGGCCTCTGGAATGGCGGTCGAATGGGAAGCTTGCAAGGAGTTTAGCCGGTATGCGGCTGCCAGCCTGTCTCTCGACAGAGAAGGAGTATTTTCCATCGCCATATGCATCCGCGGCCCACCCCGGGATGTCTTGTTTTCCGATTATTTTCTAGAAACTGAATAGAAGCACACCGGAAGCATACTTTACTAATAGCGACGGACGTGGACACGCCCTGTTCGCGGGCCTGCGGCTATATAGGGCAAAAAACAAAAGGACTTATCGACATATAAATAAGCCCTTGATTTTATTGAATTAATCGATGGTTTTCATTATGCCCTCGGCGCAGCGGCGGAAGCGCCATTGCCCGCACCGGACCGGGCGGACCAATACCAGGACAGGGGTTTTACGACGCCGGTGGCGGCGACGACCAGGCCGCGTTGGATCGAGGCGGGAAGGTCCAGCGGCTTGAGCAGCATTTTCATGCTCATGTCGATGGGCAGGGTGTGCGCCAATAGCGCGCCGGCCCGCTTGATGCGCGCTTCGCCGGACGCCTGGATATCGGCGCTATCCGGATACAGCCCGGCCAGCACGTGCCGCATCGCGATTTTCTCGTCCTCGTTGCGGACTTCCAGGACCCGGCGCAGCAGCGCGCGGAAAATGGGGAGACGGCCCAGTTTCTCGGCCTCGTTGTACTGTTTGAAATAACCGAAAAAGTGCTTGTAGTGATGCACTTCGTCGGTATAGATATTCTTGGCGATTTTCGCGAGCACCTCTTCGCCGGTGCTCTCGCTGATCGCGCGGTACAGGGTCGACGTGCCGGTTTCTATCACGCAGCGCGCCACCAGCTCCAATACCCGCGTAGGCTCGAATTGCTCGTAGGAGCAGGTCTTGGAATATTCCTCGAAGAAACTGCCGAAGGCGGCGTCCCAGTCGAATTCCGGCCATACCCGGGCGATATAGGCCCGCAGCGCCCGGCCGTGCTGCAATTCCTCCGGCTCCCACTCGTCGCGCAGCCAGGCGCAAAGCGGCTCGTCTCCCTCGAAGAAGGTCACCAAATTGCGGGAATACAGATCCGAGCCGCTTTCGACGAAGGACGCGGCGCACAAGATGAGCAGCAAGTCCTCATCGGCCCTTGCACGCTGCACATCAACCCCTGAGAAATCGATTTCTTCGACGTGCCATCGCATGGCAGTTCGCTACCTCGAATCGTGCGGATTTCAGGCTTTACGTGTGACGATACGACAGCATGGCGCCCTCGGGCAAGGTCTCTTTCCCCTTCCCTTGTTTCCATCTACTTCGCCAGTGCCGCCACCGCCGCGCGGAACGCCGCATAGGCCTGTTCTTCCTGGACGTGCCGGCCGCCGCGCACGCGCCAGCGGCCCGCCGTCATGACATCCTTCACGCAGGCGCGGCCGCCCGCGAATATCCAGCTATCCAGCGCCGCGTCCTGCGCACGCTCGACCAGCGCGGGATGGTCGGGATCCAGCACCACCCAGTCCGCGCGGCCGCCCGGCGCCAGGCCGGCGTCCGGCATTCCCAGCGCGCGCCTGCCGCCCTCCAGGGCCCCCTCCAGCATGGCCCGCCCCGCCGAGGCATGCGCGGCGGTGGCAAGGACGGCGCGGCGCTGCCATTGCAGGCGCTGGCTGTATTCCAGCATGCGCAACTCGTCCGCGGCATCGACGGTCACGTGGCTGTCCGACCCGATGGCCCAGCGCGACGGCCCGGCGGCATCCAGGTAGGCCCGCGCCGGAAAGATGCCGTCGCCCAGGTTCGCCTCCGTCGTCGGGCACAGGCCCACCACCGCGCCGCTGGCGGCCATGCGCGCCACTTCGGCCGGGTCGACGTGGGTCGCATGCACCAGGCACCAGCGCCCATCCACCGGCAGGTGGTCGTAGAGCCATTGCACCGGCCGCTGCCCGGACCATTGCAGGCAATCGTCGACCTCGCCCTGCTGCTCGGCGATGTGCACGTGCACCGGCGCCGCCGGATCCAGCGCGTCCAGCGCGGCCAGGCCTTCCAGCATCTCCCGGCCCTCGACGGCGCGCAAGGAATGAAACGCCATGCCCACGCGCACATCGCGCGACGACGCGCCCGCGTAGGCATCGTGCAGATCCGCGACCAGGCGCACATACCCGTCCACCGCATGCAGGAACCGCCGCTGCCCCGGCTTCGCCGGCTGGCCGCCGAAGCCGCCGTGCCGGTACAGCACCGGCAGCAGGGTCAGGGCCATGCCGCTGTCGGCCGCGGCCTGGGCCAGCCGATGCGACATCTCGCCCGGATTCGCGTACGGCCCGCCGTCGAGGTCGTGGTGCAGGTAGTGGAATTCGGCCACTCCCGTATAGCCCGCCTTCAGCATCTCCACATACAGCCAGCGAGCGATCGCGTGCATCCGTTCGGGGGTCATGCTGCCCGCATGCCGGTACATCAGCTCGCGCCAGGTCCAGAAGCTGTCCTGCGGGTGCCCGCGGAACTCCGTCAGGCCGGCCATGGCGCGCTGGAAGGCATGCGAATGCGCGTTGGGCATGCCGGCGATGACGGGGCCGCGCAGCGTCTCGGCGCCGGCGGGGCAGGCCTGTTGCCGCTGCACCTGGGCGATGCGTCCCTGGCCGTCCACGGTAAGCACCACATCGGCGGCCCACCCGTCGGGCAGCAACGCGGAAGACGCGAAATAACGCATGGTGTTTTCCATCTCACAAGACGTGTTCGACGCCGCGGCGCAGGATGCGCGCGGGCTCGTGCGTGCCGTGGCTGTAGCAAAGCTCGGCCAGCTCGGGCACCTTCCAGAAGACCAGGTCCGCCCACTTGCCCGGCGCCAGGCTGCCCGCCTCGTCCTGCAGGCCCAGGGCGCGCGCGGCGGCGTGCGTCACGCCGTTCAGCGCCTCGGCCGGCGTCAGGCGGAACAACGTGCACGCCATGTTCAGCATCAGCAGCAAGGACGCGAAAGGCGACGTGCCGGGATTGCAGTCGGTCGCCACCGCCATGGGCACGCCATGCCGGCGCAGCAGGTCCACCGGCGGCACGTGCGTATCGCGCAGGAAGTAATACGCGCCCGGCAGCAGCACCGCCACCGTGCCCGCCGCCGCCATGGCGCGGGCGCCGTCCTCGTCCAGGTGCTCCAGGTGGTCCGCCGACAAGGCCCGGTGCCGCGCGCCCAGCGCCGCCGCGCCGCACAGGCTCAGTTGCTCGGCATGCACCTTCACGGGCAGGCCCGCCGCCGCGGCGGCGCGGTAGACCCGCTCGGCCTGCGCGGCGTCGAAGCCGATGTTTTCATGGAAGACGTCCACGGCATCCGCCAGGCCCAGGCGCGCGGCCTCGGGCAACACCCGCGCGCAGACGAAGTCGATGTAGTCGTCCGCGCGGCCGGCATATTCGGGCGGCAGGGCATGCGCGCCCAGGAAGGTGGTGCGCACGGTCACGGGCAGGCTCGCGCCCAGCGTGCGCGCCGCGCGCAGCATGGCCAGTTCGGTGTCGCGGTCCAGGCCGTAGCCCGACTTGATCTCGACGGTGGTCACGCCCTCGCGCATCAGGGCGCGCAGCCTGGGCAGCGCCTGCGCGGCCAACGCGTCCTCGCCCGCCTGCCGCGTGGCCCGCACCGTGGAGGCGATGCCGCCGCCGGCGCGCGCGATGTCCTCGTAGGAAGCGCCGTTCAGGCGCATCTCGAATTCCTTGGCGCGCGATCCGGCGTACACCAGATGGGTATGGCAATCGATGAGACCGGGCGTGATCCAGGCTTCCTCCGCGTCGATCACCCGGCGGCCCGACCCCGGTTCGCCGCCGCCCGCCGCGGCCGGCGCCCGTGACGCCGCGCCTATCCAGCCGATGCGGCCGTCCCGCAGCACCATCGCATCCGCGTGCCCGATGACGCCATAGGGCGCATCGACGCCGGGATCGAAGCTGGCGATGCGCGCATTGACGATAAGCACTTCGCCGCTTTCGGTTTCATCTGTCATGGCAGCGCCCCTTGACCCGGCCGGGGCGCGGGCTGCGCGGTCCGTACTCGGGTTTTCCATAGCCGGATCGTACTTGCCTATACTTGTATATTCAAGCTAGGATTTGCCCCATATTCCAAACGCCCGCACAAGGCCCCCGAAGGACGCCATGCCCACCGCCTCCCGTGAACTTCCCCTGCCGCCCTACGCGCGCATCAAGCAGCACATCGTCGACCAGATCGAATCCGGCGAGTGGGCCGTCAACGACCAGGTGCCGTCGGAGAACCAGCTCGCCGCGCAGTTCGAGGTGTCGCGCATGACGGCGCGCCGCGCCATCCTGGAGCTGACCCAGGACGGCATCCTGGTGCGCAGCCAGGGCCTGGGCACTTTCGTCGCCGAGCAAAAGCCGGCGCTGCCCGTGCTGGAAGTGCGCAACATCGCCGAGGAAATCGCCCAGCGCGGCCACCGCTATTCCAACCGCGTGCTGCAACTGGAGCGCGTGACCGCGCCGGAAGGCGTCGCCACCGCGCTGGCGCTGGCCATCGACAAGTCCGTCTATCACTCGCTGATCCTGCACCTGGACAACGACGTGCCGGTGCAACTGGAAGACCGCTACGTGAATCCGCGCGTCGCGCCGGACTACATCGAGCAGGACTTCAGCCGCGAAACCCCCAATGCCTACCTGACCCGCGTCGCGCCGCTGACCGCGGTCGAGCACGCCATCGAAGCCATCCTGCCCGACGCGCGCGTGGCCGGCTACCTGGACCTGAAGGCGCCGCAGGCCTGCCTGCAAGTGCTGCGCCGCACCTGGTCGGGCGAAGACGTCGTCACGTTCGCCCGCCTCATCCATCCCGGCGACCGCTACCGCCTGACGGGACACGCCGTCATGTCCACGCGCCCCGCCCCCGCAAAGACGTCCGGAGACCAATAGCCATGACCTCGACCCCAGCCTCCCGGCTCGACCCGTCGCGTTCCATACGCGCGCCGCGCGGCGACGCCCTGACCTGCAAGAACTGGCTGATCGAAGCCGCCTACCGCATGATCCAGAACAACCTGGATCCCGAAGTGGCCGAGCACCCCGAGGAACTGGTGGTGTACGGCGGCATCGGGCGCGCCGCGCGCGACTGGGCGTCCTACGACAAGATCCTCGACGTGCTGCGCCGCCTGCAACCCGACGAAACCCTGCTGGTCCAGTCCGGCAAGCCGGTCGGCGTATTCAGGACGCACGCGGACGCGCCGCGCGTGCTGCTGGCCAACTCGAACCTGGTTCCGCACTGGGCCACGTGGGAACACTTCCACGAACTCGACCGCAAGGGCCTGATGATGTACGGCCAGATGACCGCGGGTAGCTGGATCTACATCGGGTCGCAAGGCATCGTGCAGGGCACCTACGAAACCTTCTACGCCGTGGCCAACCGGCATTTCGGCGGCGATCCCAAGGGCCGCTGGATCCTCACGGCGGGCCTGGGCGGCATGGGCGGCGCGCAGCCGCTGGCCGCCACCATGGCGGGCTTCAGCATGATCGCCGTGGAATGCGACGAATCGCGCATCGATTTCCGCCTGCGCACCCGCTACATCGACGTGAAGGCCAAGACGCTGGACGAGGCGCTGGGGCTGCTCGAGGAGGCCCGGCAAAACGGCCGCGCCCTGTCCATCGGGCTGCTCGGCAACGCCGCCGACGTGCTGCAGGAAATGGTCGAACGCGGCATCACGCCCGATTGCGTGACCGACCAGACCTCGGCGCACGATCCCCTGAACGGCTACCTGCCCCAGGGCTGGAGCATGGCGCAATGGCGCGAGCGCCGCGCCTCGGACCCGGACGGCGTGGCGCGCGCCGCCAAGCAATCGATGGCCGGCCACGTGCGCGCCATGCTCACGCTGCAGGAACGCGGCGCGGCCACGCTGGACTACGGCAACAACATCCGCCAGATGGCGCTGGAAATGGGCGTGCGGAACGCCTTCGATTTCCCCGGCTTCGTGCCGGCCTACATCCGCCCGCTGTTCTGCGAGGGCATCGGGCCGTTCCGCTGGGTCGCCCTGTCCGGCGATCCGGAGGACATCTACAAGACGGACGCCAAGGTCAAGGAACTGATCCCGCACGACAAGCACCTGCACAACTGGCTGGACATGGCGCGCGAGCGCATCGCCTTCCAGGGGCTGCCCGCCCGCATCTGCTGGGTCGGCGTGCGCGACCGCGCGCGGCTGGGCCTGGCCTTCAACGAGATGGTGCGCAACGGGGAATTGCGCGCGCCCGTGGTCATCGGCCGCGACCACCTGGACTCCGGTTCGGTGGCCAGCCCCAACCGCGAGACCGAGTCCATGCGCGACGGCTCGGACGCCGTGTCGGATTGGCCGCTGCTGAACGCCCTGCTGAACACCGCGAGCGGCGCGACGTGGGTGTCGCTGCATCACGGCGGCGGCGTCGGCATGGGCTTCTCGCAGCATGCGGGCGTGGTCATCGTGTGCGACGGCACCCCGGAGGCCGCGCAACGCATCGGCCGGGTGCTGCACAACGATCCGGCCACCGGCGTCATGCGGCATGCGGACGCGGGCTACGACGAGGCCATCGGCGCCGCGCGCGAGGCGGGCCTGGACCTGCCGATGCTGGACCGCCAAGCCTAAGCCCCGATCCGCATTGCGCTTCGCTTTTCGCTTATAGCTTTTCACTCATTGCTTATCGCCTATCGCTCATCGCTTTCATCCGCCGCGCCGGCCAAACTACGCAGAGAGCCGCCCCGGCGCGGCCCAACCCGGCAGTAGACACGAACACAAGGGGAATACCATGAAGTTGTCTCTGATCCCGCGCCTGGCGGCAGCCGCCGGCGTCATCGTCGCGGCCGTCTCCGGCGGCGCGCACGCGGCCGACACGGCCTATCCGTCGAAACCCGTCACCATCATCGTGCCATTCGGCGCGGGCGGCGTGGCCGACGCCATCGCGCGCATCGTCGGGCAGAAGCTGAACGAAGCCTGGAACGTGCCGGTCATCGTCGAGAACCGGCCCGGCGCCTCCGGCAACCTGGGCATGGGCCAGGTCGCGCGCGCCGCGCCGGACGGCTACACGCTGGCCCTGGCGCCGGCCGGCAACCTTACCGTCAACCCGCTGCTCTACACCAACCTGAACTTCGACACGGCGCGCGCCTTCGCGCCCGTCACGCTGCTGGCGACCTCGCCCAACATCCTGGTGGTGAACCCCTCCGTGCCGGCCAAGGATTTCAAGTCCTTCGTCGAATACGCGAAGAGCAAGCCGGGCAACCTGAACTTCGCCTCGCCGGGCGCCGGCAGCGGCGCGCACCTCGCGGGCGAACTGCTGAACCAGGTGGCCGGCGTGAAGACCGTGCACATCCCCTACAACGGCATGGCGCCCGCCGTGACCGACGTGGTCGCGGGCAACGTGCAGATGATGTTCGCGGGCGTGTCCACCGTGCTGCCCTTCATCCGCGGCGGCAAGCTGAACGCGCTGGCCATCGCCGGCCCGAAGCGCCTGCCGCAATTGCCCGAGGTGCCCACCGTCGCGGAAAGCGGCTACCCGGGCTTCGACGTCACTTCCTGGTACGGGCTGGTCGCCCCCGCGAAAACGCCGCCTGAAGTCGTGGCCAAGCTGCAGCGCGACATCGCCGCCGCCCTGAAGGATCCAGCCGTGCGCCGGAAATTCGAGGACCAGGGCGTGGATCCCGCCAACACCACCACCCCGGAATTCGCCGCCATGATCCACGACGAGTCGCGCAAATGGGCGGACATCGTGAAGACGGCCGGCATCAAGCCCATCCAGTAAGCCCGGAGACATCATGCAGTCCATCGACATCACCTACCTGAACGGCCCCGACGTAAAGGCCCTGGACATCACCGACGCCGAGATCCTGGCGGCCGTGGAAGGCGCCCTGCGCGCCCAGGGGCTGGGACAGACCGTCATCGAGCCGCGCGTGCACCTGGTGCCGGAGTCGTCCGACAAGGGCCACTTCAACGTGCTGCGCGGCTACATCGCGCCGCTGAACGTCGCGGGCGTCAAGGTCGTCAGCGATTTCGTCGACAACTACAAGGTCGACCTGCCCTCCGAGATGGCGCTGCTGAACCTGTTCGACCCGGTCACCGGCAAGCCCCTGGCCATCGTCGACGCCACCGCCATTACCGACATGCGCACCGGGGCGGTCACCGCGCTGGGCGCCAAGCACCTGGCGCGCAAGGGCAGCAAGGTGCTGGGGCATATCGGCGCGCGCGGCACCTCGTACTGGAACGTGCGGCTGCTGGATAGCCTCTTCGATTTCGACGAGATCCGCGTGCACTCGCGCCGCCCGGAAAGCCGGGAGGCGTTCGGCGAGCGCCTGTCGCGCGACCTGGGCAAGACGGTGAAGGTGGTGGAGGACTGGGAATCGTGCGTGCGCGGCGCCGATATCGTCGTCGAGGCGTCGCGCCTGCCCAAGCCCACGCCGCTGCTGAAAACGGAATGGATCAAGCCCGGCGCCCTGGTCATGCCCTATGGCACCATGAGCGCCGTCGAGCTATCGCTGACGGACATCATGGGCAAGGTCGTGGTGGACGATTGGGGGCAGTGCCGCAAGGGCCTGCCTTTCGGCTCGCTGCGCGCGCACGTGGACAGCGACCGCATCACGCAGGAGAACCTGCACGCGGAGATCGGGCAGATCGTGGCTGGGCTGAAGCCGGGGCGCGAGCGCGAGGACGAGACCATCCTGTTCTGGCATCGCGGCCTGTCGACCACCGACATCGCCCTGGGCCAGGCCATGCTCGACAAGGCGCGCCGCCTGGGCATCGGCCAGACCTTGAAGTTCGCGTGATCGCCATGCCGGCCGCGCCGCTGATTACGTCGACGCGCATGTACGACGCGGCGCCCGCGGCGCGGGCGGCGTGGCATGCGCTGCTGGGCGAAGGACACCGGCGCGCCGGCCTGCGGGTGGCCTTCGTCGAGCATGGCTGGCCCACGCCGATCGGCGAGCTGTGGCAGCGTCCCGGCCTGTGCGGCGCCTTCATGTGCGGCTGGCCGTATGCGCGCGCGCTGCGCGCCGGCCGCGCCTATGCGGCCGTGGCCGCGGTGGCGCCCGCCTGGCCGGCCTACGGCGACCTGGCCCGCTATCGCAGCGAATTCCTCGTGCGCGAGGACACGGGTTGGACCCGCGTGGAAGACGCGCTGGGCAGCCGCTACGGCTGGATGGTGCGGGACTCGCAATCGGGCTGGAACGCGCCCCGCCGCAGGCTCGCGGCCATCGCGCGTGAACGTGGCGAATGCGGCGAACGCGGCGGACGCGATGGAGGCGACGGAGGCGACCCACGGCTCTTCCAGGAATCGAAGGGCCCGTACGGCAATCCGCGCGGGCTGTTGCAGGCGCTGCGGCAAGGGGAGATCGACCTGACCGCGCTGGACGGTTGGTACCTGGACCTGCTGCGCGCCCACGATCCCGCCGCGCTGGCCGGGATACGCACGGTCGGCTGGACCGATTGGACGCCGAATCCCCTGCTCGTCAGCGGACCGGACGTCGACCCCGAAACGACGTCGCGGCTGTCCCGCGTCCTGCTCGCCATGCACGAGGACGCCGGCGGCGCCCTGCTGTTGCGGCAAGCGCACGTGGCGCGGTTCGTCGCGGCGGATCCCAAGTCCTACGAAGTGCTGCTCGATGACGAAGACGCCGGCCACTACCCGGAAATCAGATGATCCCGCGCGGGAAGCCACGCCCGTGAACCGGGCATTCGGTATCAAGGAAGCCAGCCGTGAATGAAACGCCCCGGAATGAAACGCCTTCGAATGAAACGCCCCCCGTCATCGTCGCCTCGCCCGCGCGCGTCCTGCGGCTGGACGACCTGCCCGCCACCCCATGGAGGAACGGCGGCGGCGTCACCCGCGAACTGGCGCGCGCGGAACTGCCCGGCGGATCGGGCTTTGCCTGGCGCCTGAGCATCGCCGATATCGACCGGCCCGGCCCCTTCTCGGACTTCCAGGGCTATCGCCGGCAATTGATCCTGCTGGCCGGCCACGGGCTGCACCTGGGCGGGCCCGGCATGCGCGGCGTGCGGCTGGACCGGCCCGGCGACATGCACGTGTTCGATGGCGCGGCCCCTGTCTCCGCGACCCTGTACGGCGGGCCTTGCCGCGACGTCAACCTCATGACGGCCCATGCGGCGCCCTGCCATTGGGAAGTGCAACTGCTGCGCGACGCGTCGCTGGACCTCGCGGGCGGCTTCGCGCTATTTCCGGTGCAAGGCCAATGGCAAGCGCGCGCCGTCGATGCGGCCGGCGCGACCGGCGGTGACGGCGACGCGAGTTGCACCGACACTGCCGCGGACGATGCAGGCAAGGCGGCATCTTCGGCCCCATGCATCGCCGGCCCGGGCGACGTGTTGGCACACTTGGACGCGCCCGCCGCCTCCACGCTGCACTGCGCGGGCAGCGGCCTGGCCATCCTGCTGCGGCTGCGGCCTCATCGATCCTGAAACGGACGCGGACAACGACCGCGTCCCCTCCCGGACATAGGCCATCGCGCCTGTCATTGGCGGCCCGGAGCGCACCTCGCGCAACGCTTGTCCGTGCACGACATCCGGCTCAGCCACGCTAGCTTCCGGCAATGGCGCCAGATGCGCGCGGATCGCCTGATCGGCGGCATTCTCTCTTCAAAAAGAGAAGCCGGCGTTCAAGCTCCAGTCAGTCTCGCTCTCCATCGATTCCGCATGCGCCCATCTTTTTGATGCAGGTCAACGTATCCGGCCAACGCCACGGAAAAGTCATCTTTCGCGCATGCTCACGGGTATATGCTCGACCACATATCGAGAAGTTCCTGTGTTCATGGTGCAAGGGCTCAACGCGCCGCTCCGGCCTGTTCGACGTTGCCCTGTGTATCCCGCTGGCATGTCCCTCTTCAAGGAGTCTCTTCAATGGGAAAGTGGACCACGCAGAACGACGCCAGGGCGCGTCGCATCGAATCCGGATCGCAATATGCCAAGGGCAAGGTCGTCATGGGGGATCAGGTCACGCCCTTTCTCGAGGCCGTCCTGCATCCCGGCGATCGCGTATGCCTGGAAGGCGACAATCAAAAGCAGGCGCAGGTGCTGGCCCAGGCCATGATGGACCTGGACCCGGCCAGGATCCACGATCTCCACATGGTGCAATCCGGGATCGTGCTGCCCGAGCACCTGGATCTCTACGAGCGCGGCATCGCCCGCAAGCTCGATTACTCCTACTCCGGCCCGCAGTCGCTGCGCATCACCAGCATGCTGGTCGACGGCAAGATCGAGCTGGGCGCCGTCCACACCTACCTGGAACTGTTTGCCCGCTACTTCGTCGACCTCACGCCCAACGTCGCGCTGATCGCGGCGGTGTGCGCCGACAAGGACGGCAATCTCTACACGGGCCCGAATACGGAAGACACGCCCACCATCGTGGAGGCCACCACCTTCAAGGGCGGCCTGGTCGTCGCGCAGGTCGAGAAGATCGTCGACAAGGTGCCGCGCGTGGACATCCCGGGAGACCGCGTGCATTTCCTCGTCGAGACCGGCAAGCCGTTCTATGTCGAGCCGCTCTTCACGCGGGATCCGGGCGCCATCACGCCGACGCAGATCCTGTGCGCCATGATGGCGATCAAGGGCATCTACGGTCCTTACCAGGTCCAGCGCATCAATCATGGCATCGGCTTCAGCACCGCCGCCATCGAACTGATCCTCCCGACCTTCGGCGAGAAGCTCGGACTCAAGGGCAAGATCGCCACGCACTGGGCCCTGAATCCGCACCCGACCCTGATCCCGGCCATCGAGGCAGGCTGGGTGCAGCAGATCCACAGCTTCGGCTCCGAAGTCGGCATGGAGCACTACATGGCCGCGCGGCCCGACATCTATTTCACCGGCGTGGACGGCGGACTGCGATCGAACCGGGCGTTCTGCCAGACCGCCGGGCTGTATGCCTGCGACATCTTCATCGGCTCGACCTTGCAGATCGATCTCGACGGCAATAGTTCGACCGTCACGGAAAGCCGCACGGCCGGCTTCGGCGGCGCGCCGAACATGGGATCGGACCCGCATGGCCGGCGCCACGGCAGCGCCCCTTGGCTGAAGGCCGGCGCCGAGGCCTATCCCGATACGCCGGCGGCGCTGCGCCGGGGCCGCAAGCTGGTGGTGCAGATCGGCGAGACCTTCGGCGACAAGAACGTGCCACTTTTCGTCGAGCAGCTCGACGCCATCAAGCTTTCGCAAAAGCTCGGGCTGGACCTCGCGCCGGTCATGATCTATGGCGATGACCTGACGCACATCGTCACCGAGGAAGGCATCGCCAACCTGCTGCTTTGCCGCAATGCCGACGAGCGCGAGCAGGCGATCCGGGGCGTGGCCGGCTACACCGAGGTCGGCCGCGGCCGCGACAAGAAAGAGGTCGAGCGCTTGCGCCAGCGGGGCGTCATCCAGCGCCCCGAGGATCTCGGCATCGATCCGCTGGACGCGGACCGCCGCTGGCTGGCCGCCCGCTCCATCAAGGATCTGATGCTGGCCTCCGGCGGGCTCTACGACCCGCCCAGCAAATTCCGGAACTGGTAACAGGAGAACCGCAGATGGAAAACCTGATCTACACGCTCAAGGCGTCCAAGGCCGCCTCGGGCACCAAGAAACTGGCCATCCTCGGCGTGGTGGCTTCCGGCGATCTCGAGGTCCTGCTCGAACGCACCTTGTCGGCGGACGAATGCCGCGTGGAAATCGCGACCACGGCGCATGGCTTCGGCGCGGTATGGCAGGACGTCGTCCATGATTTCGTCGACGGCCACGGCACCGGCGGGCTGCGCATCTCGATCAACGACGGCGGCGCCCGCCCCGATACCGTCCTGCTGCGCCTGGCGCAGGGCGTCAAGCTCATCGAGGAGAAGGAATAATGAGCCAGCATTCAACGCCTGCCCTGAGCTGGTACGAATCCACGGCGCGGCAACGTATCGAGGGACTGCTCGACGCGCGCAGCTTCGTCGAGTTCATCGGCCCCGAACAGCGCAAGATGAGCCCGCACCTGCCGATGTTCGATCTGCCCGAGGCCTTCGATGACGGCATCGTCATCGGCCGCGGCAAGCTCGAGGGCAAGGAAATCTTCGTCGCCGCCCAGGAAGGCAAGTTCATGGGCGGCGCCTTCGGCGAAGTGCACGGCGCCAAGCTGCTTGGCCTGGTGCAGGCCGCCGAACGCCACAAGCGCGACCTGGTCATCTGCTTCGACACGGGCGGCGTGCGCCTGCAGGAGGCCAATGCCGGCGAAGTCGCGATCGCCGAGATCATGCGCGCCATCGTGCACGCGCGGCTGGCCGGCGTCCAGGTGGTCGGCCTGCTGGGCGGCCGCGCCGGCTGCTATGGCGGCGGCAGCTTGATCGCCGGTTGCTGCTCCGCGCTGGTCATCTCCGAACACGGCCGCCTGTCGGTGTCGGGCCCGGAAGTCATCGAGACCAACCACGGCGTCGAGGAATTCGACTCCAAGGACCGGGCCTTCGTCTGGCGCACCATGGGCGGCAAGCACCGCTACCTGATCGGCGCGGTGGACGGCTACGCCGAGGACGCGATCCCGGCCTTCCGCGACGCGGCGATCTCGGCGCTGGGCGCTCCGACCGCGCTGACCCTGGATACGCTGCGATCCGAACAGACCCGTCTGGAACAACGCCTGAAGCGCTTCGGCGCGTTGACCGACGGCACGCAGGTGTGGAAGGCGCTCGGGATCGACGACCCCCAGGCCATTCCCAGCCTTCCGACCGATGAATTCGTGGCGCTGGCCAACGGCGTCCGGGAGAACACACATGGCGCTCGCTGATATCTTGAAATCCATTTTCCCCGAAGGGCATACCCTGAAGGAGAACGGCGGCCTGGTCTTCGGCGAGGGCAAGCGCCTTCAGGGGAGCGCCGTCCACATCCTGGGGGTGGTCCATGACACGCCGCTCGGCATCGAAGACACGGCCGCGCTGGCGGCGCGCGTCCTGGAGATCGCCCGGGAGACCGGCGACGCGCCCATCCTCTTCGTCATCGACTCCAACAGCCAGCGCATGAGCCGGCACGACGAGTTGCTGGGCCTGAGCGAATATCTTTCGCACCTGGCCAAGGCCTTGCGGCTGGCCGAGGTTCATGGCCATCGCTCCATCGGCCTGCTTTACGGCCACACGGCGGCCGGGGCCTTCATCGCCACGGCGCTGGCGGCGGGCGTATTGATCGGCTTGCCCGGCGCCAACCCGGAAGTGATGGATCTCCCCTCGGTCTCGCGCGTCACCAAGCTGTCCATCGACGTGCTCAAGGAAAAGGCGAAGACCAATCCCGTCTTCGCGCCCGGCCTGGACTACCTGGCCTTGACCGGCGCGGTGCACCGGATCTGGGATCCCGCCCAGCCGCTGGCGCCGCAGTTCGAGTCGGTGCTGGCCGAACCGGTGAGCGACGTCGACGTCCGTCCCCAGGCCGGACTCGAACGCGGCGGACGGCCGCAGGCCCGGCACATCGTCGACCAGGTCCTGGCCGAAGCGGGGCGGCATGCCTGACGCGCGACTGCCGCAGCGGCACACCCTGGCATGGGCCGACCCGTCGGCATGGGATGCGGCCGGCGCCGAGCCGGCATCCGGCCTGCTGCGGGCCTGGGCCGCCGAACATCGGCCGCTGGTCGTCAGGCGCAGGATCGAGACCGATCCCGCCGGCAGCGTGCCGCTGGGCCTGCCCCTGCCTCCCGAGCAGGGCAAGAAGCGCCTGTTCACGGCGCTGTCTCCGCAAGCGCTGCACGGCATGCGGCCCATGCCGGCGCTGGACCGCGCGCGCGCCAACGCGCCCACGCACTGGCAGTCCGTCATCGACCGCATCCTGGCGGTGGCGCCGGACACGCGGGTGTTCGGCAGCCTGGCCTGGGAATACCTGACCGGCCTGCCTTATCTCAGCGACACCTCGGACCTGGACCTGCTGTTTCCGATGCCCGCCTCGGCGCCCGCGTGGCACACGCTGGGCCGGGAACTGCTGGCCATCGACAGCCGCACGACCCTGCGGATCGACGGCGAGTGCGTGCGCGCCGATGGCGTCGCCGTGAAGTGGCGCGAGCTCGCCGGCGAGTCGTCCGAGGTCCTGCTCAAGACGCTCGACGGCGCGTACCTGATGCCGCGCGCGGCCTTCATGAAGGAAAGCTTCGGGACATGAACCGCGCGCCGGCCGGCGCGGGCTTGCCCGCCGGGAGGCGGCCGGCGGATGCCGCATGCCGAACGCCGCACCCCACGACAGGAAAACATCGACCATGGATAACCTCATACGTTCGACACCACGCTCGATATCACTTTCGATACCGCATTCGGTACCGGATCGGCCGCCCCTCCCGGACCTCGCCCCTTCCCGGCCCGCGGTGCGGGAAGCCGCCCTGGCCCGCGATTTCGCCCGCCTGGCGAAGAACTGCCTCGACCTCGAGGTCGCGACCTATCCCAAGCCCGGCCTGGTCAGCCATATCGACCGGGGCGCGCATCGCGACATGGATGCCGCCCTGCTGCACCTGAGCGCGGCCTGCCTCCTGCCCTACTTCGAGGCCTTCGTGCATGCGGGACTGGCCGATGCCGACATGGTTCGCCTGCGCGAGATCGGCCTGGCCGCCGAGGCCTGCATGCTGGATCGCACCGGCGGCGTCAACACGCACCGCGGGGCGATCTTCGGCATGGGCCTGCTGCTGGCGGCCGCAGGCCTGCGCCACGCTTCGAATTCAGGCCTGACGCTGGGGCAACTGGTCGCGCAGCGCTGGGGCCGGGACATCCTGGACGGTCCGGCTTCGGCGCATTCGCATGGCGGCCTGGCGCAGCGCCGCTATGGCGCCAGCGGCGCCCGGGGGCAGGCCGCCAGCGGCTTTCCGGCCATCTACCGACAGGGTCTTCCGGCCCTGCGGGCAGGGACGGCGGCCGGCCGGGGCAACCCTCACGACGCGCGCGTGCACCTGTGCTTTTCGCTGATCGCCACGCTGGAAGACACCAATCTGCTGCATCGGGGCGGACCGGACGGCCTGCGTTTCGCGCAGGCGGCCGCGCGCGAATTCCTGCAGGCCGGCGGCATTGCCGCCGCCGGCTGGCGCGAACGGGCCGTCACCGTGCACCGGGCGTTCGTGGCGCGCCATCTCAGCCCCGGCGGCGGCGCCGACCTGCTGGGCATGACGCTGCTCGTACAGGCGCTGGAGCCCGGCGCGCGCCGGGTTCGCCGCGTGTTCCCCGTCCGTTCCCCGGGAGGCGCGACATGCTAGCGCTGCTCTGCTCGGGCCAAGGCACCCAGAACGCCGACATGTTTCGCCTGACCGGCACGGTCTCCGAAGCCGAACCGGTATTCGAGGCGGCCCGCGCCTGCCTGGGCGAGGATCCCCGCCGGTACGTGACCCACGCGAGTCCGGCGCAACTGTTTTCCAACGACGCGGCGCAGGTGTTGTGCGTCGCCCAGGCCATGGCCGCCTACCTGATGATTGCCCCCGCCCTGCCCGCGCGTTATCTCGCGGCGGGCTACAGCGTCGGTGAACTGGCCGCCTGGGGCGTGGCGGGCCTGCTGGCGCCGGCCCGGGTGGTGGAAGTCTCCCATGACCGGGCCCGCCTGATGACGCAGGGCAGCGGCCCGGACGACGTGCTCGGCTTCGTCCGGGGCCTGCCCAAGGCCCGCCTCGAGGCGCTGGCCCAGGCGCATCGCGCCGATATCGCCATCATCAACCTGGACGACACCTTCGTGGTCGGCGGGGTGCGCCCGGACATCGAGGCCCTGTGCGCGCAGGCGCTATCGCAGGGCGCCGAGCGCGCCGCGCTGCTGGGCGTGCACGTGGCCTCGCACACCTCGCGGCTGGCCCCGGTCGTGGCGCCATTTCGCCAGGTATTGACGCAAGCCGCCCCGGCCGCGCCGCGCCGGGGCGTGGTGCTGATGACCGCGCTGAACGCCAGCCCGGTCTTCAGCGCGCAAGGCGCCATCGACGCGCTGGCCGCCGAGATCGGCAGCACCCTGCACTGGGCCGATTGCCTGCGCAACGCCTATGAACGCGGCGCGCGCTGTTTTCTCGAACTGGGACCCGGCCGCGCCCTGTCGGACATGGCGTCGCACATGGGCAATGGGGTCGAGGCCCGCAGCGTCGATGACTTCCGCACGGTCGACGGCGTGCGCGAGTGGATCCGCAAGCACGACCAATAAGGGCCGTTCACGCCGCATGCGACAGGCCCGCGCACGGCATGCAGCCTTCGTTCCTGGCTCGGCGAGCAACCCGATCGAATCATCGGCCCCAGGGCCGGCATCAGCACAGGTACTCCATCCATGTTCATTCTCATCATCACGGCCCTGCTTCCCGTCTACGTCGGCCTGGCGCTCGGTTATTTCGCGGGCAAGCGCAAATTGGTGGACAACCAGAACGTCTCCAGCCTGAACGTGCTGTTGATGCAATTCGCCCTGCCGCTGACGCTATTCATCTCCATCGCCCGCACGCCCCATGACGTCATCGTGCAGAACGGCAAGCTCGCGCTGGTCATCGCGCTGGGCCTGCTGATCGTCTATATCCCCCTGTTCATCACGCAGCGCCGGGCCTATAAACTGGACATCGGCAGTTCGGCGGTCCAGACGCTGACCTCCGCCTTTCCGAACTTCGCCTCCATCGGCCTGCCCTTGCTCATGCCTTTCTGGGGCGCGGAGGCCGCGCTGCCGGTGGCGATCTGCATCGCGGTCGGCTCGGTGACCATCTCGCCGCTGACGCTCGCCTTCCTCGACATGCACACCGCCGCCGAGTCCGGCGACGCCTCCGCATCGGCCGCGCACCGGTTTCTCGTCGCGCTCTGGCACTCGGTGCGCAAGCCCATCTTCGTGGGACCGATGCTGGGGCTGATCGTGGCGCTGGCAGGCGTGCACGTGCCGGCCATCGTCGGCACGGCCCTGACGCCCATGACCGCGGCCACCGCCGGCGTCGGACTGTTCCTCACGGGCCTGATGCTTTCGGCGCAGCCTATTCGCATCGACAGCAACGTCATGCTGGGCACCTTGCTGAAGAACCTGGTCCAGCCCCTCATCGTCTGGGCGCTGGCCGTGCTGATCGGCCTGGCGCCGACCGTCAAGGCCGAGGCCATACTGCTGACCGCCATTCCCGCGGGCTTCTTCGGCCTGGTCTTCGGCGCCAGTTCCAACGTGCGTCCCGCCGTCTCCGGCTCGACCCTGGTCGTCTCGTCGGTCTTCGGCATCGTCACCTTGTCGCTGGTCATCTATTTCTTCGCGCCGATGAAATAAGCGCAACAAGAATGACGACTCGCGCCGGCTCCCGCATCCTGGCCCAAGACATGCCGGCCAGCAGAGACGTCGCCGGCGCCGCATCTTCCTGGCTGGCCGAAATCATGTCCGGCGAACAGCGGATGCCAGCGCGTTCCCCGGCGCTTCCCCCCATCTGACGAGAAAACCGTCAGTTACCCGGGAAAATCCCCGAGCTTTCGTCATTGTAGTGTCCTGTTTCGTCTTTAAAGTCCGTGCTGTTTCCCAACTCGGACCCACAGACGGCTCATGAACACGCTTATCCGCGAACTTGAAGAAAAACGTAAGGCCAGGGGTGCGCGGTTGGCCCGCACGATGGCGGTGTCGCTAGCCTTGGCGGTGGCCATGGCGGGCTGCCTCGACGGCTCCGATTCGTCGTCGTCCGACAGCGCGGCAGCAGCGCCGGACACCTCCACGGGTACGGATACTTCCACCGGAACCGGCACCTCCACCGACACGGGCGACAAGGACACCGGCCCAGCCATCAACCGCGCGCTCATCATCGGCCTGGACGGCGTGACCTACAACGCCATACAGGCAGGAATCGCCGACAAGACATTGGTCAACTTCGCCAAGCTGAACGTCTCGCTGGCGTATAGCGGAGGCGCGCCGGGCGGGCAAACGCAACAGGCCAACCTGGCTACCCCCGGTTGGGCAACCGTGCTAAGCGGCAACTGGGCCAACCTGCACCAGGTCACCTCCGACGCAAGCGGGCTGTCCATCCAGGGCGGCAGCCTGTTCGAGATACTGAAGGCCAGGACCGGCGCGGTGAACGGCGCCGCCGTCGCCTCGTCCAACATTGCCGGCCTGATGAAGACGCAGCACGACAGCGCCGCCCTCGACACGCTCTACGACTGTTCCGGCGACGCCGCCGCGGACGACTGCGTGACCCGGCAGGCCCTGGGCCTGATCGATGGCGCCTACACCACCGTGGTGACCCAGTATCACGGCGCGACCGACGTGGCCCTCGACTATGGCACGGGTTCATCGTCGTACAAGAACGCGGTCAAGAAGCTCGACGACGCGCTGGGCGCCCTGATGGCCGAAACGGCCAGGAAACCCAACGACAAATGGCTGGTGGTGTTGACGTCGGCCTACGGCCTGGGCGCCACGGGTAGCGCCGACGGCCTGCCCTTGCTGCCCGAATCCACCACCTTCATCGCGCTGAACCAGGCGTTGAACAACGCCGCCGGCGTCAACGCCCCGCCGCCGGCCACGCTGAGCGCGCTGTATGCCTACCCCGGCATCGCCGACATCGCGCCGACGGTGCTGGCGTACTTCGACGCCACGCCCGCCCCAGCCGCCTACGCCATGTATGGCAGCGAGTTGATCGGCGATCTGGGGGTATCGCAGTTGAACGTTGCATTGAGCACCAGCAACTTCAACCAAACCGCCGCCAATGCCACGCTGACCTGGACCGCGCCCGCCGCCGGCGACATTACCGTATTGCGCGATGGCGTGGTCATCGCCACCCTGCCCGCGGGCACGGCGCGCTACGCCAGGAAATACCGCAAATGCCGCACGTCCATTACCCGATCTCCTGATCGTCTCATACCGCCTGGTTGACGGCATGATCTAGCTGGTGAGGCTCGCCCCCTTCACGCACGGCACGCGCACGGTGATTGGCCCCTCAGTCAGCAGTAGGCCTCGGTCGCGCAGCACACGCGCCAGGTGCTCACGCAGGCCGTCGTCGACAAAGCCGAACGCCTCGCCCGTCTCGCATTCGACGCGATGCAACGCCGGATCGCTGCCCGAGGCGGGCCGCACGCGGTAGAACCGCTTGCCGTTGTCGTCCGTTTCCCGCATCAGCAAGCCGTGCCGCGCCAGCTCGTTCAGAATCCGGTAGAGGTTGCCGATGCTGACTCTTTCCTCATCGTCGATGCACTCGCGGTACAAGCCTTCCGAGGAAATCCAGCGATCCGGCGCGCGCTGCATGGCCCGCAGCACGGCGACCCGCGCGGCGGTGGCTTTCAAGCCGGCCGCCAGAAGCCGAGATAGGACCGACGCATCGGAAATGGGTTCGAGCACCTTCATGATGTCCTCCTTGCGGTGTCTGCACCGAGCCGCCAACCACCGCCCAACGCCTTGTAAAGCGCCACGGACGCTTGCAGGCGTGCCAGTCGCAACTGGACCGCCTGATCCTGCGCGTCGTACAGCGTGCGCTGGGCGTCAAGCAAGGTCAGCAGCGTCTCGGCGCCGGCCCGATAGCGGGACTCGGCCAGCCGCACCGCCGCCTGGGCCTGGGTCAATGCCTCATCCTGAGCCTGCTGCTGGCGGTCCACGCCGTCGATGGCGTTCAGCGCAGTTTCCACGTCGCCCAGGGCGGCGACGATGGCCTTGCGGTAGTCCGCCAGCAGTTCCTCGCGCTGGGCCAGCGCCAGGTCGCGGCCGGCGGCGAGCCGCCCGGCGTTGAAGATCGGCGCCGCGATCCCGGCGGCCAAGTCGTAGATGGGATGGTCGAACAGGCCGGCGAGCCGGTCATTGCCCACGCCGGCCGAGGCGGTCAGCGTCAGGCTGGGCAGCATGGCCGCGCGCGCCACGGTCACGTCGGCGTCAGCCGTGGCAAGCTGCCGCTCGGCCTGGGCCACGTCGGGCCGGCGCACCAGCAGGTCGGCGGGCACGCAGGCCGACACCGTCGGCAGCGCCAGGGCCTCAAGCGTCGTATTGCCCACGTCGAATCCCTGGGGCGCGCGCCCGATGAGGACGGCCAGCGCCGTCAGGCTGTCGCGCGCCTGCTGGTCGCGCTGCGCGACGGTCTGCCGCAGGCTGGCGACCAGGCCGCGCTGCTGGGCCAGATCCAGAGCGGTCGCCGCACCGGCCCGATATTGGCTTTCGACAAAGGCCAGGATGCGTTCGCCTGTCGCCAGGTTCTGACGCGCGATGGCGACACGTTCGCGCAGCGCCAGGGTTTGCAGATAGGTGTCGGCCACGCCCGCCGTGAGCGTCAACAGTACCGCGTCATGCGCGTAGGCCGTGGCCGCGAGCGTATCGACCGCCGCCTGGCGGGCGGCCCGGGTGCCGCCCCAGATGTCCAGTTCGTAGCTGGCCGACAAGCCCACGGTGTAGGACGTAAGCGCCGGGTAGCCGACCACCTTGGTGCGCTCGGCCCCGGCCGTGCCGTCCACCTCGGGCAGCAGCGCGGCGCCCGCCATCCGGGCCAGCGCGTCGGCCTGCCGGACACGAGCGACCGCGGCGGCCACGTCGAAGCTGCCGGCGCGGGCGGTTTCGACCAGGCCAGCCAACTCGGGACTGCCGAAACCGCGCCACCAGTCGGCATCGACCGCGACAGCGGCCGGCGTCGCGGGCGCCTGCCAGGTGGCGGGCAGGTCCAGGCCGGCATCCGTATGAGCAATGGGCAGGCCGCAGCCGCCCAGGGCCAAAGCCAGGGACAGCGCAGCGATGGGGAAGAGCCGGCGCACCATCATTCGCTCGCCAGCGCCACAACGGGATCGAGTCGGGACGCCTGGCGGGCCGGCATGAATCCGAAGATCAGGCCCGTCGCCAGCGCGCAGGCAAATGCCCCGAGGATGCCGCGCACCGAGAAGATCACCGGCACATCCCAGGCGATCAGCGCCGCGCCAATGACAAGACCGATGACGACGCCCGCGCAGCCGCCCACCAGCGACACCACCACGGCCTCGGAGACGAACTGGCGCTGAATGTCGCGCTGGCGCGCGCCCGTGGCCATGCGGATGCCGATTTCGCGGGTGCGCTCGCGCACGGTCATGAGCATGATGTTCATGATGCCGATGCCGCCCACCACCAGCGAAATCGCCGCGATCAGACCCAGCATCAGGGTCAGCGTCTGCTGGGTGTCCTCCTGCGCCTTGACCGCGGCAGCGGCGTTGTAGACCTTGAAATCCTGGATGTGGTGAGCGGCTGTTAGCGCGTCGGTGATGAGCTTGGCCGTCTCGTCGGACTTGCCGATGTCCTGGACCAGCACCGAAATCCACGACAGGTTCGTCGTGCCCACCACCCGCCGGCTGCCGGTGGAATACGGCATCAGCACCACGTCGTCATCGTCCGAGTCGCCCGTGATGGCGCCTTTCTCGCTCATCTCGCCGATGACCTGGAAGGGCACGTTGTTGACCAGCAGGTACTGGCCGACCGGGTTTCGGTCGCCGTACAGCCGCTCGCGCACCTTCTTGCCCAGCACCACCACGGTCGCCAGCTCGCGCTCGTCCCGATCCGTGAAGAACAAGCCGCGCACGGGATGCCAGTTCAGGATGCGCGGCGCGTGGCTGGTCACGGCCCACAGCGACACGGACGTGTCCACGTTGCCTGCCCGCAGCGTCACCTGGCCCTTGAGAAACGGCATGGTGTCGGCCACGTTGGGCACGCGGCGCGCCACGTCCACGTCGGCCTCGGAGAGCGTGCCGCCCAGGGCGCGCGGGTTGTCGCTGCCCGGAATCACGTACATGCGATTGGTGCCATAGACCGCCATCTTGGCGATGACCTGGGCCTGGGTGCCATTGCCCACCGCCAGCATGACGATGACCGAGGCCACGCCGATGATGATGCCGAGCAGCGTCAGGAGCGTGCGAAAGCGGTTCACTCCCAGCGCGCGCCAGGCCGAGGCCATCGCCTCGCGGATGTCGGTCCAGGCGCTGGCGGTATGCGCCACGCCCGTCGCCATGCGGGCGGCAAAGCCCTCGGGTGCGAGCGAGGGCGCGGCCGCGATCGGCGCCGGCCCGGAATCGGCCACCATCTGGCCGTCCTTGATCTCGATGATGCGTCGGGCCTGGGATGCGACTTCCCTGTCGTGGGTGATGAGAATGACGGTATGGCCGGCGTCGGCCAGCTCGCGCAGCAAGGCCATGACCTCGGCGCCGCTCTGGGAGTCCAAGGCGCCGGTCGGCTCGTCGGCCAGGATGATGTGCCCGCCGTTCATCAAGGCGCGAGCGATGGACACCCGCTGCTGCTGGCCGCCCGAGAGTTGATTGGGACGGTGTGCCAGGCGCTCGCCCAGGCCAAGCCGGGCCAGCAGCGCCCGTGCGCGTTCTTCGCGCTCGCGCACCGGCTTGCCCGCGTAGACGGCAGGCACCTCGACGTTGTGCAGCGCGTCCAGCATCCGCACCAGGTGGTAGCCCTGGAACACGAAACCGAAGGCCTCGCGCCGCAGCCAGGCCAGCTCGTCGGCCGACAGATCAGCCGTGTCCTGGCCGGCGAACAGATACTGCCCGGACGTGGGCCGGTCCAAACACCCCAGGATGTTCATAAGGGTGGATTTGCCCGAGCCCGACGCGCCCATCAGCGCCACGAATTCGCCCGCGGCAATCGACAGCGACACGCCCCGCAAGACCTCGGTAGCTGGGCTTCCATCCACACCCCCGTAACGCTTGCGTACATCGTGCAGCGCGATCAGTGAGATGGCGGCACTTCCTACCACTGGAACCTCCCGTCGGCGGCCCGAACATGGTGGATGCCGGTCACGAGTTGAATTACACGGAAGGCCTGATAAACCGATCCTCATAGAGGATAGCGAATTGGTTCATGGCCTGCTTCCAGTCGCGAGCAGGCCGCCCCCAGTCTGCGGTGATATTGCGCAGGGCCAGCCAGATGAGCTTCGTGGCGGCGTCGTCGGACGGGAAGTGCCCAAGGGTCTTGATGATCTTGCGCAACTGGGCGTTGATGCTCTCGATGGCGTTGGTCGTATAAATCACCCGGCGCACTTCAGGCGGAAATGCGAAGAAAGGAATCACGCGGTCCCAGGCGCTGCGCCACGCGGCGCGGATCGTCGGAAATTTCTGGCCCCACGGGCCTTCAGAGAATGCATCGAGCTCGGCCTGGGCCACCTCGGCACTCGTGGCGGTGTAGATGGGCCGGATGGCCGCAGCAAGCGCCTTGCGGTCCTTCCAGGTCGCGTAATCCAGGCTGTTGCGGATCAGATGCACGATGCAGGTTTGCAGCGTGGTCGCGGGAAACACCGCGCTCAGGGCCTCGGGCATACCCTTCAGGCCATCGGTCACGGCGATCAGGATATCGCCCACGCCTCGCGTCTTCAGATCATTGAAGACCTCCATCCAGAACTTGGCGCCTTCGGAGCCCTCGATCCAAAGGCCCAGGATGTCGCGCGACCCATCGGGCAACACGCCCAACGCCAGGTAAATGGCCTTGTTGCGTACGACTGCGTCCTCGCGGATCTTGACCCGCAGCGCGTCGAAGAACACGACCGGGTACATAGGCTCCAGCGGTCGAGACTGCCAGGCGGTGACCTCGGCCATGACCTCATCGGTCACCGAGCTGATGAACTCGGGCGAGACCTCGGTGGCGTATTGCTCCAGCAGAAACCCCTGGATCTGGCGCACCGTCATGCCTCGGGCGTACATGGCGACGATCTTGTCGTCAAAGCCCGTGAAACGCCGCTCGTGCTTCGGGATGAGCAGTGGCGCGAAGCTGCCGTCGCGGTCGCGCGGCACCTCGATACGCACCGGGCCTTCCCCGGTAAGCACGGTCTTGGCACCCTTGCCATTGCGCTGGTTGGCGACATCCGCGGGCTTGGCGGCGCCGCTCGGGTAGCCCAGATGATGGTTCATCTCGCCACCAAGCGCACGCTCGATCAGGGCCTTCTTGAAGGCCAGCGAGGCGGCGTTGATGGCTTCGGCCGTCATCGGGCCGTTGCCGAACGACTCCAACAGCTCAGCGGGAATGGCTGGCAGATCCGCCAGCTTGGACTTCGGGTTGCGTGGCATACATACTCCTTGGACGCATGTTATGCCTTGAACACGAAATTACTGACAGGCCCCTCGAAGGCGGCGTACGGGATTGCTCATTAGGAAGCCCTCCATTCTTGTGACACACTGCTCGCTGAACTTCTTCCGTTATATGTTGGCATCTCCCTTTGCCGGCTCCCGGAAAAGCCAGATGGAGTGCAGCTGCATGAATTTGTCCATTGACGAGATCCTTCAAAAATTACCGCACCGCTTTCCGATGCTGCTCATCGACCGGGTGCTTGAGCTGGTCTCGCGAAAACGTATCGTCGCGATCAAGAATGTCTCCCGGAACGAACCGTTTTTCCAGAACACGCCGGCGGCATTGGCGATTCCTCCCACGCTGGTCATCGAAGCAATGGCGCAGGCAGCGGCGCTGTTTTCATTCGCCGATAGCGGCGATGGAAGCAGGCCGGAACACGACAAGTCGGTTTATTACTTCCTGGGAATCGACAAGGCGAAGTTTGTGCGCGATGTCGTTCCTGGTGATCAGCTGAGGATAGAAGTTGAAGCGCTACGTTTGAGCCGTGCGATTTGCAAATATCGCGGCAACTCGTTCGTCGACGGAGAACTGGCAGTTAGCGCGGAGATTCTATGTGCTGTGCGCAGCTCCGTTGTAGCACGAAAGTGATCAGTAGGTTAAACAACCTGTCCGGCGGGATGGGGCAAGCTCAGCACCATCAGAACATCTGCATACCAAGCACAATTGAGCCCAAGCGACTCATCTTCGATCAGATCGCGAGTGCGCATGTCCATGCGCGTGGAATGCACGCCGAGCAACTGCCAAGTAGGCAATGAATACACGCCTCCTTGGGTTCTGCGCCTGCGCCGAACAACAGGCGCACCGCTGCTGCCACGGTGTGTCCTGGCATCGGTCAGGAAGTAGCCTTGCTGCTGGAACCGCACGCCATATGCCGAGGCGATGGATGCACTGCGCGCCACGGCGAGGTGATGGATCGTGTCGTGGAACCCCAGCGGAAAACCAACGACCATCAAACTGTCGCCAATGGCCACGTCCTCGTTTTGAGGGTCAAGGTGCGACGGGTCGAAGGCATGCAGCACCACGTGCTCGGGGAGGCGACTGGTCTGAATCTCGATGGCGGCGATATCTACCGGGCCGCCCGTGTCGGCGGCCTGTCGCCACAGTGCGAGGCCGTTTCCATAGAGGGGTATTGAGAAGGTCGCGTACTGGGTCAGGTTGCTCGCATCGGTATGCAACTCGATCTCGACGCGGTCGGGAAAATGCTCGCTTGGCTCGTCGTAAAAGACATGCCGGTTCGTCACAAGGAACAGTCGATCATCGCGGCGGAAGAAGAAGCCGCTTGCACCGGTCAACAACCGCGTTCCAGCGTAAGTATGGATGTGGGTCGTGGTCAGTAGAATGGCCTCGACGGCCTGGGGTGGATTGGCGTTTCCCGGTGGCTGCACGATCCCGGCGAGCATCGCGCGCGTTCTGGCAATGTCCCGTTCAAAGGCGACCAGCACATGGTCTGAAATGGGCATGTTCAGAATGACCGTTCGAGCTGCTTCGGCATGTGCTTCGAACGAACGCACCAGGGTGGTGTAGGTAGCGGACGGCAGTGCTTCCAGGAGAGATGGAAGCAGCACGTCCAATGCGATCAGGCTCCCCTTGAGTTCGCAGATGCGCTCGGTGGCCTCCTGCAGATTCTTCATGGCAACGATGCCTTCCAGAAATGAGAAAGCGCGGAAGAACCGCGCTTCAGAGGGGAGAGCCTGAAAGAAGCCTGGCTGGGCCGTCCGGCCCAACGCCTTCAGCTCACGGCACGAATGTTGGAGGCTTGGGGACCCTTCTCGCCCTGGGTGACTTCGAACTGCACGTGCTGATTCTCGGTCAAGGTCTTGAAGCCGCCGCCCTGGATTTCACGGAAGTGGGCAAACAGGTCCTTGCTGCCGTCGTCGGGGGCGATGAAGCCAAAGCCCTTGCCTTCGTTGAACCATTTCACGGTTCCGGTTTGTGTCGTCATATCGAATTCCTTTCGTTATTGCCAGGACGCAAGAACGCGTCCGGCGAAGAGACGCCAAGAAAATCACCGAGGGAGATTCGACACAGCCGCCGGGGGAACCCGGGAGAAGCGGAAAAAGACCGATGCAATGATGGCCTTGCACATATCAACTAACCCATAGTACGCGCTTTGCGCCCTGCGTGCCGGTTTTCCGAACTTATATTTTTCGTGGCGCGTGGAGAGCATGTGTTCGCGGCATCCACGCCAGCAGTGCCAAGCCCACGGCCGCCGAGAACAGCGAGGCCAGGAAGATCCCGATCTTTGCGCTGTCCATCAAAGGGCCGGCCAAGGCGAGATTGGCAATGAACAGCGCCATCGTGAAACCGATGCCGGCCAGGAAGCTGCCGCCTGCCATGCTGCCCCAACCCAGATCCGGAGGGCGGATCGCCAGACCAGAACGCAGGGCCAGCCAACTGAAAAGAAGAATGCCCGCCGGCTTGCCGATGGCGAAACCGAGGAACACTGCCACGGTGAGCGGCTGGGCTGCGCTGGCCCACGAAAGTACCAAGCCTGCATTGGCGAAGGCGAAGATCGGCATGATGCAGAAGCTGACCCACGGGTGCAGTGCCATCTCCAGGCGCTCGACGGGCGAGAGCGACTCGCGCGCGGCAATCTCTGCCGCCCGCAATGTGCTGCGGTCGCTTGTGTGAGCGCTGCCCTGGTTGCCCGCCGGATGTGCGATGACCTGTCCCAGGATGGCGTAGAGCCGGCTGTCGCTCACCCAACGCCTCGCGGGCGTCATCAGTCCAAGGATCACGCCGGTGACCGTGGCGTGGAGTCCGGACGCGTCGATGACCAGCCAAGTGGCGCTGCCCACGATGACGTAAACGGGGATGTTCCTTACACCGGCGACGGCCAATGCGCGCAGGACGCCGATGCATAAAGCGGCCAGAACCAGCATGCGCCAGTCCATGTGGTCGCTGTATCCGACCGCAACCACCAGGATGGCGCCAATGTCATCGACGATTGCCAGGAACAGCATGAACACCCGCAGGCTGTGCGGAATGCGTTTGCCGAGCAATGCCAGACAAGCAATGACAAACGCGGTGTCGGTGGACATCACGATGCCCCAACCGTGCTGGCCGGGCTGCGCCCACTGCAGTGCCAGGTACACGGCCGCGGGCGCGATCATGCCGCCGAATGCCGCGGCGATCGACAAGGCCGCCATGCGTGGATTGCGCATCTCGCCCAGGACGGCTTCGCGCTTGAGTTCCAATGCTACGAGGAAGAAGAACAGTGTCATCAGTCCGTCGTTGATCCAGCCTTTCAGTGAGCGACCGAACTCCAGTTCCCCGAGTCGTAGTTCGACCCGCGTGTCCCAAATACGTGAGAATGCATCTGCCCACGGGGAGTTGGACAGGAAAAGGGCGGCGATGGTGAATACCAACAGCACGGCACCGCCGGCCGCCTCGATCTGCAGGAACCTGGCAAATGGCGAAGCGATCCGGTCGATCAATGCCCGAGGGAGTTGAACCTGTGCTGTTGGGGTGAGTTGTGAACGGTTCATGAGGTTTCCTGAGGGCATTGGAGAGAGCGTTCATTCACAGTGTGGCCATCAATCGGTGCTCGCCCGGCATGATAGGCACGCGCAAGGCGCCGCCGTCGCAGGCCTGCGCCACGCCGTCCAGCACCGCCGACGAAATGCCGGTGCATCGCATCCCCGGTGATTCGACCTGGATGGCGTAGCGCGCCGCACCGAGGACGACCTGGACCTCGAAACCGGGCCATTCGGCGGGGATGCAGGGATCAAGGATCAGGACCTCGCCTTCGCGGCGAATGCCCAGGATGCCTTCCACACCCGCGCGATGCACCCAGCCGGCGGCGCCGGTGTACCACGTCCAGCCGCCCCGGCCTGCGTGCGGCGGCACCGAATACACGTCGGCCGCCACCACATAGCGCGCCGCCTGCTGCGGCGTGCGGCATGGTGGATGGGATTGACCAGCGCGAACAACGCATGGGCGTGCGCGCCCGCCTGAGGGTCGGTGCGCAATTGCGTCAACGCCAGGATGGCCCACATGGCCGCGTGGCTGTACTGGCCGCCGTTCTCGCGCAGGCCCGGCGGGTAGCCCTTGATGTAGCCGGGGTCGCGCGGGGTGTGGTCGAAGGGCGGGGTGAAGAGTATAACCGCGTCGGCATGTTGGTGATGCAGTCTCCGGCCGGTCGGCAAATGGGCATGGACCCATTCTGCGGTTCCTCCATTCGACGTTGAACATCTCGCTGTATTTCGCGAACTACAGGCTCGTGGAGGTGTATTTCAACCCCTGGGGCACCCTCGGCGTGGGCTCTTGGTCAGGAGCCGCTTCCACGCAAGGAGCCTGAGATGAAAATCACCTTTCTGCGCGCAGTTGGTGCGCTGC
Organism: Bordetella genomosp. 10; assembly: GCF_002261225.1. NCBI lineage: Bacteria > Pseudomonadati > Pseudomonadota > Betaproteobacteria > Burkholderiales > Alcaligenaceae > Bordetella > Bordetella genomosp. 10. Next base: position 1,483,440 of record NZ_NEVM01000005.1, read on the forward strand.
CGCTTTGTCTTTTCGTCGCGCTCCTGGCAGACGCGCACGCTAAAAGCCGCGCTTGGGAAGCGGACAACCACTGCAAGGTTATCGGACAAACCGACCCAGGCCCGTACCAAACCAGTCCCGTACGCACCCGGCTTGGATGCGATTGCGGCTTTTACTGGAGATCCACGCGATGAGCGAACCTATCTTGTATCAGCATACCGACGGCCGCTTCGGACTGTCCCTCACCGGCGGGCAGGCGGAATTTACTCGCAACGATCCTGCGTGGCGTCGGGTTCCCATTGATCTGATCGACCCCAAACCTGGTGATGGCCAGGTCGCCCATGCATTGACTCTGAACGGTCATCAACTTTGGGACGCCTTGGAGTTTCTGGCCCCTGATCGCACCGACGAGCAGTTGGAGCAGGCTGTGTGCATCCACCCCGGGCCTGCTCGCACTGCGGATGGCTTCACCGAAGCTGCTGGCCTCTATTGCTGGCTCGCCGATTATCCCGAGGAAGGAAGCATACGCCTGGACGACACGGCGCCCATCATATCCTCCATGTGAACTGCCCGGCACGCCTACCTGTAGCGACAGCCGACCCTGACGGCGACGCCATCCTCCTCTCTCACCTTTCCATCTAGCGAGCCTCGTGTTCGCTGGAGGCCTTCACTATGCCTAAAGACCTCAAGTTCGGCTCTCGCCGAGCCCTCCGGATCGTTGTCGGTTTCTTCTTATTGATGCCTCTTGTATATAGCGGCCTTGTTCCCGAGACATGGCCGGCGGCCGGCGCCACCTTGCTACTCGAACTTACGTTTCTTGTCATTGCGAGGTGGGCGATTTACCGCGATGCCCGTAGTCTGACGCGCCGAGTTCATGCCGCATCGGGACAAAACTGGAGCGTCCGTGTCAATTGGGTGGAAGTGGACATCATCAGCGATATGGAATATGCGGCCATCCTGCGGGACGTCTTGCTGGATCCCACGGTAGCCATGCGGCAAGTCTGGCGCACCTTGCGCATCCTGGTCAATCTTGGCTGCAAGCTGGTTGGCGTGATACCCGTTACGGCATTTTGGTTCGTTGTTGCGGAAATTACGCTCTCTTCTCACGGTCTCCCCCAAGTGCCGCACGGGATGCCTCTATCGCAACTCGTCGGGGTCATGCTCAAAGTGAGTTGCGCTGTGGGATTGGCCGTGCTGCTTCCATCGCTTCTCACCTCGCTCAGCATGGAGAGATCTTGCTATCACGAAGAAATCGGGCGGTGACTGCGATTACGGTTCAAGTCGGCCGCAGACGGCGAGATCCAAGTCGTAGAACGCCTTAGCGCAGGATCAACGCCATCCGAGCGTGCTTGAGGCCGGATTTACGCCAGGTGTCTCCTCATCGGTAATCGAACTACTTCTCCTTAGTAGAGTCCCCCATGAACAACATCGTCAACGGCGGCCGCGAGCGTGTCGCGCGTGCTCGTATCGCCTACCAAATCATGCAGCGGGTCTATGACACCGCCAAGCCCAAGGCTATACGCCCGGCCAAACCAGTGCCGCCATCCGTAATGCCTATCCCTGGGGCGAGCGGCGCGTCTGGCCCTACAAAGCGTGGCTCCAGGCGCGCCGCGAATTCTTCGAGAAGCACGGCTTGCCGATCAAAGAGCGCATTCCGCTCGGCGACTCTGTGGGGGAGAATGACTCGTGATGGCTCGGCGGCACCGTACACCTCAATTTCCGGGTAAAAACCGACGGCAGCACAAGGGGCGACCATGAGCGTCGAAGCATCCAGATGGGCCATCCAGGCCGATGTTCAAAGATCCTCCTCCAAACTCGTTCTATTGAACTTGGCGCAGCTCGTACGCTATGACGCCGCCGAGTGGACCGCCTTCGCGTCCATCGAATATTTGGCCAAGGTCACGCACCTGAACCGCAAGACAATGATCGACGCGCTGACCAGACTGCACGAGATGGGAGCGATTCAAGATACTGGAACCTTCACGGCCTACTGGCGCTCCCGCGCCGGCGACGCGGCGCTCTCGGCCGACTGGTTCGAATCGTGGCGCCTGTGGGTCTTTCGTGAACACGACCCGCAGAAAGCCCACGACAAGTCCTGGCAGGACAGTTGGAGCGGCATCGTCGCCAAGGGCAAGTCCTTATGTCTGTATCGAGCGCCCGACAAGCCGGAAGCATATTTCAAGCTCAGGGTATCGAGGCGGCCCGGGTGCCTCCGCCTCATTGACACTTATTCACAGGTTAGGCCCGATTTTGGGACTAGTACCGAAATCAGGCTTAGCCCGAAACGGGTGTTTTGCCCGTCCCAATTTTGGGCGTCGCTAGTACCGAAAACGGTGCGTCGTTAGTACCGAAAACGGGACTCGATAGGTATATATAGGTTTTATAGGTACAGAGAGAGACGCGCGCGAGGTGCCGGCCGAAAATTGACGACCGATCCGCCTACCCTCCCTGCGCTTCCTTTGCCCAGACCTCCGCTTCTTGCGACCGCTCGCGCGGCATCGCTGCGCCTGCACTCTCGGTGATCGCCTTGTCACAGGTCTCGATATCACCGTACACGGTCAGTAAGCGCCGCCGTATCTAGTGAACGAAAGCACGATGATCACGAGTTTGGGTTTCGACGGGACGTCCCTTCAAGCTTCAATGGCAAGCGTGAAGGGTCAAACGCAGTCCGAGTTTCTAACCGTACCCATTCGGGTCAACAGTTCACCGGCTACGACCAACGCCTGTTCGGCTCAAGCCCCAGCCCTCAAGGCTCCAGATAAAAATCCAACGGAATAAACTCCACCGGCCGTCCCCCTTCTTCGCCTATCGTCGCGGCTGGCTGCAAGGATGCGAGGACTACCGCCTCGTCGCGACTGTCCGCCTCGATGATGAACAGGCCGCCCACCACTTCCTTCGACTCGATGTATGGCCCGTCGGTGACGCGGGTCTTGCCGCGTCGTGGTACAAGCGTCGCCCGCTTGCCCAGATCTCCAAGTGAGGCGGAAACCACAACCTTGCCAGTAGCGCGCATCTTTTCGTCCAGTGCGGGACATTGGCTTACCAGTTTCTTGACATCTTCCGGCACCATCACGTCGAATTTTCCTGGGGTAGAATAGGTCAAGCTGAGATATTTGATGAGATATCCTTTAGGTGGTGATGCTCTGAGGATGAAGCTGGGGTCGGAAATAGACAATCATCCGGGCTGTCTCGGCCACTTTAAGTCGATAGAGGGGCATCGGGCCCCTTAGCATCTCCCATGACCCATCGACGATTGCTTCGTCTCAGCGACCGGGCTGGCTGGTCGACTGCTCTTTCCAGGCAAAGCAGGCGCACGCGAGTCGATACCGGACCCAGCCGTCAATTGCTCTGGATCCAGTTCTGCGTGTCCTGGATGAACCAGGGGAGATTCAGCTGCTCGCTTCGCCGGACTGGATGGTCAGGCGCTGGCCCAACGACCCAGAATTGCTGTTCGTAGCCTGTACGTTCGGAAATTTCTGACGCCGATAGTCCGGATCGGTTTGCCGTGGCGGATTGTTCGCGCAGGCGGCAATCGACGCGTACGCAAGCGTGACTAGGATGGGCCGCACTACCAATTGAAGGGGCTTCATGACGGGTCCCCGCGGCTCGGCACAGGCCGAAATGCCGCGATATCGATATCTATAAGCGTTGCCTTACCCGCAAACGGGTTGCTTCCGCCACGATCGAGCCATGGGCGAGCACGCTACTTGCGAAGGAGGGATACTGGCGTCGACGGCGAGGGACGGGTCGTGGAACTGGGATTTACTGCCGGCCTACGGGCGGCGCGACCTGACCCGTTAGTTCGCGCTGCTTGGTAAGGCTTCCAAGGTTTGCCATTGCTCAGCAATAGCCAACAACTCTTCGCGATCGAATCGCGCATTGCGAACGATGCGATTGGCGTCGTCTGCCCTGAGTCGGTAGAGTTCGGAATCTTTCATTCTTTGTGCCTAATGTCTTCCTCGCCCAATGATATCGACATCGGCGTCGGATGACTGTATGCAATCAGTGGTATTCGAATCTAGGGCGTGTCGACCGGAAGACTGATTGACAAAAATAACCAAATCCTTCTCGCGCTGTCAGCGACTAGGACCTCGAGCGGGAAATCCATCATGCCTGACTCACGTCTGCCACTTGCCAGAGTCGGTGCCGCCGAAACGCCCCATATCAAGACGTTGACCGGGCTCGTCACGGCGGTTGTCGTGATCGCGGCACTGCGGTTTGGCCGAACCTTCCTGATCCCGGTTACGTTGGCGATCCTGCTGAGTTTCCTGATGGCGCCGCTGGTCGATCTATTGGCCCGCGCCAGATTGGGGCGCCACGCATCCGTTCTGCTTTCGGCACTCATCGGGCTGGGCTTGAGTGTGACGATTGCAGGGATCATCGGCGCCCAGGTCGGCTCGCTGGCCGATGAGTTGCCGAAATATCAGGCCGCGCTGGAGACCAAGGTCGAGCGATTCCAGGCCGTGGTCATCGGCGGCGCAGACAACCTGATTTCCAAGGCGACCTCGACGATCAAGCGGATCGGTGGCGACCAAGGTCCCGGCAATGCGTCCTCCAAGCCCGCCCGCACATCCGCGGCCACGGCGCCCAAGGCCGCACCGAGCGAGCCAGCCGAGTCGACGACGCTGATCTTCGCCCAGCGTCTGGTCGCGCCGATCCTGGGTCCTCTGGAAACGCTCGGTATCGTCCTCATCGTCACCATATTTATCCTGCTGCAGCGCGAGGATCTGCGTGATCGACTGATACGCCTGTGCGGCACAAGCGACCTGCATCGAACGACGACGGCGCTGGATGAAGCTGCCCACCGGTTGAGCCGGTACTTCGTGGCGCAGTTCGGAATCAACCTGGGCGCGGGTGTGATGGTGGCCATCGGCCTGTCGATCATCGGGGTGCCGGGCGCAATTCTTTTGGGCGTGATGGCCGCTTGCCTCCGGTTCGTTCCGTACATCGGCATCTGGATCGCCGCGGTCCTCGCGCTCGCGCTTGCCGCGACCGGTCCGGACTGGTCCATGCTTTTCTGGACGCTGGGCCTCTTCGTCGCGGTCGACCTGTTGGCGGGCCAGGTCATGGAGCCCTGGCTATATGGCCGCAGCACGGGGCTTTCACCCGTGGCTGTCATCGTGGCGGCGATCTTCTGGAGCGGAATCTGGGGACCGGTGGGCCTGATTCTTTCGACGCCGTTGACCCTGTGCCTGGTCATCCTGGGCAGGCACGTCGAACGCCTGCAGTTCCTGGACGTGTTGTTCGGGGACAAGCCTCCGCTGACCCCCGCGACCACTTTCTACCAGCGGCTGTTGGCCGACGATCCGGACAGCGCGATCGAACAGGCCGAGGAGTTGTTGAAGACGATGAGCCTGGTCGATTACTACGACAAGGTCATGATGGAAGGACTGCGCCTGGCGCGCAACGACGTGCTGCGCGGCGTGATACCGCCCGAACATCTGGCGCGCATGAAGGAAACCGTGGACGACATCGTGGATGGCTGCGGTGAACTGGCGGAGCCCGTGGAAGCCCCTGAGACTGCCGACGCCGGCCCCATGCCACCGGCTGGCGCGCCGGTATTGTGCATCGCTGGACGGGGCAGTTTCGACGATGCGTTGTCGGCTGTCCTGGCGCAGTTGCTGCGCAGGCACGGCATCGTGGTCGACACGGCGAACTACGCTCGCCATCCCAACAGGATTCAGGGCAACATGGAGCTCGGGGAAGTCGACAGGCTATGCGTGGTGTCGATGGATGCCGAATCGCCCCGGGCGTACCTGCGCGTGCTGGTCCATCGTCTGCATGAGAGTGCGCCGCGCGCCACACTGTTGATCGGCCTCGCGCCAGCGGAATCCGTCCAGGAGAGCGGCCGATTCCCGCCGGCGACCGGAATCGCGACGTTCAGCGAATATGTCCAACGCCTGGTTCACACCGAGTGGGGCGGGCAGCCGGAAGCCCGGCCCCCCCCCGCCCTGAGCTCAGAGCGTCACGACGACCCGATGCCGGCCGCCGTCCAGGGGCACTAGCGCCGGCCCTGGCTTCGACGGTTGAACCTCGCCATCGATGCTCACCGTCGTGACGCCGTGGCCCAGGCCGGACGCGTTGTCCACGCGTATTTCCAGGACGCTTCTGGCCACGGTCACGACCGCGTCGAATCCTTCCCACGCCGCCGGAAAGCACGGATTGATCTCCAACGCAGTGCCCATGCGGGTCAACCCCAGGATGCCTTCGACGCCGGCACGGTACATCCAACCCGCCGATCCTGTGTACCAGGTCCAGCCGCCGCGGCCTGCATGCGGCGCCACGGAATAGACGTCCGCTGCGATGACGTAGGGCTCGACCTTGTAGCGCTGCACGTCCGCCGGTGTGCTGGCGTGATTGACCGGGTTGAGCATCGAAAAAAGATCGGACGCCTTGTCGCCATCGCCCAGCTTCGTATAGGCAAGAACCGCCCAGATCGCTGCGTGCGTATATTGGCCGCCATTCTCGCGCAATCCCGGCGGGTAGCCCTTGATATACCCCGGGTCGTGCGGGGTGCGATCGAACGGCGGGGTGAACAGCAATGCGAGGCCGTCGTCCCGGCGCACGAGATGGCGGTCCAGGCTGTCCATGGCGACGCGGGCCCGCTGCGGGTCCGCCGCGCCGGACAGGACCGCCCAGGATTGCGCAATGGAATCGATTTGGCATTCGTCGCTTTCAGCGGAGCCCAGCCAGGTGCCGTCGTCGAAGGTGGCCCGGCGGTACCAGGCCCCGTCCCATGCGTGTGCATCGATCGCCTGGGTGACGCGGTCAGCGTGCTCACGCCATCGGCGAGCACGCGCCGGATCGCGAACCTTCGCGATCGGCTCGAACATATCGACCGTGCGACGGAAGAGCCAGCCGAGCCACACGCTTTCGCCATGGCCGGCCTGGCCCACCCTGCTCATGCCGTCGTTCCAGTCGCCGGTACCCATCAACGGCAAGCCGTGCGCGCCGGTCAGCGCCACGCATTGATCCAGGCCACGGGCGCAATGTTCGAACAGGTTCGCCGACTCTTCCGCCGAGGTAGGCAGGAAGAAGGCGTCGTGCGCGCCGGGATCGAGCGCCGGGCCCCAGATGAAGCTGATGGGTTCGCCGAGCACTGCTTCATCGCCGCTGTGTCTGACGTAATGGGCAGCCGCGTACGCGAGCCATACGCGGTCATCCGAGATGCGCGTGCGCACGCCCTTGCCGGAATCCGGCAGCCACCAATGCTGCACATCGCCTTCGACGAACTGCCGGGATGCGGCACGCAGCAGCTGGAGCCGGGCCAGCTCCGGCATGGCGAAGGCCAGCGCCATGCTGTCCTGCAACTGGTCGCGGAAGCCGAACGCGCCGCTCGATTGGTAGAAAGCGGAACGCGCCCACAGGCGGCATGAGATGGTCTGGTACAGCAGCCAGCCATTCAGCAACACATCCATGGAACGGTCGGGTGTCGTAACCTTCACCGAGCCCAGCCGTTCGCGCCACCCGGCCTTGACTTCGTCCAGTACATCATCGAGAGACAGCTGGCGGTAACGCAGTACCAGTTCGCGCGCATCCTCGGGCGTGTCGCATTGTCCGAGGAAGAAGGCGATGTCGGCGGACTCGCCCGGCCTTAGCTCCATCGTGCATTGCAAGGCGGCGCACGGGTCCAGGGCCGCACCGCAGCGTCCGGACAATGCCTCCCCCTGCTGCAATGCGCGCGGGGCCGCGATGTCGCCGTTATCGCCCAGGAACTCGCGCCGATCGGTGGTCAGCGACGCCTGGCGGCCCGCCATGTCGGCAAAGGCGGTACGCCGCGCGAAGTCCAGGCTCCAGGGGTTGGTTGCGAACACCGCACCGGTGGTCTGGTCGCGGGTGGTGACGAGGAACGGCGCCGTCGCACTGCGCGAAGCGCCCAGCACCCATTCCACGTAGCCCGTGATCGACACGAGGCGCACGCGGTCCGAATGATTGACGAGCGTGAGCCGGGAAATCTTGATGGGGTCTTCAGGCGCGACATACTGCACCAGCGTACTGGCGATATCCGCGTGGCGGTGCTCGAAGACGCTGTAGCCGAAGCCATGGCGCACCCCGTATGCGGTCGGCCTGCGTATGGGTAGCGCAGTCGGCGTCCATAGCTCCCCGCTGGCCTCGTCACGCAGGAAAATCGTCTCGCCGCAGGGATCCATGATGGGGTCGTTCGACCACGGCGTCAGCTGGTTCTCCTTGCTGTTTTCCGACCAGGTGTAGCCGCTGCCTTCGGCGGAAACCTGGAACCCGAAACGGGGGTTGGCGATCACGTTGATCCACGGCGCCGGAGTGATGGCGCCGCCGCGCAGTTCGATTCCGTATTCCTGACCATCCTGTTCGAAGCCGCCGGTCCCATTGAAGAACTCGCGAGTGGAGTCGGGGTCGGCAGGAAGCGGCGCGCCGAACAGCCGTTCGGCGCTGCGCGGCGCCGTCAGGCGTGGCGAGGCTTCGACGATGCGGGCGAGTTGCTCCGCAACCGAACCATGGACTGCCCACAGAACGATGCGGGCGACGGCCGGCACGAGGTCGCGCGCCGGCGGCGTCATGAGATCGGAGCGGATCGTGAAGACCGCCCCTTTCGCGAGTTCCGCGCCGAAGCGCGGCCGCCCCTGGCTGCTGCGCACTGCCGTGTCGATGGCGTTCTGCAGGTCCTGCACGTACGACGACGCTCGTTCGTTCAGGATCACCAGGTCGACCGCCAGCCGCTTCATGCGCCAGTATTCATGGGCCCTCAGCAGCTGCCTGACTTGCGGCATGTCCTCGACATCATCGATACGCAGAAGCACGATCGGCAGATCACCGGAGATGCCATGGGGCCAGAGGCCGGCTTGGCTGCCCGCGCCGCGAATGATGGACGCGGATGGCGGCCTGAAGCGCGAATCCGGGTAAAGCAGGGCGGCAGCCATGCGTTGGAAGAGCGCCGCTTCGTCCGTATGCATTTCCAGGTGCCGCAACTGTACTTGCGCCTGCGTCCAGGCCAGCGTCTCGGCGCGTTCGAAGGCGCTTCGGTCGTGGTGCGTGTCCACCAGATCCAGCAGCGCCGAGCGGCTCTCCGACACCAAGGTCCAGAACGACACGCGGACCGCCTGGCCGGTCGGGATGCGTACGCTGTGCCTGATCGAAAAGATCGGATCGAGCACGGTTCCGATGGTATCGGACAGGGGCGCGAGGCTGGCGTGAGGACCGGGCTGCCAGTCATCCACGGCCCGGTTCAGGAAGCGCGCCCGGTCGGTTTCGTATTGAACCGGCGCCAGCGACTCGCCTTCGATCACCGCGAAATGGGCCGCCCAGATCTCGGGCTCCTCGGGCGACCGCCGGCGGCGCGTCGCCAGCAACGCGCCGAATTCCGGCAGGAATTCGGTCACCACGAACATCTTGGAGAACGCCGGATGGGCGCGATCGGCCGCCGGTGTCGCCAGCACGAGTTCCGCGTAGGAGGTGAGTTCGATGTCGCGCGCGCGACGGCCGCTGTTGACCAGCGACACGCGCCGGACCTCGCCGTCGGTCTCGCCCGATACCAGCACCTGCATGGTGGTCGTCAGCGAGCCATCGCGACGCAAGAAGTCCGCCCGATCCTCGGAGAACTCGATGCGGCACTGCGTACTGTCGGCATCCATGCTGTGCGGGGCGGTCGACCACTCCGTGCCCCGCCGCAGATCGCGCAGGAAGATCCGGGACCCCATCGCGTCCCGCGTCGGGTCGGCATGCCAGCGGGTAATGGCGTAGTCACGCCAGCGGCTATACCCGCCCCCCGCGGTGGTGAGCATCACCGTGTAGCGCCCATTGGACAGCAGGTGCGTATGCGGCGGCCCGGGCGGCAGGTGACTGTAGCGCCGGACGTTATTGCCCGAGCGGTCGGTGCGCATCACCGAGGTCCGAACCTCCTCCGCGCGCGGATGGGAAACCGTCATATCGCGCGGCACGCGTTCCTGCAGCAGAGAATCGCAGGCCTGGATCATCGGCTCGCTGTGGAAACGCTCGCGCATGCGGCCGTTGTACACGGCATTGGCGATGGCGACGATGGTCATGCCCTGGTGATGGGCCATGAAGCTGCGCACGATGGCGACATCCTCGCCTTCGCGCAGCCGCGAGGGCGTGAAGTCCAGGGCCTCGTGGAATCCGAACCGGCCCAGCGCCCCCAGCTGCGCCATTTGCGCATAGTTGGCGCGGGCGCCTTCGGGGTCGACCATCGTCGCCAGGCCCGTGGCATAGGGCGCGACCACCAGGTTTTCCGAAAGCCCGCGTTTCAGGCCGAGCCCGGGCACTCCGAAATTGAAGTACTGGTAGGTGAACTCGATGTCGCGGGCGTTGTAGGCCGATTCGGACAGGCCCCACGGTATCCCCAGGCCCGCCGCGTACTGCTGCTGGCGCTTGACGACCAGGCGATTGGTCTGCTCCAGCAAGCTGCCGACAGGCGCCCGCATGATGAGCGAGGGCATCAGGTACTCGAACATGGAACCGGACCAGGAGATGAGCGCCGAACGATGTCCGACCGGCGTGGAGGTCCGCCCCAGCCGCAGCCAATGCCTGGAGGGCACATCCCCTTTTGCGATGGCGAAAAGGCTGGCCAGCCGGGCCTCCGACGCGAGCAGGTCATAGCAACTCGAGTCCAGGCGGTTGTCCGCGACCGAATACCCGATCGAAAGCAGCTTGCGCTCGGGATCGAGCAGGAAGCCGAACTCCATGGCCATCGCCATCTGGCGCGCTTCCCGCGCAATCACGACCAGTTGCGCGTCGATTTCGCTGCGTCCCTGCGACTCGTCGAGATCCTCGCGATGTTCCTGGATCGCCGTGACGAGCGCATCCGTCCAGAACTTCAGGTCGGCCGAGGAGTGGCCGGACTCGACGGGCATCAATAAGCGAGCATGCCGGCCGGCCTTCGCCGCGAGACGCGCCAGCGCGGGTAGCAGCGATGCCGCCTCCTGCCTCCCGGTCAACATTGCATCCATCTCGTCCAGCGCTTCCAACAACTGGCGCAGCGGCTCGTTGCCAGTCATGGCCATCTCGGCGATCGCCTCGCGCGCTAGCGCGATCGTGTCGAGCAACCCTGACCGGATCTCCAGCCCCAACGGACTAGCCATCCATTCATCGCAGGCATTGCCGAGGGCGATGAGATGTCCCGCCAGGTTGCCGCTGTCGACCGAGGAGACGTAGGCCGGGGCCAGGACATGCAGATCGTCCGTGGCGTACCAGTTCAGGAAGTGTCCGCGGTGGCGTTCGAGAATGCGCATGGTGGCCATCGTGCCTTGCAGGCGGACGACGGCCTTGCGCGTTCCGATCCAGCCGAAATCGCGCGCCGCCACGATGGACAGCAGGTAAAGCCCCATGTTTGTCGGCGACGTGCGCCGAGCCAGCACCGGTTTGGGCGTTTCCTGGAAGTTGTCGCACGGCAGCAGATGGTCATCCGGCGTGACGAAGGTCTCGAAGAAGCGCCAGGTGCGGCGCGCGGTACGCCGCAGCGACACTTCCGTCGACGCGGTCACGCGCAATTGGGAAGGCACGGGAGCGGCCCGGCTGATATACCACGCGTAGACGGGCGCGAGGCCCCATAGCAGCAAGAACGGTACGACGAGCGGCCACGCGAGCGGCCGCGCCCACAATACCCCGGCGCAGGCCAGAACGCCCAGCGTCACGCCGGGCCACATCATGCGGTAGACCCCGGCGATGCCGGAGCGGGCGATGCTCGCCGATTGTGCGGCGGTCGTCCATTCGAGCAGATGGCGCCGGCTGACCGCGAGACGCCAAAGCGTGCGGACGATGGCATCCACCATGCGCCAGGCGGTGTCGGCGAGCAGTGTGAACGTCGCCAGGATCTGCTGGCCAGCCAGCGAGAGATCCTGCCCGAACAGCATGGCGCGGTGGCTGAACGCGACGCCGCTGCGGCGCGCCGTCGCGAAGCCGAATGGCGAAAGTGCCGCGGGAATGGCCTGGCACAGGATGATGAAGAGGGTCGCTATTCTTGCCGCTGGCGAAGGCAATAGGCAGGCGGCTACCAGCGCCAGGAAGCCGGCGGGCGCCAGCAAGGATCTCCGCAGATTGTCCGTCATCTTGCCGCGACCGGCGCTGGGCAAGGCGCGGTGGTCCCTGCGACGGGCGAATATCCAGGGCAGCAGTTGCCAATCGCCTCGCGTCCATCGGTGGGTGCGGCGCACGGCTACGTCATAGCGCGACGGGAATTCCTCGACCACCTCGATGTCGGACGCCAGCGCGGCACGGGCGAATATTCCTTCGAACAGGTCGTGGCTGAGCATGGTGTTGGCGGGCACCCGGCCCGCCAGCGCCGCTTCGAACGCGTCGACGTCGTAGATGCCCTTGCCGGCATAGGAGCCTTCGCCGTACAGATCCTGGTAGACGTCGGACACCGCCGCGGCGTACGGGTCCATGCCGGCCGGACTGGAGAAGAGACGCTGATAGATGGAGCCTTCCCGGTGCAGCGGCAAGGACGGCGTCACCCTGGGCTGCAGGATGGCGTGCCCCTCGACCACCCGTTGCTCGGCGGCATCAAAGCGGGGCCGGTTCAGCGGGTGCGCCATCTTGCCGATGAGCATCTCCGCGGCATCCCGCGGCAGGCGCGTGTCGGCGTCGAGCGTGATGACGTAGCGTACGTTGGGTGACAGGTGCTGTACCAGGCCTTCGATCGGCGCGTAGCTCGTATCCGTGGCGCCGCGCAGCAGCCGGTTCAACTCGTGCAACTTGCCGCGCTTGCGCTCCCAGCCCATCCACACGCCCTCGGCCGGGTTGAACAACCGGCGGCGGTTCAACAATAGGAATCGGCTGCCAGCGGACGCAGGTCCATGTTTCAGGTTGAGCAGCGCGATGGCCGACGCGCCAGCCTGCAGGATCGCTGCATCGCTGTCGACGAACTCGGCTTCAGCATCCAGCCCATCGGTGAGCAACGCGTAAACCAGGTCGCCCCCCGCTCCGGACAGGAACAATACTTCCAGCTGTTCGACCTGCTCCAGCAAAGCGGCTTCGCTGGTGAGCAGGATGGGGACGGCGACCAGTGTGCGGTATTTCTCGGGCACAGTGCGGGTCATGTCGACCCCCGGCAACACGGCAGCGCCGAGTTTCCAGGTGATCAGCCGGTTCACGAGCGCGGTCGCGAGTTCGGTGGCCGGCAGGAATGCCAGAATCAGAAACGGCAGCATGGTCGCCAGCGTGACATCCATGCGCCAGCCCATCCATCCGACCAGCGACTCCAGGCCGAACGACAGGACCAGGATCGCGCCCATGTAGCCATGTATTCCCGACCGCGTAGCCCATCGATCCAGCCGTAGGCGCAGTGGTGGACGATAGGCGATGCGTGCTTCCAGCGCCGCCCTGCCCCGGCCCACCAGGTAGAAGCCCGGGTCGCCGGAGCGCTCGCGATCGGGATCGGACGCCTGCGCCAGCGCGGCCGCGGCCATGGCCGCGGCGTTTCGGGCGACGTCGAGCTCGCTCATGGAAGACCCACGGGCCAGATGTTCGATTTCCTTGCGATAAAGATCGCGCGTCGTGAAGTCCATCTCCGCGAAAGAACAGGACGCCCTCAGGCATTCATCCGTCAGGCTGACGCTTTCGAACCAATCCGCCCAATCGATATCGGAAATCAGCCGCATGCTCGAGATCACATTGCGCACGCTGACGTTGGCCGCGCCCTGCCATTGCTGGGCCTGCGCGACGACCGTCTCGATGGTGTTGCCCTGAGCGGCGAGATGCTCCTGCAGCCAGTTCAAGGCCGGGGTCGCATGCGGATCCCGATCGCGCAAGCGCTTGCTCAGTTGCGCCGCGAAGATTTCGGGCAACGCCGCCGGCATACGCTTGAGGGTATCGATGTAGGCGGCGCCGATCTTGCCGTTGACTTCCGTCGATTGCAGCATGGCATCGGCGAGTTTGTCGGCGTCGTGCCTGGCTGCGCGGCCGGCGCCGAATTCCTCGGCGAGCCTGCGTAGATTCTCGAGCAGCACGATGCGCAGCGTGATCGCGATCGCCCACAGCTCGCCGATGGTCAACGCCTGCACTTCCTGGTAGGCGGACACGAAGCGTCGCAGTATTTCCGGGTCGAAGTTGCTGTCGGTATGGGCCACGAACGCCCAGGCGACGCCCAGCACCCGTGGGTAACCCTCGAAAGGACCGTTGGCGAGCTTGGGGAGTTGGCGGTAATAGCCGGGAGGAAGGTCATCGCGGATCTGCCGGATCTGCTCTTCCACGACGTGGTAGTTGTCGAGCAACCACTCCGCCGCCGGTTCCACGCTGCGGCCCTCTTCCAGGTCCAGGGCGCTCTCGCGATAAGCCGCGAGCAGGACTGCTGCGTTATTGTCCAGGCGCTTGCGCAGCGAAATCAATCGGCTGGGGTGAGCTGTTATTTTCTGTGCTTCCGCAAGGCTGCGGCCGTGCTGCGCCAATCGTTCGGCGCCGAATAACTCATTTCTGACCGGTGCCCTGTCATTCCAGGGCGTGGTTCGTTTTATTTTTGCTTGGGCTTTGATTGCGCACTCCCGGTCGTGGGGCGCGACGCCGTGACCGGGACGGGCTCCGGCTTGGGGGGTTGTTTGGGCTTCTTTGCTTCTTTATTGCCGCGCATCTGGCCTTTTGCCATGGTGATGCTCCTAAAAGGTTCGTTGTCGTGTATCCGATCGACCGCCCCGCAGGGTGCGGATGGCCAGGCCGCGTCACGCCATGGCCGCCCGGCTCATTCCGTCGACCATTTGGCGGCCGTACAGGATTGCCGCATCGATGGCGCGTCCAGGGGTTGCGGCACCGCCGCCTTTCACAAAATCGGGCACCCCATGGGAGGTCGATACCGAGCCCCCATGGCGGACCATGACCAACGTGGCGGTGAAGGACGGCTGACTGCCGGGGGCTTGGCGCTTGACGATGGCGCTCAGACGATAGCCCTTGTAGATCGAGTTGTTTTCCATTTTCTTTCCTTGTTTTGATGTCGGTTTGATTGGAGCTGGAATAAAAAAAGCCCTCCGGAAAGGGCTTCTTTCTACAATATGCGGATGTTCGTGGCTTGCGGGCCTTTGGCGCCTTGCCCTACGTCGAAACTTACGCGCTGGTTTTCCACCAGTGCCGACGCGCCATTACCCTCGATTTCCGAACTGTGGGCGAACAAATCCTTGCCGCCAGACTCCGGCATGATGAAGCCGTAGCCCTTGTCCGAGTTGAACCACTTTACGATGCCTGTTTCCATGGACTTTCCTTGATATTGAAGAGATGCCCCCTTCTAGCGGGATATCAAGGAAAGGACTTTGAACGATATGGCGCCAAAGCGCAGAAGGAACAGAATCGCGGTACTTGAATCTTGGAACCACTCTGATCGACAGCGACCTTGCTGTCAAGACATAAATTGGCAGCAAAGGTCTTTTTGGTTACCGCGTATACGGTCTCGCTGCGGCCCTGCTTAATGGCGGTGCGCCCAAGAGACACCTTCATCCGACGCGTAACGCTAGGCGGCTGCGGTCGCTGAAAACAGGAACGAAGCGCATGATCCGGTCCGTACTGGCCGCCCCTTTGCCAGCGCGGATGAACACCGAAGCCGTATAGCCCCCGTCGGTATTCGGGGATGTCATCGGCGAGACGACAAAACGCCCCACCGATTGCTTTTGATTTTGATCGCTGCTCTGCACTATGGGTCCTGGAGCTGGTTTAGGCAGCGTCGACTCGATCGAAGATGCGGGTCTGCGTAGTCATGAAAAACACCTTTGAACGAAATGGGCCGGCGGATAACGTCCGCATGGACTTGCGTCCATAAGAAAGAAACACTCAAGAACATCAACGGGAGAGTCGGACAAGCAGGCCCGCTTGATTTCCCACATCGACGTATCTGCGGATCGCGCAAGGCGGTTGATCGGCGAAACTGCTGGCTTTCACGCAGGCCAGGGTTGGCAAAGGCATTGCCGTCGCAGCCCGGCCGGACGACCTGCATGCTTTGATTGCAGACGGAGCGGCCGAACTGCAACTGGCATTCCCGGGCAATCCGTTGATCCGTCGCGCGTCGGGAACCGGCCAATGCCACGCCGATGCCGATTGACTGACCCAGTTGCTGGAGAATCTGACGGCAAATGCCGTCGCCTACGGCACCTGTGACGTCCCCATCCTGGTCCACACTGCGATCACTACGGCTTCATTCAGTATCTCCGTGCGAAATGAAGGCAGTCCCATACCCGAGGCACTGTTCGCGAAAATATTCCAGCCGATGCCCTCCGGGGCGAAGACCTCGACAAGGGCGCGCAGCGTGGGCCTGGGTCTTTTCATCGTCCAGCACCCATGGCGTAGCGTCGAAGTGCGTAATGTTTCCGAGCGATGACGATCCCGCCTCGGCGGACTGATCACGAGCGCGGCCAGCGGGTTTTTTGTTGCAATTTCCGGGTAGGGATCGGCCGCCAGGAAGCGTAGCCTTGCTAGTCTAACAATCACCAGCGGCAGAACGAACCATGCAGCGTGTCATTACCGAAAACCAGATCCCCACCGGGGATTTCAGGCAAGTCAAATACGTGGGCGCCATCAAGGACGGCCTGGACGACGGCAATAGCACACCCGTTTGGAGCATGGAGCCAGACTCGCCCTACGTGCATCAATTTAGTGCCAAACCCATCGAAAACTGGACAGAGGTGATGATCGACGTCGCAGATCCGGCCTCACCGGACACCCTGTCCAGGCTGAAGCGGGCCGTCGAAGCACGGCTGGTGCAGCAGCTCGGCTGATCGTTTCAGCGAGTGCAGGCGCCTCACTGGCCAGGCGGGCTCGGACGTTCGCGACGAGGTTGCCCACCTCCGCGATGATCTCGCGCAGTTGTTTCAGCGAGCACGCAATTCCCCACACCCATACGCAAAATCGTTGTCCTCGGCCAGCGAGATTCGCGGCGCGCCGGTCGGATCGGCGGGGTCGATTCTCTTCGGCATGGATGCCTAGTGGGATACCGTGCAGAGGTGAGCCCATCGAGGTGTGACAGAAAGTTCGACAGGGCGCCCCCGAGGACACTGGCTAATCCGCAGCGACCCGAGAGTGTGCAGGTGCTACCTGTCGCGAAGCATTCGACCATATCGAAATCGGGTTCCACGCCACGTACGACCGTTCCGAGGTTGTCGAGATGCGCTCCGAACTGGGCTACCGGGTTCTCAAGACGAATAACGCGCAAGAAGCCCTGATCGTCATCGAAAGCGATGCTCACGTCGATTTACTGTTCACTGACGTGGTGATGCCAGGCTCGTTATGTAGTCCGGGTCTCGCACGAAGGGCGCGCCAACGATTGCCCAATATCGCCGTGTTATTCACCCCGGGGGACTGCAAAATGCGATCGTTCACGGTGGGCGGCTAGACGCAGTGGCGGACCTGTTAAGCAAGCCCCTACTCTCGTGAACACCTTGCCTATAAGATACGTCAGGTATTGACAAATCAAAGTAAGCGCCTGCCGAACACACCCTTGACAACGCGGCCTATGTGGCCGACGTTCATCGATGCGGCAGCAGCTCATCGATCTGATGGTTCTTCTGCGTCGGCAGCCACGTGAGCACGTCCTTCAGATAGGCATACGGATCGTGCCCATTCAGTCGCGCCGACTGAATCAGGCTCATGATGGCGGCCGCGCGCTGCCCGCCACGCAGCGAGCCCGCGAACAGCCAGTTCGAGCGTCCGATCGCCCAGGGGCGGATCTGGTTCTCGACCCAGTTGTTGTCGATCGGTGCGTCGCCGTCGTCAAGATATCGTGCCAACGCCTCCCAACGCTTGAGGCTGTAATCGATAGCACGCGCCGTGCCAGAGCCATCCGGGACCCGCTGGCGCTGCGCGATCAGCCACCGATGCAAGGTCTCGGCGATCGGCTTGGCGCGTTCTTGCCGTATCTGCCGCCGGTCATCGGCAGGCAGCCCGGCCACGTCCCGCTCCACGCCGTACAGCGCGCCGAAAAACTCCAGCGCCTGTGCGGCGATCTGGCTCTGGTTGCTGGCGTGCAGATCATGGAACTTGCGCCGGGCGTGCGCCATGCAGCCCAGCTCCGTGATGCCGGCGGCGAACCCGGCCTTGTAGCCGACATAGTCATCGGTCACCAGCTTGCCGCGCCAGTCCTCGAGGAACGTTCGGCAGTGCTCGCCCGCGCGGCTGGGCGCGAAGTCATAGAGCACCGCTCGCAGGCTGTCGTAAGAGGTCGGGGTGTACGCCCACAGGTACGCCCTATGCGTCTTGCCCGCACCGGGCTTGAGCATCTGCACCGGCGTCTCGTCGGCATGCAGCACGGTTCTTCCCAGCACCTCGGCCTTCAGGGCATCGACCAGCGGCTGCAACCGCAGCCCGCACACGCCCAACCACTCGCCTAGCGTTGAGCGCGGCAGCGCCAGGCCAGCCCGTCCAAAGATACTTTCTTGGCGGTATAGCGGCAGATGATCGGCGAACTTCGCCACCAGCACCTGCGCCAGCGGGCCCGCCGTCGGGATGCCCTTGTCGATGACCTGCGTGGGCACGGGTGCCTGTGTGAGCGTCTCGCAGTGATCACACACCCACTTGCCCCGGATGACCACCGGACAGCGGTGGCCAACACGCAGAGAACTCGCTCGCCGCGGTTTGGCGAAGCTGATCGGGGTGACGCACCGTTCGTATCGTCAGAATGGCCTGGCATCGTGCCAGGCCAGCGGCAATCGCCGCTTATATCAGCCCTCGTTCGGCCAATGACACCACGTCGGAGCCGGCGACAATCAAATGGTCAAGGATACGCATATCCACAAAAGCCAGGGCATCACGGATGCAGTGCATCACGCTGATGTCTGCTTTGCTCGGCTCGCTGGCCGCATGGCTCCCCCCCGCGTCTTGAATGAACAAAGCCGGTTCGGCTTGGGGGTTGGGATAATTAAAAGCGAGCGCATGCTGCACGAGATTCTCCGGTATCGGGCGGGATTGCCCGGTACCAAGGGACACGGCGCAGCGCAGCGCTCAAGTGTCGAAGACGGCCCATGGCCGCAAGCGGCGCAGGCGAAGCCGGCGCCGCGCCGCACTTGAACTCGAGAACGCCGTGCCACACTGACCGGGAATGCAAAACCGCCCACACCGTATGGCTTGGCACGGTTAGATTCGAGCGCGGTAAGTCGCTCAGCCACATGGCGCCGTGTTCAGAAAACGGGGCGTCGTGATGATCGCGTGGAAAATCTGGGTACTGTTTCTTGGCTACAGCGTGCCGATGGTCATTAGCCCAGGCCCAGGCAATACCTTGCTGGCCACCGCAGGCGGACGCCACGGCGTGGCCGGCGCGCTCTCGTTCTGGATCGGGTTCGAGGCGGCCAACCTGCTGTTGTGCGCGGTTTATGGGCTGGGGCTGGGACGAATCCTGCACGGCATCCCGGCGCTGGAATCCCTCCTGAAATGTGCCGGGATTGCATACCTGCTGTATCTGGCCTGGGGGTTCTTCCGCTCCGCCGCGACATCAGGTCCAGCCGCCGAGGCAGTTGCGCAGCGCCTGCGGGCGCGCGACGGATTCTTGTCGGTCCTGCTCAATCCGAAGATTCATTCGATGATCCTGGTCATGTTCGCGCAATTCCTTGACCCCGGCGCCAGCCTGCTTGGTCAAGCCCTACAGCTCACGGCCGGCTTCCTGGCGGTCTGCGTGGTGTGTCATTTTCCGTGGATCTACGGCGGCCAACTGGTACTCCGGCGTTTCCAGTCGGCGCGCGCCACGCGCATCCAAGGTGTGCTGTTCGGCTTGTGCATGTTGCTCGTCGCGGGCTATGTAGCCCAAGCATGAAAATATGCAGACAGCACGCAGGCTGCGGACGCGCAGGAAAGGGAAGCACGCGCCTGGATGACGTCTTGGCGACGACCGTATTTCTGGGTGTCGAGCATAATCCGAACAAGGATGGCCAACCGGGTACGCTGTTTCAGACCGTGGCGCGCCCGCTGGGCGAAACCCGCTCTCTCGGCCGCTACGTGACCTGGGACGAAGCAGTGGCCGGCCACGAGGACATCGCGGGCCGCATCCGCGCGGCCATGCAACAAGACCAGCTCGGCGCCGCCGCAGCCTGGGAGGCCGTCGCGCAGCGCGACGGCCTGGCGTTTTGATGGCAGATAGTCCGGCAAGGACGTGCGCGCCCAGCCTGAAAAACGCCGTCCATCGGACGGCGCCCGAGCCGCGTCAATCCGACGCCGGCGCGACCATCGCTTGCAAATGATCGAGCACGCCCGGTTCGACAAAGACGCAAGGCTGCTTGTCCGCGATAGGCACGTTGAACACCCTGCCGAACACCTCGCGCCGCAGATGGGCCAGCTTGCCCGTGCGATACGCCTGCTCGGGTCTCAGGTTGCCCGAGGGTGAACCGCTGCGCTGCGGGTCGCATTCGACTAGGGCGACGTAACCCTCCTTGAACAGCCGCTCGTGCTCGGGGCACAGCCCCCAGCCAGTCGTCGTATGGTGTTCCAGGCTCGCGCGCAGGCGCTTGTCGAGCAGGATGGCGCCAGTGTCGAATCTGACGCCGCACACCAGGCATACGTGCTGTTCGAGCGAGACGTGGGATTTGTCGTGCATGACCTTCTCCGGTTGCTGGGCGGAATTGCCCGACTCCGAAGGGGCACGGCGCAGCGCACACCGTCACAGGGTCGAAGACGGCCGCCAGGCCGCAAGCGCCAGCGGCGCGCCGCCCTTGACGGGGAGCACGCCGTGACACACTGACCGGGAAAGCAAGGCCGCCTACACCGACCAACAGCAAATAGTGGCGGTGGTGAGCAAGCGCAGCGCGCAGGCGTCAGCGATACGCAAGGCGGCGCTGCCGTCCCGTTAGGGATGAGTGGATAGCGAACCTGGAGAATCGCGGCCCGGCCACAGCCGGGAGGCGCTCGCCTTGCAGGAAGGACGTTGCCCGATGAAAAAACTGTCTATGCAGCGCGCGGAGCAGGCTCAGGCCACTCCTCGTACAGATCGAACAATTCACGGACCCGCAATCCTGGATGCTCCACCAAGCGCGTCCCCTCCACCGCCGCATGAGGAAAGCGCAATGCGCTGGCGCTGACGGGGCGAGCTGCCCAGGGGTTGAGGTAAAGCAGATGGGATTCGCGCGCGACGAAATGCCAGGGATCAAAGCGCCGGAAAAGCCAGACCCCGCTAAGATGTGTGCATTGAGGGCCGCGCGGACCGTTCCATACGCCATTCCGTATACGAACTGGGCGCACCTCTCCCTGTTCAGGATCGCGCGGTATCCAGTATTGAACATCCCCAAAAAGGGCATCGCGTTCTTGGGAGCTATCTGCGAATTCTTCTTCGACATTGATCGCTACCACGAACGGCAAGTCGAGAGCACCATATCGTGAAGCCTTACCCTTGGCGGCGTCTTTGACGGCTTCCACGATATTGACTGTTCGCACGCCTAGGCTCCATGCGCCGATGGTGCGTCTGCCTGCTTCGGCGGGCTTTGCGCGAGGGATGGCGCGAAACCTGATGATCCATCCATCGTGCTCATACTGATGTTCTTCCCAGTGGCGTTCCCCTCGAATTTGTTTTTCAACATCTTGGGGGACCAGCGACTCCAACCACTTGCGGAGCTGGCGTCGCAGCTTTCTGCGTGGGACGGGCGTAGGAGGATTTCCCTCGACCTGCACATTCAGAAGAAAGTGCGGCGAGTGCAGGTCGTCGATCGCGTGAAGCACCTCTTTCTTTCGCTGTTCGGCCGCGAGTTCAGCCGCGCTGAAAGCGCCGGCTATTGTTGCCTCCAAGTAAAAGGCATCGCCCGAATCGGTCCGAACCCGGAAGTCAGGGCGCTTGCTGTTGCCGCCCGGTATGTCCGGATGCACATCTATCGTCCATCTTAGACGCGCTAGGACCGTATATAGGAACAGCTCGAAGCTCGCCGACGCGAACTGCTGATCGGAGTTCCGTAGGCGCTGGATCAACTCGGTACGATGCGCAGATGGATAGTCCACCAGCCACAATTCCAGCAACTCGCGTCCCGCGGCTGCTTCCGGGCGTCCGGACACGTTCAGGCAGTCGAAATCACCTTCATCGTGCCGCTTGCCGTCCGATCTCGTGCGCTCAATATCCTGGTCGAAAAGCATGATGGCCTCCAACTGTCGCGTTCTTCATTAGTGTGACCAAGGAAGCGCGGCCCACCCCGTAGTGGCGGAGCCAACCGTGGAACCCCTATTCCGTCCTATGCACGAACTCGATTTCGCCGGTATCGTAGTCCTTCAAAATAGCGTCCACCGTTTGCACGGCATCTATTATGAGTTCCTGTTTGTCGAGTGTTTCGACCCAAAAGTGGATCTTTACCCCGATCACTTGAACAAGCTCCAGACCAGTGCCCAAGTCGATACTCAGGTAATGCTCGTCAAGTTTCACCGGCTTTTCGTAGGGGCCGCCATCTGAATATTCAAGTACGTTTAGCTGTCGAGGCAACCACCATCGAAGCTCCTCAGTATTGGGTTCGCCGTTCTTATCCAGAAATTGCGTACTGGGTGATGCCGCAACCAGTTGAGGGTTTCGCTTTGCTGCCGCTTGCAAGCGTTGTTCTTGTTCGTCAGAGTTGGGACGAAGAAACAAATCGCATCTAATCGGCCGTTCTTCTGTAGAGACGGGAACACGCGGCGTTATGTTGATGTGAATCCTCTTGATGCGATCCTTCCAATCCTCGTCGACAGGCGGACGCAAGAGTTTCAGCGCAATGCCATAGAACTTACAGAAAGCCGTGACACCTGACTGGTAGCCAGTTCGCGTCACCATGATGCCGGCACAGTTGCCAACATCATGCGCCACGGCGAAGAAGTTGCGCGCTTTTTCCAACGTCAGGCTGGAGGTGTAGTTCTTACATTCAATCAAGACGCGATGTGTGACACCGGCTTGTTTGAACTCCGGGGCGGCTTCGACCAACATGGCGCGCCGGGCCATCGCGGAGATCCAGCACACGCTAGACGAAGTGCTAACGCAGCAGCGCATCCTCAAACCGTCTGCGTGGCAACGCGCGCGCAGTGTGGCGGGGCGCATCCTAATGCGCCCAGTTCTTTGGCTGGTCGGCATCGTCGCAGCAGCAGCAGCAGCAGTAGCCTTGCTAACCGATTGGTTCAAGGGGCTGCTAGGCAGCCTCCACTTCTAGTCGAATTGACGGCGATCCGCGAACACCCTACACTATTGGACAGGTAGATGATTGGGGCTCGCAAGGGCGTCTACTCGCCTCCTGCCTCGGCAGGGTCCGGCCGTGCCGGTATCGAAGCGCACCCACGATACACGAAGCCCCGCACATGCGGGGCTTCATCACATGGCGGCTAGGTAGCCGTCCTGCTATGCAGCGGCCGGAAATAGCCTTTGATGCAGTCCGTGTTGCGCACGCAGAGCTGGATGTGGTTTTCGCTGAGAAAGCCTGCGGCCGGGTAGACTGGCTCCCCTTCCAGAAAGGGACCACGGATCGAATCGTAAGCCGGTTCTTCGCGCGACTCTCGATATGTATGCAGGGTGTTCATCACCGCGCAATCCAGCCCTCGGCCAGCCTTGTCGGGCGTGGCACCAACATTCCTGGCCAGCTCGGTTCCTGCGGCAGTGGAAAGTTGCACATACAGCCGGTGGGCTTCCTTGACCTGCGCCAAGCCATCATGATCGAACAGATCGAGGCAATGCCGTAGGTCGATGATCGCGCCCAAGACAAAAGGCGTCTTGATCTTCCCTTCTTTCTTGCGCTGGGTCGCCCAGGCCATCGCGCGGCTCGGATTGCCTTCCCAGAAGTAGATGCCGTGTCCCAGCCAGTCCCATTTCTGGACGGAAGGCTGGAGATGGCCGCCGCCGCGCAGAATTTTCTCGCCGATGTTTTTATCGCAGCCGTGGAAGCCGAGTACGAAGCTAGGCTGGTACTCGTAGGCGGACCAAGCAGCGGGCATCAAGCAGCACGGAAGGGCTTAGCCAGTTTGCCCGTCGGGGTGACGATGCCTGCGCGTTGCAGGAAAGACAGCGCCGAGGCTTTGGAACTGCTCTGTTCCCGGCCAAATGCACGCATGTCGGCAACCCGCTCTTGGGTGGTCATGATGCGCACGACCTTAGCCGGCTGGGACGCTTTCTTCGTCACAGTGGATGCAGGTTTTTTCGCGGCTTTAGCAGTCATGACGTGATTCCTCATTGACACTTTTAAATAGTATCACGTAGGAACACTTCAACCCTATTTGGGGCTAGGCGGCCGCTCATCATCGCCCTGCTACGACCTACCTAGCGAATCCCAACTGGTACCCTAACTGGTACCCTGAGAGCGGGGAAATCGCCTAATCCAATCTCGGAAAAACGACCTAAGTTATTGATTTTATTGGTCGGGACGGAGTGATTCGAACACTCGACCCTCTGCTCCCAAAGCAGATGCGCTACCAGGCTGCGCTACGCCCCGAAGGTTGGCAAATATACCAGATGCCGGCGCCGCGAGTTATCCACAGCCGGGAGGAAACTTCGCGCGCAAGGTGCACGCGGCCGGGCCGGTGGACGCGCCTTGCGCCCGCGCCGGCCGTATTTCCCTCCGTCACTCCTTCACCAACTCCACCCGGCGGTTCTGGCCGCGCCCCTGCTCGTCGTCATTGCTGGCGACCGGCGCCAGCGACGCCACGCCATAGGCCTCCAGGCGCTTGCCGTCGATGTGGTATTCGCCGGTCAGCGCCTTGACCACGGCGTCGGCGCGCTGCTGCGACAGGGTCTTGTTGTGCGCCAGCGTGCCCTGGTTGTCGGTGTGGCCGACCACATAGACCTTCAGCGCGGGATTGTCCTTCAGCAGCTTGCCCATCTGGTCCAGGGCGGCCTTGGACTCGCTCTTGATCTCGGCCTTGTCGGTGTCGAAATAGACCCCGTAGATGGCGACCTTGCCGGATAGCTCCAGGGCCTTGCGCATGGCGTCGGCGTCGAGCACCTTCACCTGCCCCTGCTGCATGGACTTGGTCTCGACCACCTGCTGGTAGACCGCCGTGAAATGGTTGGAATCGTCATGCATGATGTCCAGGAAGACGTAGACGTCGCCCGGCGCCGCGGCCTTCTTGGCCAGGACGGCGTAATAGTTGCCGCCGAACACGGCGTCGCCCGTGCCGCTGATGCGCACCTTGTCGCTGTTCAGGACATAGCGCTGGAAATCTTGGCCGCACTGTTCGTCGTTCTTGCAGGTGAACACCGTCTCGAACCCGCCGTCCTTCAGCGCGGCCTGGTAGTTGCGATACACCTCCAGGGGGGACTTGGCGCCGTCCAGGCGATAGCCGATGCGCGTCACCTTCCCTTCCAGTTCCAGGACCTGGACGTGCTTGTCGTCGGCGATGGCCTGGTTGGGCATCTGCGCCTCGTCGTAGTCCTGCACGCTGTAGGCATTGATCTGCGCCCCGGCGAAGCGCGTCAGCATGGGATGGTCCTTGGAACCCTTGATGTCCGCCGCCCGTCCCGGCTGCGCGACCGCCAGCATCAGCGCGCCGGCCACGGCCAGCGCCCACACCCTTGTCCTTGCCTGCATAACGTCATGCTCCTTGTCGATTCGGCGCCGCGGCCGCCGGACGAGGACGTCCGGTTCCGGCCCGGCCGGCGGCCATTATGCCGAAACCAGGGACAAGGTTTTATGCCGACGATGTCAAAGTTGTCTCACGACGTAGCAGCCCGAAGCCGCCGCCGTCAGTCGATCAGCTTGCCGTTCTCATGGAACGGATGCGGGCCGTCGAAGCGGCCGATGGGCGCGAGGTGGCTGACCAGGTGCCCGGCCGGGTCCAGGGCGTGGACGCGAAAGGCCGGCGGCTCCAATATCCACGCCGACGCCGCGTCGGGTTGCAAATCGAGGCAGACCTGATGCGCCGGCGAGGGACAGACGCTGGCGATGGTGCCGCCGAAGCGGCGCTCGATGGGCCGGTGGACGTGGCCGCAGATGATGCGTTCGACGTGGGCATGCCGCGCGACGATACGTTCCAGCGCCTCCGCCCCCGCGAGCAGGCCGATCTTGTCCATATGCCCGATCAAGGTCGCGAAGGGCGGATGGTGCATCGCGATGACGGCCGGCCGGCCCGCGCAGCGCGCCAGTTCCTCGTCCAGCCAACGCAACTGCCCGTCGTCCAGCTCGCCGTGGCTTTTCCCGGGCACGCTGGTGTCCAGGGCCAGCAGGCGCAGCCCGCCGATATCGACCGCGTAGCGGATGGGCCCGTCCACGCCCAGGTAATCGTGGCGCGGAAAGGCCTGGCGCAGTCCCGCGCGCGTGTCGTGGTTGCCCGGGATCAGGTAGACCGGCACGGTCAGCGGCGCGATCAACGCCGCCAGGTGCGCGTACTCCTCGGCGCGGCCGAAGTCGCTCAGGTCGCCGGTCATCACCACCGCTTGCGGCGCCTGGGGCAAGGCGCCGATGGCCGCGACCGCGGCGCGCAGATAAGGCGCGGTATCCAGCCGGCCATAGGCCAGGCGGCCGGGCTCGCGGATGTGCGTATCGGTGATCTGCACGAATATCGTCGTGGGCGCGGGATTCGCGCCCGGGAGCGCCCGCGCGACGCTCGCGCCGGGGTCCGTCGTCATGCCGCCGCTCATGCTCACAGCCTCCCCGCCTCGATGTCCTCGAGCTTCGCGCCGCGCGTTTCCGGCGCCAGCCATACTGTCACCGCCAGGCCCAGGAAGCCGATCAGCGCGAAGAACCACAGCGCCGCCGCGTTGCCCCACCAGGCGATGAAATTCGGGAACACCAGCACGCCCAGGATGGATCCGATGCGGCTTACCGCGGTGGCCAGGCCCGTCGCGCCGGCGCGGATGTCCGTGGGAAACAGTTCGGTCGGATAGACGAAATTCAAGATCCCGCCGCCGGCATTGGCGAACAGCACCGCGCAACTGAACAACACGACCAGGAACACGAATCCGGGGTGGGCGTTCAAGGCCAGCACGATCAGCGCCACCGTCAGGCCGCTGAAAGACGTGATCAACAGCGGCCGGCGGCCCCAGTGATCGACCAGTTGCATGCCGATGAAGGCGCCGATCAAGCCCAGCAGGGCCACGATGCCCGACCCCACGATGGTCGCGGCGTGCGAACCGCGCGCGAAGGGCGCGATCAGCGTGGGCGTGTACATGGCGATGCCGTAATAGGCGGTCGCGTAGCAGAACCAGAAGCCGAACACGAAAATGGTGCGCCGCTTCAGGGCGGGGGCGAACAACTGCTTCAGCCCGACCGATTCCCCTTGCGGATTGGCCATGACCACGTCCTGCCCCGTGACCTGACGCATGATGGCCTGCGCCTCGTCCACCCGCCCTCTCGACATCAGCCAACGGGGCGACTCCGGCAGCGTGATACGAAAGAAGAACACGATGAGCGCGAACACCGCGCCGACCAGGAACATGACGCGCCAGGCGTTCTCTCCCAAGGGCAGGCAGGCCAGGCCGACCAGATAGGCCGCGAAGGCGCCGACGAACCACATCGCCGCGAGGAAGGTGCCGTGCCGGCCACGATGATGGCGGGAGCTGAATTCGGCGACCAGCGTGGCGGAAATCGGATAATCGGCGCCGATGCCCACGCCCAGCAGGAAACGGAACGCGATCAGTTGCCAGGCGCTCTGCGCGGCGGCCGTGGCCGCGGCGAAGACCACGAAGGCCAGCAGGTCGATCACGTACATGGCCTTGCGCCCGAAGCGGTCGGTCAGCCGGCCCAGCCAGGCCGCGCCGATGAAGGAACCGATGATGGCCGAGGAAACGAGCAGGCTCTGGGTGCCGCCGTCCAGGCCCCACTGCTTGATCAACATGGGCAGGGCGACCGCGATGATGGTCAGGTCGAAACCGTCCAGGAATGTCCCCCCGGCGGATAGCAGCGTCACCTTGCGCTGAAAACGTTTTACTTCCGGGGCGTCGAAACCTTCGAAACTCATGCTACTTCTCCTTTGCCGGCTTGCTCCACCATTGCGGGGTCGGGGTCTATCACCCCGGATCTGCCGTTTCGCACAAGGCGGAGAGTATCAAAAGGCGGGGAATCGCGGGGGCCCCGCAAAAAACGCGCCCCCAGGCGGAAGGAAGCATTTCCGTCCAGGGGGCGCGTTTTTTTACAACAACTGTCCCGATGCGGCGGGACCCGGCGCGGGGAGCGGCCGCTAAGGCGCCGCGTCTTCCGGCGCCTTCGGGTCGATGCGCATGATCAGCTCCACCCGGCGGTTCGCCGCGCGGCCGGCCGCCGTATCGTTGGTTTCCAGCGGCTTGGTGTCCGCGTAGCCGATGGCGCGCAGGCGCTTGGGGTCGACGTCATCCCGCACCAGCTCGCGCAGCACGGAGGTGGCGCGGCTGGTGGACAGGTCCCAGTTCGACGCGAACTGGCGCGTCAGGATGGGAATGTTGTCGCTGTGCCCTTCCACGGAAACCGGATACTTGCTGCGGTTGATCACGTCGGCCAGCTTCTTGATCAAGGGCACGCCTTCCGGGCTCAGGGTCGCCTGGCCCGAGGTGAACAGCAGTTCGTTGCTGATGCGGAAACTGACCGACTGGCGGTTGATGGTCACGTTGACCGACTTGCCCAGGTCCTTCAGCCCCAGTTCTTCCGCGGTGGGCATCTTCACCGGCTCGGCCTTGGCGGGCTCCAGCGGATCGGCCGGCGCGGTCGTGGGCGGGACGGGCGGCGCGGGATCGGGCAGCGTCGCCCATGCGGCCGGAATCACCGGCAGGTTCTTCTCCCATTCCTCGACGGGCGGCGCCGGCAGCTTGGCCAGGCTGACGCCGGCGGCCACTTCGGGCGGCTTGACGGCCATGCCCGGCCCCAGCCGCGTCAGGGCCAGCATGACGACGAACAGCGCCAGCAGCAGCGTGATGAGATCCAGGTAGGTCATCAGCCAGTTGTCAGGCTCCCGGTCCAGCGTCTCCGGCACGTGCCACCGCTCATAGCGATTGCGGCGCACGGTCTTGGAGCGTTCACGCTGCCGGCGTTCGACTTCCGCCTTGTTGCGGGCGGCAATGTCGATCCAGGACGCCCGGGTATGGGTAGTAGCCATGAGACGTGCGGGCCCCGTCTGACTCAGGAGCGCGACGAAGCGCGATTGCGCAGCGCGGCATCGAAGGTGGCGGCGGCGCTCGCGGGCATGGCCGCGCCGGTGCGCGCTGCGCCGGCGGAAGAAGCAGCGCCACGCGGCGCGGTCCCCGCCGCGGAGACGGAGGGCGCCGCGCGCGTGCCCGTGGCGTTCTTGCCGGCACGGCTCGCCGGCTGCTCGCGGATTTCATCCTCGACGTGCTGCATGAAGGAATTCAGCGTCTCGCGCACCATCGCCGGACCGCGGCGCTCGCACATCATGGAAATGCCTTGCAGCACCATGTTCATCAATATCAGGCGCTGCTCGGTGCGGCGCTCCAGCTTGATGGCGATGGGCTTGCAGACCAGGTTGGCCAGCAGGATGCCGTAGAACGTGGCGATCAGCGCGATGCCCATCTGCTTGCCGATGACGTCCATGCCCTGCGAACCCAGCACGGTCATCAGGTTGACCAGCCCGATCAGCGTGGCCAGCATGCCGAAGGCCGGCGCGAAGCTGGCCATGGTGCGGAACATCTGCGCCTCGGCCTGCTCGCGCGCCCGCATGCGGGCGATGCGCCATTGCAGCAGTTCGACGATCTGTTCTTCCGGCGTGTTGTCGATGATCAACTGGACGCCGGTGCGCAGGAAGGGGTTGCTGACCTTCTGCAGTTCGCGTTCGACGTTGTGCACGTCGGCGCCGGCCCAGCTATGGGCGAGGGTCACCAGCTCGTCGATGTCGCGCTGCGAATCGACGTTCTCGTTGCGGAAGACCGTGCGCAGCAACTGGGGAATGCGGCGGATCTCGCTGATCGGATAACCGATGAACAGCGCGGCGATGGTGCCGCCCAGCACGATGCCCAGGCCGGGCAGGTTGATGAAGGCGACGGCGCTGGGCGCCGAGCCGAAAATCGCGGCAGCCAGCATTGCGAGCGCAACACCGATGCCGATCAGGGTCGAGGAATTCATGAATACGGGCCGTTAAAGAGGCGGCCGGACCAGGCCTCCGGGCCTGCCGGGTCGCGCGTGGAACACGGGACCCGGTCATTCTATTCACCCTGCCCGCCCGCCAAAGGCCGCAAAAAAGGCAGGAAAACCCCGGACACTTGGCGCTTCGATGCTTTATTGGGCCAAAATGTGGTCATTCATCCACAATTGGCCCGAACATCTACGTCCCCATTTTTACGAAAATAAAAAAGGCCGGCGCAATCGCAGCGCCGGCCTTTGTACAGAAGCCAGGGCGCCAGCTTGCCGGGCGCCCTATCCCGTGCCTTCAGCCGAAGCGGCCGGTGATGTAGTCTTCCGTTTCCTTGCGCTTGGGCTTGACGAAGATCTGGTCGGTTTCGCCGAATTCCATCAGTTCGCCCAGGTACATATAGGCCGTGTAGTCCGAGCAACGCGCCGCCTGCTGCATGTTGTGCGTCACGATGACCACGGTGTACTCGTTCTTCAGTTCGGCGATCAGCTCTTCGACCTTGGCGGTGGAAATGGGATCCAGCGCCGAGCACGGTTCGTCCAGCAGCAGGACTTCCGGCCTGATCGCCACGCCGCGCGCGATGCAAAGACGCTGCTGCTGGCCGCCCGACAGGCTGCTGCCGCTCTGGTGGATCTTGTCCTTGACCTCGTTCCACAGCGCCGCCTTGCTCAGCGCCCATTCCACCCGCTCGTCCATCTCGCCCTTGCTGAGCTTTTCGAACAGGCGCACGCCGAAGGCGATGTTATCGTAGATGCTCATGGGGAACGGCGTCGGCTTCTGGAACACCATGCCGACCTTGGCGCGGATCAGCGAGATGTCCGTCTTGGTGGTCAGCAGGTTCTCGCCGTCGATGAGGATTTCGCCTTCGGCGCGCTGGCCCGGATACAGCTCGAACATGCGGTTGAAGGTGCGCAGCAGCGTCGACTTGCCGCAGCCCGAGGGGCCGATGAAGGCGGTGACCTTCTTCTCGCGGATCGACATATTCACGTTGCGGATCGCGTGGAACTTGCCGTAGTAGAAATTCAGGTTCTTCACCTCGATCTTCGAGGCCAGGGTAGCGTTCTTTTCCATTTCGTTTCCCGATGGCCGCGCCCCGGGCGCGGCCGTGTGAGTTCAGTACGGGCGATCAGTGCTTGCGGAACATGTTGCGCGCGATGATGTTGATGGCCAGCACCACCAGCGTGATCAGCGTCGCCCCGGCCCAGGCCAGGTTGTTCCATTCCTTGAACGGACTGGCGGCGTATTGGTAGATCACCACCGGCAGGTTGGACATCGGCGCATTCATGTTCAGCGACATGAACTGGTTGGACAGCGCCGTGAACAGCAGCGGCGCGGTTTCGCCGGAGATCCGGGCGATGGCCAGCAGCACGCCGGTCATGATGCCCGAGCGGGCCGCGCGGTAGCAGATCATGGTGACCATGCGCCACTTGGGGCAGCCCAGCGCGGCCGTCGCCTCGCGCAACCCGTTGGGCACCAGCAGCAGCATGTTGTCGGTGGTGCGCACGACCACCGGCACCACCAGGATGGCCAGCGCGACCGAACCGGCCCAACCCGAATAATGGCCGGCCTGCGCCACGTACACCGCGTAGATGAACAAACCGATGATGATGGACGGGGCCGACAGCAGCACGTCGTTGAGGAAGCGCGTGGCCGGCGCCAGCCAGCCGCGCTGGCCGTATTCGGCCAGGTAGGTGCCGGCCAGCACGCCGACGGGGGTGCCGATCAGCGTGCCCACGCCCACCATCAGCAAGCTGCCGGTGATGGCGTTCATCAGGCCGCCCGCCTGTCCCGGCGGCGGCGTGATCTGCGTGAACAAGGTGTAGGACAAGGCGCTGCCGCCCTTGGCGAGCAGGGTGACGATGATCCAGAACAGCCAGAACAAGCCGAACACCAGCGCCGCCATGGACAAGGTCAGCATGACCTTGTTCACCAGGTTGCGGCGTCGGTAGATCGGATTCTGCATATTGAGTACGGAGGTAGCCATGACTTTCTATCCCTCAGCTCTTCTTGCCTTCGCTCTGCGACAGGCGCAGCAGCAGCATCTTGGACAGCGCCAGGACGATGGTGGTGATGATGAACAGCACCAGGCCCAGGTTCAGCAGCGCCGATTTCTGCAAGCCGGCGGCCTCGTTGAACTCGTTCGCCAGCGACGAGGCGATCGAGTTGCCCGGCGAGAACAGCGAGCCGGTCCAGTTGAAGGAATTGCCGATGACGAAGGTCACCGCCATGGTCTCGCCCAGGGCGCGGCCCAGGCCCAGCATGACGCCGCCGATGACGCCGTTCTTGGTGAACGGCAGCACCACTTTCCACATGACTTCCCAGGTCGTGCTGCCCAGGCCGTAGGCCGATTCCTTGAGCATGGGCGGCACCAGCTCGAAGACGTCGCGCATCACCGCCGTGATGAAGGGCGTGATCATGATGGACAGGATCAGGCCGGCGGTGAAGATGCCGATGCCGAACGGCGGGCCGGCGAACATGCCGCCGATGAGCGGAATGTTGCTCAATACCTCGATCAGGCCGGGCTGGACGTATTGCTGGAAGACCGGCACGAAGACGAACAGGCCCCACATGCCGTAGATGATGGACGGAATCGCCGCCAGCATCTCCACCGCGGTGCCCAGGGGGCGGCGCAGCCAGCGCGGCGACAGCTCGGTCAGGAAGATGGCGATGCCGAAGGACACCGGCACGGCGATAATCAGCGCGATCGCCGAGGTGGCGAGCGTGCCAAGGATCGGGACGACGGCGCCGTAGCTTTGCTGGACCGGATCCCAATCGTTGGTCCACAGGAAGGACAGGCCGTACTTGGCCAGCGATTCGCGGCTGCCGTAGATCAGCGAGATGAGGATCGCCGCCAGCAGGCTGAATACGAGGAAAGCGAATAAACGCGTGAGATTCTTGAACAGCGCATCCATCAGCGCGTTTGAGTTTTGCTTCATGGGGGATGGTGTGCCTTGGGCCGTGATGCCCGGCTCGGCGGATGAGACCGGCACATTATTATCCATTACCGCGCTCATGGATGGGCTTTCCTTGCTTGAAGAGCGGGCCCGGACGACTTGCCCGGGCCCGTGGTCCGGGGGGACGACCATCCCCCCGGGCTGCATCGGTGGCCGGACTCCGCGGCGTGGTTACCGCCGGGAAATCCGTTCATGCCGCCGGCTTACTGCCAGACGGCCTTGCCGTCGGCGCTCTTGATTTCCTTCCAGGAGGCGCGGATTTCGGTGGTCACGGCGTCGGGCAGCGGCACGTAGTCCAGCGCCTCGGCCGCCTTCTGGCCATCCTTGAAGGCCCAGTCGAAGAACGACAGGACGGCCTTGCCTTGCGCCGGCTTGTCCTGCACCTTGTGCACCAGGATGAAGGTGGCCGACGTCACGGGCCACGAAGTGGCGCCCGGTTCGTTGGTCAGCACCACGCCCATGCCGGGCGCGCTCTTCCAGTCGGCGTTGGCGGCGGCCGCGGCGAAAGCCTTCTGCTCGGGCTGAACGAACTTGCCGTCCTTGTTCTCGAGCTGCGTCCAGGCCAGCTTGTTCTGCTTGGCGTAGGCGTATTCGACGTAGCCGATCGAGTTCTTCAACTGGCCGACGTAGGCGGCGACGCCTTCGTTGCCCTTGCCGCCCTGGCCCACGGGCCACTTGACCGACTTGCCTTCGCCCACGGACGACTTCCACGAGGCGGAAACCTTGGACAGGTAGTTGGTCCAGCCGAAGGTGGTGCCCGAGCCGTCCGAACGGTGCACGACGATGATGTCGGCCGACGGCAGCTTGACGTCGCCGTTCAGGCTCTTGATCGCGGGATCGTCCCACTTCTTGATCTTGCCCTGGAAGATGTCGGCCAGCACCTGGCCCGACAGCTTCAGCGTGCCGGCCGGCACGCCGTCGATGTTCACCACGGCGACCGTGCCGCCGATCACGGCGGGGAATTGCAGCAGGCCGTTCTTGTCCAGGTCGGCGCCGCTCATGGGATCGTCCGAGGCGCCGAAATCGACGGTCTTGGCGATGATCTGCTGCTGGCCGCCGCCCGAGCCGATCGACTGGTAGTTCACGGCGTTGTTGGTGGCGGCCTTGTAGTCCGAAGCCCACTTGGCATAAACGGGATAGGGGAACGACGCACCAGCGCCGGTCACGTCGGCGGCCTGAACGGCGAAAACGGCGGCGCTCAGCGCGAAGCCAACGGAAATTTGCTTGAAGACACGCATCGTGGATTCCTTCTCGTGCTTGTTGGTGAAGTGCGGCGAGCGTCAGCACGCTCGTCTTGTGTCACGGGAACGGATCTTACGGAGGCTATATGACACGATAGTGACAGTCACATACTGGTCAAAAGGTGACGGGGACAGGCTCGCTTCCCGGCGTCGCATCCGAGGGGGAAATAAATTGAAATAATTTGGGCGCCCTTCCTTGCCGGAAGCTGAATGGCGCCCTGCCCTCTTAAACGCCCAGGCGCTCGATCAGGTGCTGGTGCAGCGAGAACGGCGCGCCGCGGCTGCGCACGCGCGTGAAATTGCCGTCGGGCTGTTGCTGCCAGGACAACTGGTTGTCGCGCAAGGCGTAGGTGAACGCCTCGTCGATGACCCGTTTCTTCAGCGCCTTGTCGTTGATCGGGAAGGCCACTTCCACGCGGCGGAAGAAATTCCGGTCCATCCAGTCGGCGGACGACAGGTAGACCGTCTCCTTGCCCTGCGCGTAGAAGTAGAAAACCCGGGAGTGCTCCAGGAAACGCCCCACGATGGAGCGCACGCGGATGTTCTCGGACAGGCCCGGCACGCCCGAACGCAGGGCGCAGACGCCGCGCACGATCAGGTCGATCTTCACGCCGGCCTGGCTGGCCTCGTAAAGCTCCTGGATCACCCCCGTCTCCAGCAGCGAATTCATCTTGGCCATGATGCGGGCCTTCTTGCCCTCGCGGGCGGCCTTCGCCTCGGCGCGGATCAGCGCCACCATGCCGTCGTGCATGGTGAAGGGCGACTGCAGCAGCGCCTTCAGGCTGCGCCGCGCGCCCAGGCCGGTCAACTGGGAAAACACCTTGTCGACGTCCTCGCACAGGGCCGGATCGGCGGTCAGCAGGCCGAAGTCGGTGTACAGCCGGGCCGTGCGCGGATGGTAATTGCCGGTCCCCAGGTGCGCGTAGCGGCGCAGGCGCCCCTTCTCGCGGCGCAGCACCAGCGCCATCTTGGCGTGCGTCTTGTGCCCCACCACGCCATAGACGACGTGGGCGCCCACCTCCTCCAGCTTGGCGGCCCAGTTGATATTGGTCTGCTCGTCGAAGCGCGCCATCAGCTCCACCACCACCGTCACCTCCTTGCCGGCCCGCGCCGCGGCCAGCAGGATCTGCATCAGCTCGGAATCCTCGCCGGTGCGGTAGATGGTCTGCTTGATGGCCATGACTTCCGGATCCACCGCGGCGGCGGTGAGGAAGTCGATCACGGGCTGGAAGGATTGATAGGGATGGTGCAGCAGGTGATCGCCCGCCGCGATGGCGGCGAACATCTCGCCCGGATCCAGCGTGCGGTCGAACGGCGCCGGCACCGGCGCGCGATAGGTCGGGAACAGCAACGACGGCCGGTCGGCCACATTGCACAATTGCATCAGGCGCGACAGGTTCACCGGACCGTTGACGCGGTAGGTGTCCGAGGGTCCGAGCGAGAACTCGCGCTGAAGGAAGGCCTCCAGGTCCGGCGGCGTCAGCTTGTCGATCTCCAGGCGCACGGCCAGGCCGAAATTGCGCTGCGACAGCTCGCCCTGCAAGGCCAGGCGCAGGTTGGTCACTTCTTCCTCGTCGACGTACAGGTCGCTGTTGCGGGTCACCCGCCACTGGTAGCAGCCCGCCATGGTCATGCCGGGAAACAGCTCGCCGACGAAGGCGCGCATCAGCGAGGTCAGCAGCACATGGCTGTCCGGGCGGCCCGACAGCTCGCTGGGCATGCGGATCAGGCGCGGCAAGGCGCGCGGCGCCTGCACGATGGCGATCGAGGCCTTGCGCCCGAACGCGTCGGTGCCCGACAGCGGGACGATGAAATTCAGGCTCTTGTTGTAGACGCGCGGAAACGGGTGCGCCGGGTCCAGGCCGATGGGCGTGAGCAGCGGCATGACGTCGCGCGTGAAGGTGGCGTGCGCCCACTGCTGTTGCGCTTCGTTCCATTCCGAGGCGTGATGCAGCGTGATGCCCTCGCGCTCCATGCAAGGCAATATTTCGTCGTTCAGCAGGTCGTACTGGCGGGCCACCAGGGCGTGGGTGGCCTCCTGCACCTGCGCGTAGGCCTCGCCCGGCGTCAGGCCGTCGCTGCCCACCAGGTTGGGCGTCTGCAGTTGCTGCGCCTTCAGGCTCGATATGCGGATTTCGAAGAATTCGTCCAGGTTGGAGCTGACGATACACACGTACCGCAGGCGCTCCAGCAGGGGGGTGGCCGGGTTCTCGGCCATCGCCAGGACACGTTCGTTGAATTTGAGCAGCGACAGTTCGCGATTCAGGAACCAGGGTTCAACCGCTTTCTGAGTCATGCAAGGTCCGTTATGTTTATGCCAGTCGGGTGTTCTCGCCGCCGGGCCGCGCTTACGCAAAAACGCCCCAACGGGGCGTCGGGCGGCGCAAGCCGTACGGCGGGCGGTCTTTTTACTTCAGTTTCGTGACAGTTCCATGACGAGCCCGATAAGCGTAACCGGAATTTCACACCCACGCGCGCCGCGCCGGCGCCGTCATATTCGGTCTCTATAATGGAGCGCATCAATGTCTTTATTGCAGCGCCGCATGGATCATCTTCTCGCCGCCGTCGACCTCGGTTCCAACAGTTTCCGCCTTTCCATAGGCCGGGTCACGCAGCAGGAGGGCTCAGAGCAGATCTACCAGATCGACCGGCTCAAGGAGACCGTGCGCCTGGCCGCCGGCCTGGACGCCGACAAGCGCCTGTCCCCGGACGCCATCGACCGCGCGGTGTCGGTGCTCGAACGCTTCGGCGAACGGCTGCGCAGCTTCCATCCCAACCGCGTGCGCGCCGTCGCGACCAACACCTTTCGCGTCGCCCGCAACACCGCCGACTTCCTGCCCCGCGCCGAGGCCGCGCTGGGCTTCCCCATCGAAGTCATCGCCGGCCGCGAAGAGGCCCGCCTGATTTTCTCCGGCGTCATCCACACCCTGCCCCCCTCGGCCAACAAGCGGCTGGTGGTCGACATCGGCGGGGGATCCACCGAAGTCATCATCGGCAAGGGCTTCGAACCGGGCCTGATGTCGTCGCTGTACATGGGTTGCGTCAGCTACAGCCGCCAGTTCTTCCAGGACGGCGTCGTCGACGCGCACCAGATGAAGCAGGCCGAGCTGGCCGCGCGGCGCGAAATCGAAGTCATCGCCAAGCAATATCGCAAGATGGGCTGGAAGGAAGCCTACGGCTCGTCCGGGACGGCCAAGGCCCTGTACGCCATCCTCACGGAATGTGGTTTTTCCACGACGGGGATCACGCGCAGCGGCCTGAACAAGCTCAAGGAGCGCATCGTCCGCGCCGGCCGCGTCATCCCGCAGGACCTGCCCGGCATCAAGGCCGAGCGGTCCGACGTGCTGCCCGGCGGCCTGGCCATCATGATCGCGCTCTTCGACGAGCTGAACATCGACGTCATGCACACCGGCGACGGCGCCCTGCGCCTGGGCGTGCTGTACGACCTGCTGG
This sequence comes from Bordetella genomosp. 10, assembly GCF_002261225.1. Classification (NCBI taxonomy): domain Bacteria; kingdom Pseudomonadati; phylum Pseudomonadota; class Betaproteobacteria; order Burkholderiales; family Alcaligenaceae; genus Bordetella; species Bordetella genomosp. 10. Next base: position 1,520,926 of record NZ_NEVM01000005.1, read on the forward strand.
GCCGCGACGACCAGCACGACAAGCGCGACGAATCGGTGCGCCAGTTCATGCGGCGCTATCACATCGACCTGAACCAGGCCGCGCGCGTCAGGCGCTGCGCCCTGGCGCTGTTCTCGGGCCTGACGGCGCCGGACAGCGAACGCGGGGAATTGAAGCACCTGCTGGGCTGGGCCGCCGACCTGCATGAAGTCGGCCTGTCCATCGCCCACAACGACTACCACAAGCACTCGGCCTACGTGCTGGGCAACGCCGACATGCCGGGCTTCTCGCGCGCCGACCAGCAGGTGCTGGCCATGCTGGCGCTGGGCCACCAGGGCAAGCTGGCCAAGCTGGAGCCCCTGGTGCGCACGCGCGACCAATGGCTGGCGGTGCTGTGCCTGCGCCTGGCCGTGCTGCTGCTGCGCCGCCGGGAAGACCTGCCCACCCTGCCCCTGTCGCTATCGGTGCGCGACAAGTCCATCGTGATACGGGTCGACCATGAATGGCTGGCCGCGCATCCGCTCAGCGACTTCACCCTGCGCGCCGAGGAATCAGAATGGCGAAAAGTAGGTTACTCGTTCGAGCTGCTTGAGCTTTAGGCGAAAGGGGCGGGTCGCCCGCCGCACCAGCCGGATCTTCATTCTTCTGAGGGTTCGGCGCATTTTGCTGTCCTGGGTAAAGGATGAATGCCGCCGATCCCGGCGCGGCTAAGCGACCTTGCGGGCCCGGCCGGCGGCCTGGGCGGCTTGTTGTTCTTCCGACAGCGCCGGCAGGCCGAAGTGACGGCGGTAGCGCTCGTCCATGGCCTCCATGTCCAGCAGCACCGGGAAGTCGGCGGCGTTGAAATCGGGATCCCAGGCCGGCTCTCCGCAAACCTTCGCGCCCAGCTTCAGGTAGCCCTTGATCAGCGGCGGCACGCGGGCCGGCAGCGTGGTGCTGTTCAGCTTTTCCACCGGATAGCGATGCAGGGGCTCGACGCTGGGCAGCGTCTCGTCCTTCAGGTGAGGAGCGATGGCGCGCCAGACTTCGGCGGCGGTCACGCCGTCGTCGCGCAGGCTGACGCTGGCGCAACCCAGCAGATAACGGTAGCCGCCGCGGCGCATGTATTCGGCCACGCCGGACCACAGCAGCATGATGACCGTGCCGTTGCGGTGATCGGGGTGGGTGCAGGAGCGCCCCGCCTCGACCAGTTGCTCGCGCAGGGGACCCAGGCCGGTCAGGTCGAATTCGGACGCGGAGTAATAGCCGCCGGCTTCGCGCGCCTTCTCCGGCGTGAGCAGGCGGTAGGTGCCGACGACGCGGCCCGTATCCAGTTCCTGCACCATGAGATGTTCGCACCAGGGATCGAAGCGGTCCTGGTCGATGCCATCCTGGGCATCCGGAAACACCGCGCCCATGTCCTCGGTGAAGACGCGATAGCGCAGGCGCTGTATTTCCTCGATCTCATCCGTCGTACGAGCGAGGCCGACGACCAGTCCCGTGGTGGCGGGACCGGACCAGGCTTCCGCCGTGGTGCGATCGGATTCGATACGAACTAGTTCGAGCATTTGGGCCAACTCCTAGGTGTCCGCATAGTGTGGACGCCTTACATGTCAGGTAATTGACCGATATGTTACGTGACTGTGAAGCCCCGTGGCTCGCAGTTCGGGCCCGCGCTTACGGCTTTTTACCTGAAAAGGATAAGTCTTCAGTATTAACGACGGATTAAGTACGGATTAAGTCGTTTAAGTCGTTCAAGCCGTTTTTAGTGGCTGCGACGTCAAAAACTTGTCACTGTTGGCCTGCCCTCGGACCGCCTGGATACACACCCCGGCGGCCCGCGCCTGGCTCACCCCGCCAGCGAGGCCGCCAGTTGTTCGGCGCTGGCGCGCGCCAAGCCGGCGTCTTCCGCCTCGACCATCAGGCGCAGCTTGGGCTCGGTGCCGGAGGCGCGTATCAGCACGCGCCCGCGGCCGGCCAGGCGCGCCTCCACGTCGGTGCGCGCCTGGGTCAGGCCCGCATGGGTCCGCCAGTCGATGCCGGGCGTCAGCGGGACGTTGATCATTTCCTGGGGGTACATGCGCAGCTCGCCCACCCACTCGGCCAGCGTCACCGCGTTGCGCCGCAGGGCCGTCAGCACCTGCAGCGCGGCGATGATGCCGTCGCCGGTGGTATGGCAATCCAGGCAGATCAGATGGCCGGAGCTTTCGCCGCCATAGAGCCAGCCGCGCGCCTGCATCTGTTCCAGCACATAGCGGTCGCCGACGGCGGCCCGCTCGAAACCGACGCCGATTTTCTGCAACTGGCGCTCGAAACCGTAATTGGTCATCAGCGTGCCGACGACGCCGGCCACCGGGGCCAGTTGCATGCGCGCGCGCAGGATCGCGTACAGCAACTCGTCGCCGTTGTAGATACGGCCCTCGCCGTCGACCATCTGCAGGCGGTCGGCGTCGCCGTCCAGCGCGATGCCGAGCTGGGCGCCGCGCGCGCGCACTTCGGCGGCCAGCGAATCCGGATGCAAGGCGCCCACGCCCTTGTTGATGTTGAAGCCGTCCGGCTGCACGCCGATGGCATGCACCTCGGCGCCGAGTTCGCGGAAGACGTGGGGCGCGATGTGATAGGCCGCGCCATGCGCGGCGTCCACCACCAGCGTCAGGCCCTTCAGATCCAGGTCGTTGGGGAAGGTGCTCTTGCAGAACTCGATGTAGCGGCCCGCGGCGTCGTCGATGCGGCGGGCGCGGCCCAGGGCTTCGGAACTGACGCAACCCAGCGGCTCGTCGATGGCCGCCTCGATGGCGTTCTCGACCTCGTCGGGCAGCTTCATGCCGCGCGACGAAAAGAACTTGATGCCATTGTCCTGGTAAGGATTGTGGGAGGCGCTGATCACGATGCCGGCCGACAGGCGCAGGGCGCGCGTCAGGTAGGCGACCGCCGGGGTGGGCACCGGCCCGGCCAGCAGCACGTCGATGCCGGCCGCCGACAAGCCGGCCTCCAGCGCCGACTCCAGCATATAGCCGGAGATGCGCGTGTCCTTGCCGATCAGCACCTTGGGGCGCTCCGTGCCGGAGGACTTGCCCGCCAGCACGCGGCCGGCGGCATAGCCCAGGCGCAACGCGAACTCCGCGTTGATCACCGGACCGCCCACTTCGCCCCGCACACCGTCGGTACCAAAATATCTACGTTGACTCACGCTGCAACTCCCTGTTCAACGGCTTGCCACACCTTCAAAGCATCGACGGTTTCCGCGACGTCGTGCACGCGCACGATCGCGGCTCCCCGCGCCACGCAGGCAAGCGCGCCGGCGATGCTGCCGGCGAGCCGATCGCCGACCGGACGGCCGGTGACGCTGCCTATCATGGACTTGCGGGAGAGTCCCACCAATAACGGATAACTGGAGACGCGCAGGCTGGCGAGCCGGCGCAGCAATTGATAGTTCTGCTCGGCGGTCTTGCCGAAACCGAAGCCGGGATCGAGCACGATGCGGCGCGGATCCACCCAGGCGGCGCGCAGCTTCTGCGCGCGCGAGCCCAGGAAAATGCCGATCTCGCCCAGCAGGTCCGTATACGTCGTATCGTCCTGCATGGTGCGCGGCTCGCCTTTCATGTGCATGACGCACAGGCCGCAGCGCGTATTGGCGACGGCCTCGATGGCGCCCGGCTGGCGAAACCCGTAGACGTCGTTGATCATGTCGGCGCCGGCGTCCAGCACCGCGCGCATCACGCCGGGCTTGTAGGTGTCGATCGACAGCGGCACGCCGCAGTCGCGCAAGCCTTCGACCACCGGCAGCAGCCGCGCGAGTTCTTCCTGTTCGGACACTTCCGGCGCGCCGGGACGGGTGGATTCGCCGCCGATATCGAGAATGCTGGCGCCGTCGGCGACCAGCTTGCGCGCGTGCGCGATGGCGGAATCGGGATCGTCGTGCGCACCGCCATCGGAAAACGAATCCGGCGTGGTATTGACGATGCCCATGACCAGCGGGCGCTCAAGGTCGAACTCGAAGCGCCCGCACAAAAAGTTATTGGCCATAGTCTACTGACCGAACCGCCCTCAAACCGCCGCGGCCGTGCTGCCGCCGGTCGCCAGGCCGCTGGGCGGCGTATCGGCGGAGTCCGACGGACCTTGGGGGGTCTTGGGCGGACGGGGGGGACGGCCGGCCATGATGTCGTCGATCTGGTCCGCGTCGATGGTTTCCCATTCGAGCAGCGCGGCGGTCATGGCCTCGACCTTGTCGCGGTTGTCTTCCAGGATCTTGCGCGCGACGCCGTACTGCTCGTCGATGATGCGGCGGATCGAGGAGTCGACCTTCTGCATGGTCGCTTCGGAGACGTGCGTGGTCTTGGTGACGCTGCGGCCCAGGAACACTTCGCCTTCGTTCTCCGCATAGACCATGGGGCCCAGTTCGTCGGTCATCCCGTAGCGGGTAACGATGTCGCGGGCGATGGCGGTGGCGCGCTCGAAGTCGTTCGAGGCGCCCGTCGTCATCTGGTTCATGAAGAGTTCTTCGGCGATGCGGCCGCCGAACAGGACGGCGATGGTGCTCAGCAAGCGCAGCTTGTCCATGCTGTAGCGGTCGGTTTCCGGCAACTGCATGGTCACGCCCAGCGCGCGGCCGCGCGGGATGATGGTGACCTTGTGCACCGGATCCGTCTTGGGCAGCATGCGCGCGACGATGGCGTGGCCGGACTCGTGGTAGGCGGTGTTCTTGCGCTCTTCCTCGGGCATCACGATGGAGCGGCGTTCCGCGCCCATGATGATCTTGTCCTTGGCCTTTTCGAAGTCCGACATGTCGACCGTGCGGCCGTTGCGGCGGGCGGCGAACAAGGCGGCCTCGTTGACCAGGTTGGCGAGGTCGGCGCCGGAGAAACCGGGCGTGCCGCGCGCCAGCACCGAGGCGTCGACGTTGGGCGACAGCGGCACCTTGCGCATGTGGACCTTGAGGATCTGGTCGCGGCCGCGGATATCGGGCAGCGGCACCACGACCTGGCGGTCGAAGCGGCCCGGACGCAGCAGCGCGGGATCCAGCACGTCGGGACGGTTGGTGGCGGCGATGACGATGACGCCCTGGCCGGACTCGAAGCCGTCCATTTCCACCAGCATCTGGTTCAGGGTCTGCTCGCGCTCGTCGTTGCCGCCGCCCAGGCCGGCGCCGCGCTGGCGGCCGACCGCGTCGATTTCATCGATGAAGATGATGCAGGGGGCATGCTTCTTGGCGTTCTCGAACATGTCGCGCACGCGGGCCGCGCCCACACCGACGAACATTTCGACGAAGTCCGAACCCGAAATGCTGAAGAACGGCACCTTGGCTTCGCCGGCGATGGCCTTGGCCAGCAGCGTCTTGCCGGTACCCGGCGAGCCGACCATCAGCACGCCGCGCGGAATGCGGCCGCCCAGCTTCTGGAACTTGCTGGGGTCGCGCAGGAAGTCGACCAGCTCCTGCACGTCTTCCTTGGCTTCGTCGCAGCCGGCGACGTCGGCGAAGGTGATCTGGTTGGTGTTCTCGTCCAGCATGCGCGCGCGCGACTTGCCGAAGCTGAACGCCCCGCCGCGGCCGCCGCCCTGCATCTGCCTCATGAAGAAGATCCAGACCCCGATCAGCAACAGCATGGGGAACCAGGACACGAAGATGTTCATCAACAAGGACTGCTCTTCGCGCGCCTTGCCGGAAACCTGCACACCGTACTTCAGCAGATCGGAGACCATCCAGATGTCGCTCGGCGCCGTCAGCGTATACGGGCGGCCCGCGTCCGGCGTCACGTAGAGCACGTCGCCTTGCACGTCCACCTTGCGGATGCGGCCGGCCTTGGCATCATCCATGAATTGCGTATAGCTGACGCCGTCCTGCGATTGGGTGCGTCCGTCGAACTGCTTGAATACCGTGAACAGCACAAGCGCGATCACCATCCAGACCGCGACTTTGGAAAATGAATTGTTCAAGGCGAATCTCCTGCTTTCGATTCTGACTCGTGGTTGCGGCAAGCAATGCCATAGGACACAACCATAAGTATGTCAATAGCCATTCTACCCCGTGGAGGGCATGCGTGGGCTGATCCCTGGGGATCGTCGGTCAATTGGGGGAAATCATAAAAAGGGGCATATGGCTGGAATGAGGAGTGACCTCGCTAGGCTTTGAGGGTCCGCCCGACCAAAAAGGTCTCCGACGAATTCGATCGGGACGCCTTGGGCTTGCGTTCGACCACGCGCTTGAAGCGTTTCTTGAAGGACTCGACGATTTGCGAAAACCCGCTTCCATGGAAGGCCTTGACGATGAGCGCGCCTTCCGGCTTCAGGTGGGCGCAGGAAAATTCGAGGGCGAGATCGCAAACATGCTGGATGCGCGCGGCGTCGGCGGACTCGACTCCCGATAGGTTGGGGGCCATATCGGAAATTACAAGATCCACCTTGCGGCCCTCCAAAAGATTTTCCAATTGTTTCAAAACGGCGTCTTCCCGGAAATCGCCCTGGATGAATTCCACGCCGGCGATGGGTTCCATGGGCAGGATATCGAGGGCGACGATGCGCCCGTCTATCACGCCGCCGGCGCCCACCAGGCGCTCGCGCGCCACCTGCGACCAGCTTCCCGGCGCCGAGCCCAGGTCGACCACGATATCGCCCCGCCGCAGGAGCTTCTCGGTCTCGATGATTTCCAGCAGCTTGAAGGCCGCGCGGGCGCGATAACCCTTTTGTTGCGCCATCTTCACATAAGGGTCGTTGATGTGCTGGTGCAACCAGTCTTTGGAGAATTTATTCTTGGCCATTCCCGTACAATTCCGCCATGCCTATATTAGAAATTACATCCCGCGAACGTAGCGCCCTGCGCTCGGCTGCCCATCCGCTGCGTCCTGTCGTCCTGGTTGGCGACAAGGGTCTTTCCGACGCAGTGCTCAAGGAAATCGATCTGAACCTGACCTCGCACGGACTGATCAAGGTCCGCGCGGGCGGCGACGACCGCGAGGCCCGCGAGGAGATGCTGGCGCATATCTGCGACGTATTATCCTGCGCGCCGGTGCATCACCTGGGCAAAATGCTGATTCTCTACCGTCCGCTCGCCAACGGCGTGTCGGTCCTGCCACAGGCCGCCCCCGCCGGGGACGCGCGCGCGAAACGCAAGGCGTCCGAGCCGCACGTGCCGAAAAAGCTGGCCGCCGCCGGCAAGACCCTGGCCAAGCCCGCCCGCGCGCCGCGCCGCCTGGAGGAAGAAGCCCCGCGCAACCGCTACGCGCAGCAGGCCGAACTGAACAAGGCCGGCAAGCCCGTGCGCCCCAGCACCCGCAAGGCCGCCGCGCCCGCGCACGGCATTCCGCGCCGCGCCGGCAGCGCCCTGAGCCTGCGCGCCGGCGCGCGTTCCGGCATCCAGCGCGGCACGATGGCGCGCAAATCCGCCAAGCGCTGAAAGGCCCACCCCCTACCGCGCTGCGCGCGGCCCCCTCAAGGGGGCGGCGCTGGCGGACCTGGGGGCCCGGCGAATCACAGATACTTGATGCTGATCACTTCGTATTCGCGCAAGCCGGACGGCGCCTGCACTTCCACGACGTCGCCCTCGGACTTGCCGATCAGCGCGCGGGCCACCGGGCTGGACACGGAAATCATGTTGGCGCGGATGTCGGCCTCGACGTCGCCGACGATCTGGTAGACCACGCGGTCGCCCGAATCCAGGTCCTCGATTTCCACGGTCGCGCCGAAAACCGCGCGGCCGTCGGTGTCCAGTTCCTGCGGATTGATGATCTGCGCGTTCGACAGCGTGCCCTCGAGTTCGGCGATGCGGCCCTCGATGAAGCCCTGGCGCTCGCGCGCCGCGTCGTACTCCGCATTCTCGGACAGGTCGCCCTGCGCGCGCGCCTCGGCGATGGCATTGATCACCGAAGGCCGTTCGATGGTTTTGAGCCGGTGCAACTCTTCGTGCAGGCGTTTGGCCCCGCGCACCGTCAACGGAATCGCAGACATAACATTTCCCAACAAAGTAGAAAACGCCCCACCAGGGAGCGTTCGGACCAAGGTCGTGCCAGGCGGGACGCGCCACGCGGCGCGCCACAACAGGGGGGAATCTCGATTCGCTCCTCGCCTCGTGCTCGCTCTTCCTGAGCCGGCGTCACGCCGGCGGCGGCAAGCTTCGACCGAAAAAACAAAACCGCCCCCATTCAGCGCGTCAGCGCCGCTCGCGGCCCGGGCGATACGTACACCGGGCGCTTTTTGTCATGGGGCGGCCCGGCGACAAAAAACCCCGGCTCGGATCTGAACCGGGGCAAGCAGATGACATTGTCGGCAACTTTCAGGGGAATTGCAAGCCGTCCCCAATAGCGCCGGCGTCAGCGCGAGGGACGCAACAGCGCATACAGGATGATGGCGCCGAAGGTCGCCGTGCCGATGCCGCCCAGCGTGAAACCGCCCAGGTGGACGGTGAAATCGCCCGCGCCCAGGACCACGGTGACGGCGGCGGTGATCAGGTTGCGGTTGTCGGCGAAATCGACCCGGTTGACGATCCAGATCCGCGCGCCGGCGATGGCGATCAGGCCGAACACCACCACCGACATGCCGCCGAGCACCGGCGCCGGAATGGTCTGTATGAGCGCGCCGAACTTCGGCGAAAAACCCAGCAGGACGGCGATCAGCGCGGCGACCGCGAAGACCAGCGTGGAATAGATGCGGGTCACCGCCATCACGCCGATGTTCTCGGCATAGGTGGTGACGCCGGTCCCGCCGACCGCGCCCGACAGCATGGTCGCCACGCCGTCGCCGACGAAGGCGCGGCCCAGGTAGCGGTCCAGGTCCTGCCCGGTCATGGCGCTCACGGCCCGGATGTGGCCGAGGTTTTCCACCACCAGGATGAGGGCGACCGGCACGATCAGCCCCAGCGCGGGCGCCGAGAAAACCGGCGCGCTGAAATGCGGCAGGCCCAGCCAGGGCGCCGCCGCGACCGCCGAGAAGTCCATCGGCTTGCCCAGGCCGATGCCGTTGGCGCAGATGGCGTAGATGACGCAGGCCGCAATCAGGCCGGCCAGGATCAACAGCCGTTGCACCATGCCCTTGGCGCGCACCGCGATCCCGCCGACGCAGAGTATCGTGACGATGGCCATGCAGGTGTCGAAGCCGGATCCGCCCATGGCGCCCTTGGCGGCGACCGGCGCCAGGTTCAGGCCGATCACGACCACCACGGCGCCGGTGACCACCGGCGGCATCAAGGCCTCGATCCAGCGCGCGCCGCCGCCCGCCCGGGCGTTGGCCACCCAGACCAGCGCGCCGATGAGCGCATACACGGCGCCGCAGGCGATGATGCCGCCCAGCGCCACGCCGATGTTGGGATTGGGACCGGAGCCGCCATAGCCGGTCACCGCGATGATGCCGCCGATGAAGGCGAAGCTGGACCCCAGGTAGCTGGGCACGCGCCCGCCGACGAACAGGAAGAAGATCAGGGATCCCACGCCGGACATCAGGATCGCGAGGTTGGGATCGAATCCCATCAGCAAGGGGGCCAGCACCGTCGAGCCGAACATCGCCACCACGTGCTGCAAGCCCATCAGAACGGTCCGCGGCCAGGGCAGGCGCTCGTCCGGCGCCATCACCGTGCCGGGCACCAGTTCCCGGACCAGACGCCAACGCGGAAAATAGGACACCGGCATGCACTCCCCTGCGAAAACCTTGTCGAACCGGCGGCCTGCCGGCGTTTCGCGCAAGAGTACACCAGCGGCGGACCGGATATCCACGCGGCCGCGCGGACCCCAGGCGGGTCCGCGCGGCGCATGCCGGGCCGCCCGCGGGCGCGGGCTTCAGCTTGAGGAATCTTCCAGCGACCTGCCCTTGGTCGACGGGCCGATGATCGCGACGACGACCGCGGCGGCCAGCAGCACGACGTCGCTGACCACGAAGACGAACAGCTTGCCTTTCAGCACCGAAAAGACGCCGAACACCAGCAGCAGGATGATGGCGCCCGCCCGGCCCCACGCGGATGCCAGGCCCATGCCGGTGGCGCGGATCTCCGTCGGGTACAGCTCCGGCGTGTAGTTGTAGATCGCCGTCGAGCCCAGGGCCAGGCAGAACGCCATGAGGCCGCCGAACGTCATCAGCGCGGTCGAGGTGGTCGCCAGACCGAAGAGCGTGCCGAAGACGGCCGTGCCGATGAAGGCGATGACGGTGGTCGGCTTGCGGTCCAGCCAGTCGACCACGTAGCCGCCCACGACATAGCCGGGAATGACCGCGGCATAGATGGCGATGGAGAACTGGAAGGACTTGACGATGGTGAAGCCCTCCATGGCCAGCAGGGTCGGCACGAAGGTCATGAAGGTATAGAGCACGCCGTATTCCGCGAACCATGCCAGCCACATCATCAGCGTCAGCTTCCGGTAGCGCGGGCTGAGCAGGTCGCGCGCGGTATAGGCGCGCGCCGGTTCCGCAAGCGCGGCGGGCGCCGGAGCCGGTGCCGGGGCTTGGGTACCCGCGCCCGCCAAGGTGCGCCCTACCCGCCGCTCGATCGAGCGCAGCACCGCCTCGGCCTCCTCCACGCGCCCCTTGCGCAGCAGCCAGCGCGGCGACTCGGGTAGCCCCGAGCGCATCAGGCCGACGACGATGGCGAAGGGCAGCGTCAGGAAGAGCGCGGCGCGCCAGCCCAAATTCGGAATGATGTTCAGCGCCCAGATCGGCGAGAACGCGATGCCCAGCGCGAAGAAGCCCATCATCCAGCCGCCCAGCTTGCCGCGCACGCGGGTCGGCCACAGCTCGGCCAGATAAGGCGGCACGATGGAGCTTTCCGCGCCGACGAACAGCCAGGTGAAGAAGTTCAACGCCGCGAAACTCCACACGTCGCCGACCAGCCCGCGCGACGCGGAGAACAGCGAATACATCACGAGCGTGAGCATGATCATCCGCTTGCGCCCGTAATGGTCGGCCGCGAAACCCGCGACCGCGGACCCGACCAGGTAGCCCGCCAGGCCGATCGCGGAGATGACGCCTATCGTCGCGGTGCCGAAGCCCCACAGCGGGCTCAGCGTCGCCAGGACGAAGCCGGTGATGACCGTGTCCAGGGTGTCGAAGAAGAGGGAAAGCGCCGCGACGACCAGCACCACGACGTGGAACCTGGACACGGGCAGCCGGTCGAGGCGGGCCGCGATCTGCGGCTGGGTCAGCGCGGCCGCTTGCGCCGTGAGGCCGGCCGGAGGCGACCCGGAGGCCGCGATCTGCGAGGGAGAGGATGGAACGGTGGTCATGAGAGCCCCTTGGACGCCGGCTGCGCGCCGGCCTGTTTTGAATTTGATTTGTCTATGGAAACGGCCGCGCTCAGGCCGCGCCGATGCCGGGATGGAACCGGCCGTAGCCCGGCGTGCCGGTGATCTTGCCGTGATCCATCACCGTCGCGCCGCGCACGATGGTGTAGACGGGCATGCCCTGGGTCGATATGCCTTCCCACGCGGTATAGCCGGACTTGGTGTGCATGTCGGCGACCGTGAACGTCTGCCGCGCCTGCATGTCGACGATGGTGAAATCGGCGTCCGCGCCGACCTGGATGCGGCCTTTCCTGGGATACTGGCCGAAGCGCCTGGCGGGCGCCTCGGCGCACAGCTTCGCCACGTCGCCCAGGCCCAGCTTGCCTTCGTTCACCGCGTTGAGCACCAGGGGAATGAACTCCTGCGCCCCCGTGATGCCGAGCGGAACGGAAAAGGCGTCCTGCCATCCCGGCGTGATCTCCTCCAGGGTATGCGGCGCGTGCTCGCCGACCAGCATGTCGGCCGTGCCGTCCCGGATCGCCTCCCAATGCGCCTCCGGCGCATAGGCCCATGAATACGCACCCGGCCCCACCTTCTCGGCCTGCGCGCGGGTCATGAACAGGGTCGCCGTTTCCATCTCGCCCGAAATATCGACGCCCTGCCGCTTGGCGAAGCGGACCAGTTCGTTCGCCGCCGGCGGCATGACGCCCATGTGCAGCACGTGCAGGCGCACGCCCGTGACGCGCGCGTAGTAGGTCGAGGCCGCCAGCCCCGCCGCCATGCCGTGGCCGTACATATAGCCGCGCTCGTAGGCTTCCATGTAGTCGCGGTTCGTCGTCCTGCCGGCGTTGATGTAGTCGCGGAAGGTCAGGCGCTTGCACCACTCGCTGTCGTCGTGATGCACGGCGCACAGCAGTCCCGTGTCGGCGACGGCCTCGTACAGTTCATGGAGGATGCCGTGATCGACGACGCCGAGTTCGGAGATATACGGGTACACCTCCTTCACGTGGCGCGTATTGAATACCTTGATGCCCACCGCGCCGGCCTTGGCCAGCGCGGCCACGGTCTTGGGATACAGGCCGCCGCCATACAGCGCGTAGTCCACCAGCGCCTTGGGCGCGATCGTCGCGCGCTTGAGTTCGAACGATTCCAGCGTGGTCGGATGCGGATCGTTGTTCGTCATGTCGATACAGAACGTGATTCCGCCGGCGGCCGCGGCGGTCGTGCCCGACGTGAAGTCTTCCTTGTAGGTGTGCCCCGGCTCGCGGAAATGGCAGTGGACATGCCACAAGCCGGGCAGCACGTCGAGGCCCTTGGCGTCGATAACCTTGGCCGCGGGCGGCGTCGCGGCCGCGTCGGTCAACCCGACGATCCTTCCTTCCCGCACGCATACGTTCAGGCGCGCGCTGCCCTCCGGCGTATGCACCGTTCCGTTCGCGATCACCAGGTCGACATGCCCCTGGTCCGGCTGGTCCTTCGTGCCCATCGAGTTCCCCTTTTAAAAATACACAGTCAATACACGAATAATTTTTAATGTATAAAAGATTTGTGTCAACCCCGGGTTTTGGCTAAACTGCCGCCACACCGACAGAGTTTTTCGAGATGACGAGAAAGAAATCACCGACTCGGCCCGAAGCGGCCAAAACGGGAAAAGGCTCGGGATCGAGCAAGGCTTACCAACTGCTGCGCAGCCGCATCGTTTCGCTGGAAATGCCGCCGGGGGAAGACATCGACGAGCAGATGCTGGTGGAGGAACTGGGGATTTCGCGCACGCCGCTGCGCGAGGCGATGATCCGCCTCGCCGCGGAAGGCCTGATATCGCTGCTTCCCAATCGCGGCGCGCGCGTCGCCTCGATGGACATTCCGCAGCTCCAGGAGCACCTGGAAACGTTCGAGCTGAACCAGCGGGCGGTCACGCGCCTGGCGGCGATGCGGCGCACCAAGGCCGACCTGGCGCGGATCGAAGCGCTGGTCGCCGCCTTCGAGGACGCGCATGCCAGGAACGACGTCGACGGGATGGTCGACGGCAACTGGGAACTGCACCTGGCCATCGGCAATGCCTGCGGCAATCGCGTGCTGGCGAAAATCTACGCCAATCTCCTGACCGAGAGCCTGCGCGTCGCCCGCCTGGCGATGAGCTACGAGACCTTTCCCAGCGAGGAAGCCAGGCAGGCGCACCTGAACAACATCCTGCGCGAGCACCGGGAAATACTCGCAGCGATCGCGGCACAGGATGCCGACCGCGCCGAAGCGCTCGCCTGCTCGCACACGGGCCTGGCCCGCAAGCGCGTCACGGATTTCATCTCGCAGAGCGCGATCAGCACGGTGTCGATCAGCCCGCGCGCGGCGCCCGCGGCACTGGAAGGAGTAGCGACCGATGTGTGAGGTTTGCGCGGTGTTCGGCGTCGGCCAGCACTGGAGCGACGCGGCGGATCCCATGGGGGTGGGCGGCGTCGCCGCGGGCATACTGGAAAACCGCGCGGAGCGCGCCAAGCGGCTGCGCCTGATCAACCGGATACTGCACCCGGCCGGCCTGACGGCCGGCGACTGGGACGGCGAGTCCTATTGCGTCGAGGACGCGCAAGGACGCAGCAAGGTGGCGCCCGACCTGTCGGCCTTGTGGCGCATCGCGGAACAGATGGGCCATGCCCGCATCGATCCGCTCGAAACCGATTTTCTTCCGACCTCGCCATGGCCCGACTCGTACCGCGCCTCGAACTGAACGTCGTCACCGGCTTCCTTGGAAGCGGCAAGACCACCCTGCTCAAGCGCTACCTGCGGCAGCAGCCCGCGGACGCCGTGCTGGTCATCATCAATGAATTCGGCCGCGAATCCATCGACGACCGCATCGCCCTGCATCTGAACTCGGAAATCGAGGCCATCGCCGACGGCTGCCTGTGCTGTACCGTGCTCGAACGGTTGCGGGAGGCGCTGCTGAACGTCCTGACGCGGCGGGCCCGGGGAGAGCTGCCGCGGCTCGAACGCATCATCGTCGAAACGAGCGGGCTCGCGGATCCCGCTCCCATCCTGGGCACCATCCTCTCCGACGAAAACCTCGACGAATACATCCGCGTCGGCCCCTGCGTCGCCACCTTCGACGCGCTGGAAGGCCTGCACACCCTCGGCAGATTCACGGAGGCGGCGACCCAGTTGGCGGCGGCGGACCGCGTCATCGTCACCAAGAGCGACCTGGCCGACAGCGCCAGCCTGGCGTCGCTGACCGCGGCGGTCCGGTCCGTCAACCCGGCCTGCGAATTGACGCTGAACGACGTTCCCGGGGCGATCTTCGCGCCCGTCGCGAACACCCTGGCCGATACCGGCAGGCTGCCGGGCCCCGATGCTACCCCTGGCGCTGGCCGGGCAGCCCCGCCGCACACGCACACCAACGCCGTCCAGACCTTTTCCACGGTGCTCGACCGTTCCGTCGATTGGGCGACGTTCTCGGTGTGGCTCACCGCCCTGCTCAACCGCCACGGCGATCGCATCCTGCGATTCAAATCCATCCTGGACGTGCGCGCGGCGGGCAAGCTCGTCGTCCAGGGCGTGCGGCATCGCGTCTACCCGCCGTCCCACCTCCCGCCGGCGGAGGACCAGGACAATGTTTCGCGGCTGGTCTTCATCACCCGGGGGATGGACGAGCGAAAAATCCTCGATTCGCTCGCCCGCGTGACGAAGGCGGCCTCCCCGCTGGGCAATATCTTCCCGGACCGGTAAAGCCCGGCGATCGCCAAGACGCCACCCGATAAAAGGGCGAAGCGGCTGAATTGCGAAAGCTTGGTGAAGATTCAGCCCGGGAGCGTGAAAGCAGGCGAATAGTGCGGATACATTACCGCCGTTATTGCTCCTTGCTTGCTACCAGTCCTTGCCGCACTCCGGTCCACGTCGCGTTACGCGCGCGCCGAGGCGGCGCGAAATCCGGGCAGGCTTGAGGACATAAGGACAGGCTTAAGTTTTCGAGCAAGCCCGCCGTTAATCGCTATGTAGAACCAGTTGGCCAGGCGCTTCGGGGAAAGCCGCCACGCCAGCCTCCGGCTGCGCAGACCGTCCATGCGGGAGGACGGCGAGCGGCCGCCAACCCGACACCGGAGCCTTTCATCATGACGTCGATCTCGTCGCTCACCAGCTCGCTGGCCACCTACACGCAGTTCAACTCGAAGACGGCGCAGTCGTCCGGCCAGGCCAACGGCGCCGACGCCACCGATGCCGCCGGCAGCGCGGCGGGCGCCTCGGCCGCGTCCGGCAGCCAGA